>JAHFSI010000049.1 GCA_023265835.1 Legionellales bacterium
TATCCTGATTGCACTGTTTCAGTCTTTGCGGATTATTCGGCAGTTAAAGCCGGACGTTGTGATTGGGCTGGGGGGGTATGTCAGTGGTCCAGGTGCGATTGCAAGCTGGATATTAGGTATAAAACTGGCGATCCATGAGCAAAATGCGAAGCCTGGCTCGACCAATCAATGGCTGGCCCACCTAGCGAATAGGGTCTTTGAGGGCTTCCCCAATGCGTTTACGAAGCGGCGTAATGTTTATACTGTCGGTAATCCGGTGCGCGCTGAAATCTTGGATTTGCCTGCGCCCAATCTGCGATTGAATCGTCCTGAACAAGCCAAACAGTTACTGGTTTTAGGAGGCAGCCTGGGCGCTCAAGCTATTAATCTGTTGCTCCCCAAGGCGCTTGCTAAATTGCCAGAAGCGCTGCGTCCCTCTGTATGGCATCAAACGGGCGAAAAACACCTTGCGGATACCCGCAAAGCCTATGAAAATGCAGGTGTGACAGCTGAGATAGTCCCTTTTATTGTTGAAATGGATAAGGCATATGCCTGGGCAGACATGGTATTATGCCGGGCGGGTGCGTCGACGATTGCGGAGTTATGTGCGGTTGGGTTGGGGGCAATTCTGGTTCCATTCCCTTACGCGATTGATGATCACCAAACAGCCAATGCGAATTTTATGGCAACAGGACATGCCGCTATTGTGATGCAGCAAGCTGCGTTGACGGATGATAATCTGGTAGAAGTTTTAAAAAAATTAATGGGCCCTGGCGGGCAATGTATGGCGATGGCGCAAGCAGCGTACGCATTACGTCAGGCAGATGCAACGGACAAAATAATAGCTATGTGTAAGGAGATGTATCATTGAACTGGACACTTGAAATGGGTCGTATCAAAAACATTTATTTTGTTGGAATTGGTGGCGCAGGGATGGCAGGTATTGCGGAGGTATTGCTTTGCCAGGGTTATCGTGTGTCTGGTTCTGATTTATCAGAGAACGCATTAACTCAACGTCTACGCATGCTTGGCGCAGATATTCATGTGGGACATGATGCGGAACATGTAAAACAGGCGGACGTTGTCGTGCGTTCTTCTGCGGTCGACATGAATAATGTCGAATTGGCTTGTGCGCGGGAATTATGTATTCCTATCGTGCCGCGTGCAGAAATGTTGGGTGAGCTCATGCGATTTCGTTATGGCATTGCCATTGCAGGCACGCATGGTAAAACCACTACGACAAGCTTAGTGACCAGTATTCTGACTGAAGAAGGTGTCGATCCTACTTTTGTTATTGGCGGACGGTTGAATAGCATAGGCAGTAATGCACGTTTAGGCACAAGCCGTTATATTGTGGCAGAAGCGGATGAAAGTGATGCTTCTTTTTTATTTCTTAAACCTACCATTTCGGTCGTCACCAATATTGATGAAGATCACATGGCGACTTATCAAAATGATTTTAATCAATTACGTGCGGCGTTTCTTGAATTTATCCATAGGCTGCCATTTTATGGCTTGGCTGTATTATGTTTTGATGATCCCATTGTGCGAGGGATGTTGCCGCAGATTTCACGGCCTTGCTGTACTTATGGATTGGATGAGGAAGCGGAATTTAGAGCGACATTGATTTTACAAACGGGGACAAAGACCCATTTTGTCGTTGAACGTCCTAACCGAAGTAACTTAGAAATTACTTTAAATTTGCCGGGTAAGCATAATGTTTTAAATGCGTTAGCAGCTATTGCAGTTGCCACTGAATTAAAAATTTCTGATCAGGCGATTCAACGTGCCTTGGCCGGTTTTGCAGGCATTGGGCGGCGGTTTCAAATTTATGGTGATTATCCATTAGAGAAAGGGGGCAGCGTGACTCTGATTGATGATTATGGTCATCATCCTAGAGAAATTGCAGTTACCTTACAAGCCGCGCGTCAAAGTTGGCCTGAAAAGCGTATTGTTATGGTTTATCAGCCGCATCGTTATACTAGGACACATGATTTGTTTGATGATTTTTGTGATGTGTTAACCAAGTCTGATGCACTGGTATTGTTGGATGTCTATTCTGCTGGAGAGGCTGTTATTCCTGGTGCGGATGGCGCTTCGCTTGCTCATGCGATTGCTGAGCGGGGAGAGATGATACCCATTTTTGTTAAACAACATGAGGAACTACCAAAGATATTGCAGCAGATTTTGCGGGCGGATGATATTTTATTGATGCAAGGCGCGGGCAATATTGGTGCGCTTGCGGCGCAGTTAGCTGCAACGGGGCTGCGAGAGTCGGTTCAAGGAGCAAAACAAATTGCTTAGTTACGTGGAGCACTAGTTCAATGCGCGGCCGTCTGTTAAAAAATGCTTCTTTGGCAGAGTATACTTCCTGGCGAGTAGGCGGCCCTGCGGAAATGCTGTATGTTCCTTCTGATTTGAATGACTTAGCTGTTTTTCTTAAGCAACTACCTGAAGATGAACCATTGTTGTGGTTAGGTTTGGGCAGCAATGTCCTGGTGCGTGACAGCGGTGTGGAAGGGGCAGTCATTGTGACCCAAGGTGCATTACATTCTCTTTCCCAACTGGACGCACAGACCATTCGTGCTGAAGCTGGCGTTGCTTGTGCGCAGCTTGCGCGTTATACAGCGCGGTTGAGCCTAACCGGTATTGAATTCATGGCTGGGATTCCCGGTACAGTAGGCGGGGCATTGGCCATGAATGCGGGTTGTTGGGGAGGGGAAACGTGGCAAAGGGTAGTGCAAGTGGAGACAATGAATCGGGCGGGCCAGCGGCAGTTGCGTCCGGCATCTGATTATCAAACGGGATATCGTCATGTCACAGGCCCTAAAGACGAATGGTTTGTTGCAGGTCATTTTAAATTGGCTCTGGGTGAAAAGGCGCGTTCTTTAGCTGAGATTCATGAGTTACTCGAAAAGCGCAGTGCTTCACAACCAACGGGATTGCCGAATTGCGGCTCGGTTTTTCGTAATCCTAAACCGGATTATGCGGCCCGATTAATTGAACAATGCGGTTTGAAAGGCATGCGAATCGGAGACGCGATTATTTCAGAGAAGCATGCAAATTTTATTATTAACCAAGGAAAGGCCACTGCATCGGACATCGAAGCACTCATTGCTAAAATTATCGACAATGTTTTTGAACAACATGGCGTGCGTTTAATGACAGAAGTGTGTATTATCGGAAAATAAATTTATGAAGAGGTAGATAGCATATATTTAGGAGAGTACAAGGATGATTATTAGCCAAGTACGAAAATGCTATAAAGAATTTAAATTTTCCTGGAAGTTGTTTACCCATTTCATTGGTTTCATCGCACTTATTTTTTGTATCGTCTACGCTTTTAATCAAATTAAGACCATTCAGTATTTTCCCATTAAAGAAGTCAAGGTAGCAGGTATTCAACATGTGGATCATGATGCAGTGCAGCGTATTCTCACTCCATTAGTGAACAAAGGATTTTTTGCTGTGGATGTTGATCAGATTAAAGAAAGCCTCGCGCAATTTCCTTGGGTTGCTGATGCATCGGTACGTCGTATTTGGCCCAATCAAGTGATCATTCAAGTTGCAGAAAAATTGCCGTTGGCCCGTTGGAATGATGAAAAACTATTAAGCCAATCAGGCCAATTATTTAGTCCTTCACGAGAGACTTTTCCAGCTAATTTGCCGCAATTTATCGGGCCAGATGGAATGCAATTAAGCATGATGGAAAATTATACGCAAATGGACAAAGTATTGGCTCCTTTGCATTTCAAAATAGCACGCCTGGAGCTGAGTCCGGCGCATGTTTGGAGCTTGACGCTTAACAACGGCATAAAAGTCAATATCGGACACAAAGATATCTTGACTCGTCTCGGCGATTTTGTGAAAGTGTATCCGAAAATTATTGGAAGCCGTGCAAATGAAGTGACTTCCGTTGATTTACGTTACTCCAATGGGTTAGCGGTGCGTTGGAAAACCATAACATAGTAAAACAGAGAGAGAAGAGAACATGGCAAAGAAGCCAAATAAAGATTTAATGGTAGGGATAGACATAGGCACATCAAAAGTCGTTGCAATTGTTTGTGAAATGACAGCGGAAGGCCCGAAGGTCATTGGGTTAGGATCATGTCCTTCTCAAGGCTTAAAGAAAGGGGTAGTGGTAAATATTGAATCGACCGTGCAATCGATTCAAAATGCGGTAGAGCAAGCGGAAAAAATGGCCGGCTGTCAAATTTACTCTGCTTATACGGGCATTGCAGGCAGCCATATTCGCAGTATTAATTCTCATGGCATTGTGGCGATTCGTGATCGGGAGGTCACGCAATTGGATGTGGACCGTGTGATTGATGCAGCTAAAGCAGTGGCGATTCCAGCGGACCAAAAAATTCTGCATATTTTGCCGCAAGAGTTCATTATTGATAATCAAGATTCTATACGCGAACCATTAGGTATGTCCGGCGTACGCTTGGAAGCAAAAGTCCATATTGTAACGGGTGCTGTGAGTGCTGCGCAAAATATTATGAAATGTATGAAACGCTGTGGATTAATTGCAACGGATATTGTGCTTGAGCAGTTTGCATCCAGCCAATCCATTTTGACGGAAGATGAGAAAGGATTGGGCGTTTGTATGGTCGATATTGGGGGCGGTACGACTGACATTGCCATCTTTACTGATGGTGCTATTCGGCATACGGCAGTCATTCCTATTGCGGGCGATCAGGTGACAAATGATATAGCGATTGCGTTGCGTACGCCGACTCGCCACGCTGAAGATATTAAATTGAAGTATGCTTGTGCTTTGCAAGAATTGGCAGACAACAATTTGATGATTGATATTCCAGCAGTGGGCGATCGTTCAGAACGACAGGTTTCTCAACGCACGCTTGCTGAGGTGGTTGAAGCACGTTATGAAGAGTTATTCATGTTGGTCGCATCTGAAATTCGTCGTAGTGGTCTGGAAGATTTATTAGCCGCGGGGGTTGTGTTGACCGGCGGTGGTGCTAAAGTGCAGGGTGCGATTGAGCTAGCGGAGAGAATATTTAAGGTGCCGGTACGTATAGGTACTCCGCAAAATGTGACGGGCTTGCCTGATGTCATTGATAATCCTATCTATGCAACCAGTGTGGGTTTAATACTTTATGGTATGCAACAACGTGATAATCCGGATGAAGTGATGGCGCCATCTACTATGAAAAATATATGGGGCAGAATGAAAAGTTGGTTTCAAGGTAACGTGAGAGGAGGAGTCACCAATGTTTGAATTAACTGAAGCAAATCCACAAAATGCCGTTATTAAAGTTGTGGGAGTCGGCGGCGGTGGTGGGAATGCGATTGAGCATATGATGGCAGCTTCGATTGAAGGCGTAGAATTTATTTGTGCTAATACGGACATACAAGCATTAAGAAAGTCATCGGCCAATACATTGATTCAGCTAGGTGAAGGCATTACACGCGGCTTGGGTGCTGGTGCTAATCCTGAAATCGGCAGGCGTTCGGCGGAAGAAGATCGCGATCGAATTAAAGAAATATTAAAGGGCGCTGATATGGTCTTTATTACCGCTGGTATGGGCGGTGGTACAGGTACTGGGGGCGCACCTATTTTTGCACAAATTGCTAAGGAACTTGGGATTTTAACGGTTGCTGTCATTACGAAACCGTTTACATTTGAAGGGCGTGTACGTATGGCGGCAGCAGATGCCGGGATTGCTAATCTAACGCAATATGTGGATTCATTGATTACTATTCCTAACAATAAATTACTGTCTGTGTTAGGCAAAAATGTCACCTTGGTCAACGCATTTAGAGCTGCCAATGATGTGTTACGGGGCGCGGTTCAAGGCATTGCAGAATTAATTACTCGTCCCGGATTGATTAATGTGGATTTTGCGGATGTTCGAACGGTTATGTCGGAAATGGGCATGGCCATGATGGGTACGGGTGTTGCATCGGGCGAGAACCGTGCGCGCATGGCGGCAGAAGCTGCTATCTCAAGCCCATTGCTGGAAGATGTGGATATGTCTGGGGCACGAGGCGTGTTAGTCAATATTACTGCTGGTATGGACATGTCTATTGGCGAATTTGAAGAAGTGGGTGAAGCTGTTAAGAATATTACTTCGGAAGGTGCAACGGTGGTGGTGGGTACAGTGATAGATCCTGAACTGCGTGATGAAGTGCGCGTGACGGTGATTGTGACTGGGCTTGGACGTAAACAAACGACTACGACGACCACGCGTATGCCAGAATCGGCGAGAGCGACAGAGGGTTTAGTGGATTATCATTCTTTTGACAAACCCGCAGTGGTGCGTAAGCATGCAAACATGCCAGCTGCTTCTTCTTATGTTGCGCCGGCACCTGCGCCTGCACCTGCACCAGTTCAACAAGCAGCACCAGCAGCGGCGAAACCTGCTATACCGACGGTGAATCATGAATTGGATTATTTGGATATTCCTGCGTTTTTGAGACGGAAGGAAGAGGTGGTGGATTGAAAAAAGGTAGAGGTTTTTTTTTAACAATAGAAGGCACCGAAGGTGTTGGGAAATCAACTGCTTTAAAATTTATTCAAAATTATCTGACACAAATTAAAAAAGATTTTATCGTGACACGAGAACCTGGTGGTACGATAATTGCGGAACAAATCCGTCAAGTATTGCTAACACCGCAAGCAGCAGAAGCGATGATACCAGAAACGGAATTGTTATTAATGTTTGCATGTCGAGTGCAGCATGTACAACATGTCATTTTACCTGCTTTAGCGGCAAACAAATGGGTAGTGAGCGATCGTTTTATTGATGCAAGTTTTGCGTATCAAGGAGGTGGGCGTGGAATTGATGTATCCTATATTAATCAGTTGGAAAAATGGTTACTACGGGGCTTAGTTCCGGATTTAACGATATTGCTGGATGCGCCGGCGCATGTTGGGTTAGAACGTGCAAAACATCGCGGTGCAGAAGATCGTATTGAGCAGGAAAGGGTAGACTTTTTTGAGCGTGTCAGGGCAGGTTATTTACAACGAATGGAGCAAGATAAAAAACGCTTTAGGTTGATTGATGCGACGCAACCATTAGAAAAAGTCCAGGTGGAACTAAAAAAAATAATGGATGAAATCAAATGAATAATACAATATTTTCTTGGCAAAAAGCACAATGGAACCTATTGCAACATGTAAGAAAAATACAGCGTTTGCCGCATGCGTTGCTTTTTATAGGCGCATTAGGCGTTGGGAAAAAGCAATTTACGGAACTGTTTTCTGCATCGCTTTTATGTGAGCAGCCTGCTGCACGAGGCTATGCTTGTGGGACATGCCATGCTTGTGCATTGGTACGTGCTAAATCACATCCTGATTTGCTTTGGGTAGTGCCGGAACAACCAGGACAAATGATTAAAATTGATCAAATTCGCGATATTGTAAACGTTTCAAATGAAACGGCCATGCAAGGGAACTGTAAAGTTATCATTATTGATCCTGCAGATGCGATGAATGCCTACGCGACAAATGCTTTACTAAAGACTTTAGAAGAAGCGACTCCTAACACGTTTTTTATTTTAATCAGTGAAGAAATTTTGCGGTTGCCATCGACGGTTACTAGTCGTTGTCAAAGGTTAACATTTCAAAAACCAGAGCGGCAAGAAGCTTTGGATTGGTTACGGTCACAAACTTCAAACCAGGACACAGATTGGGAATTAGCACTGACTGTGGCAGAGGGCTCGCCTTTGCAAGCGCGTATGTTAGTGGAACAGGGCGTGATGACATGGCGGAAAACAATTTATTCGGGGTTACTTGATTTAAGCTACGGGGCAGCAGATCCCTTAAAAATAGCGGCACAATGGCACGAACATGATATTCAGATGGTTTTTTATTTGTTATTACAGGGGCTGCGAGATCTGTTGCGATTTCAATTGACTTCTTCACAAATAGTGATGGTCAATCAAGATCATCGAAATATTCTTTTAAACTTCGCACAAAGGATTTCACAGCAAAATCTATTGAATTACATAGAGCTGGTACAAGAAAGACATCAGCAGGTATTGAATTTGCAAAATTTAAATCGGCAATTATTATTGGAAGAATTGTTGATTCGTTGGAAAAAATTTTATGCTGTTCGTTGATTCACATTGTCATCTGGATCAATTAGATTTAGCGACGCATGATGGAAAATTAGCGAATGCGTTGGCAGCAGCGGGCAAGCAAGGGGTGGGGCATTTTTTATGTGTTTGCTGTACGCTACAAGATTTTCCTAACATATTGACGATTGCACACACTTATCCGCAAGTAACTGCATCGGTTGGATTACATCCAAATGAAATCGTTGAAGGGCCAGGCCCTTCTGCAGAAGAACTAGCCTTGCTTGCACAAGATAAAAAAATTGTGGCGATTGGTGAAACGGGACTAGATTATTATAGAAGTACGGGTGATTTAAGCTGGCAGCACGAACGTTTTCGTCAACATATTCGTGCCGCTAAAAAAGTCAATAAGGCACTGATTATTCATTCCCGTCAAGCTCGTGCAGATACACTGCGAATTTTGCAAGAAGAAGAGGCGGCCACTGTCGGTGGTGTCATGCATTGTTTTACCGAAGATTGGGAAATGGCCAAGGCTGCGATGGATTTAGGTTTTTATATTTCATTTTCAGGTATTGTAACGTTTTCTAATGCTAAAGAATTGCAAAGTATTGCGAAACAGGTGCCATTAGAACGTATGATGATTGAAACAGATTCTCCTTATCTGGCTCCGGTGCCGCATCGTGGCAAACCGAATGAACCGGCTTATGTGCGGCATGTCGCAGAATACATTGCACAGTTGCGAGGAATAGATGTGATAGAACTAGCAAACCAAACGACTACTAACTTTTTTAACTGTTTTAAATGACAAGATATTAGGTAATCTTTAAGTATGTTCAGGCCGGCAGCGCTTTTTATAGGATTACGGTATACGCGTGCTAAGCGGCGTAATCATTTTATTTCATTTATTTCATTGATGTCTATGCTGGGTATTGCATTGGGCGTGCTGGTATTGATTACGGTACTTTCGGTGATGAATGGTTTTGATCGTGAAATCGAAAAACGTGTATTTAGTATGGTGCCGCCGATTACGGTGAGCAGTTTTTCCAATGCGATCATCAATTGGCAGCAAGTAGAAAAGACACTTTATACTTTTCCTGCTATTAAAGCGGTGGCGCCTTTTGTTAGTGGTGAGGTAATGTTAACAAGCAGTAATCTTGTTCAACCTGCTTTAGTAAATGGTATTTTGCCAGATACAGAAAAAAATATTTCAGAACTCGCGGATAAAATTGTCCAAGGTTCTATAGCAGATTTGGTTCCCGATCGGTTTAATATGATTATCGGAGAAGAACTAGCAAATCGTTTAGATGTTGGAATAGGCGATAAAATAACCGTGATTACCCCGCGTGTTTCTCTTTCATTAGCGGGTGTGCTGCCGCGTTTAAAGCGTTTTACCGTGGTAGGAATTTTTAGGGCCGGCAGTGGGTTTGGTTTTGATAGCAGTTTAGCTTTTATTCATCTGGCCGATGCACAAAAATTATTTGAAATGGGCGGTGCTGTGACCGCATTGCATGTCAAAATTTTAGATAGGTATGCTGCGCCTAAATTTGCTGAAAAGCTCACAACAGCATTAGGGCAAAATGCAAAAGTGACGGATTGGACGCAGCAATTCGGTGAATATTTTAGGATGGTTGCTCAAGAAAAAGCGATGATGTTTTTTATTTTGATGTTAATTATCCTGGTGGCAGTATTTAATTTAGTATGTACTTTGGTGATGGTGGTCAATGAAAAAGAAGCGGACATTGCTATTTTACGTACGTTAGGCGCCACTCCAAAAATGGTCATGGCTATTTTTATCATCCAAGGTTCTATTATTGGTGTCATTGGGACTTTATTGGGTATGGCGGGTGGTATTGCATTAGCGCGACATGTAACAGAAGTGGTAAATTGGATAGAGCGTCTTTTTCATGTGCAATTTCTTTCTTCCAGTGTTTACTTTTTAGATTATTTGCCTTCTCATTTAGAGTGGGGCGATGTATGGCGTATTAGCTTATCTGCATTGGCGTTAAGCTTGCTAGCCACCTTATATCCTGCTTGGCATGCGGCACGTATGGAACCGGTGGAGGCACTACGTTATGAGTAATTACGTGCTAGAGTGTCAGGCATTGTCTAAAGTATATAACGATGCAACGACTAACATTGAAGTATTAAGACAAATTGATTTGCAAGTGAAGCCGGCTGAATTAATTGCGATCGTGGGCAATTCTGGTTCAGGGAAAAGTACTTTGTTGCATTTACTGGGTGGATTAGATACACCGACTCATGGCAGCGTGTTTTGGATAGGGAAAAATATTGCGGCAATGACTGAAAATGAAAAGTGTAGTTTACGAAATCGTTATTTGGGTTTTGTTTATCAATTTCATCATTTATTGCCGGAGTTTACTGCATTAGAAAATGTGTGCATGCCTTTGTTAATTGGTAATGTTGATCCTGATGCGGCCATCGTCAAAGGAGAACAACTACTAGAAATGGTGGGTTTAAAAAATCGGTTGCAGCATAAAATTGGTGAGTTATCCGGTGGTGAGCGCCAGCGGGTTGCGATTGCACGGGCGTTAGTTGCAGGGCCTGCGTGTGTGTTAGCAGACGAGCCAACGGGTAATTTAGATATTCATAATGCAGAGGCGGTATTTCAATTGTTTGTTGAGTTGCAGAAAACGTTACAGACCAGTGTGATTATGGTGACGCATGATATGCGTATTGCGGAGCAGGCAGACCGGTTGTTTGTTTTAGAGGAAGGGAGATTGGTTGTTAGGTGATGTAATGTTCCTGTTATTCCATACCTGTCATCCCGCAAAATTTTCGTCAACAGTATTCGACAAGAATACTGTTCTGACACGAAAATTTGTGCGGGATCCGGTAACGATCCGGATAAGTACTGTTTTTTTTATTAAATAATTTTTAAAACACCCATTCTATTAAAAAGGCCCTAACCGGATCCCGCACAAATTTTCGTGATAATCCAGTTTTTTTGTTGAAAACACAGGACGAAAATTTTGCGGGATGACAGGTGTGGCTAGCAAATGCACTGACTAACCGGACAGTAGTGCGCTTTGCTCAGGATGACAGGTCTGGTGATACGGTATTAACACCATGGTCCTATTTTCCATCCTATTTCTTGTAGGAATTCTTACATTGCAATTTTTGACGAACTTGCCCAGTTTCTCTCTGGTGGCAATCGTTATCGTATTCCTCATTTTTCAATTATTATTTTTTAAACCTCTTACTCGCTACACAAAATACCTCCTCCCAATAGTATGCGGTTTTGCCTGGGCTCTATGGTACGCCCACACTCAATTAGCCTGGACGCTGCCTTCTGAGCAAGAAGGAAAACCATTGCATGTGACAGGGATGATTACCAGTATTCCCGATATCAAACCACAGCAGGCCCAATTTAGATTTTTACTTGAAAAAACCCGATCGACAGTACAACTTACCTGGAAATTTCCACCCAAAAAATTACAGGTGGGTGATGTATGGCAACTAACCATTTATTTGAAAAAAATAAAAGGACTCATGAATCCAGCTAGTTTTGACTATGAAGCGTGGAGTTATCAAGAAGGACTTCGTGCTGCGGGCCAGGTGGTTGGCAATGATTATGTCTTGCTAAATAGCGCATGGTATCACCATCCTATCGATCGATTGCGAGAACAGGTTCGAGATCGTATTAATGAACATTTATCAAAAAGTCCCGCATCGATTTGGATCACAGCATTAGCGATGGGAGAACGGCAAGGCATGTCAGCTGAAGATTGGAAAATATTAAGAAACACGGGCACTAATCATTTAATCGCTATTGCTGGGTTACATATTGGATTTCTGACCGCTTTTGTTTATACCATTGTGACATGGATATGGCGGCGATGTCCTCCACTTATCTTCAGAATGCCGGCACAACAAGCGGGCGCAGTCGCTGCTTTGTTAATGGCATTCATTTATAGTGCAATGGCTGGATTTTCTCTTCCTACGCAACGTGCATGTGTGATGGTTTCATTTTTTCTAATCACCCTTTTATTGCGTAGAAAAATAGGGCCTTGGCAGGCATGGAGCTTGGCATTATTCTGTGTTTTGTTGATTAATCCACTAAGTGTATTGACGGCCAGTTTCTGGTTATCATTTATTTCTATTGCTCTCATCATTTATGGAGTTCGAGGTCGATTAGCACCTGTTGGATTATGGTGGAAACATGGCAGAGTACAGTGGGTGATGACGCTAGGATTGGTGCCGCTGAGTGTGAGCTTGTTTCAAGCCTGTTCTTTGGTTTCATTCATAGCAAATAGCATTGCGATTCCTTGTGTGGGTTTTATCATCATACCATTGACATTTCTAGGGTGTTTCTTTCTGCTCATTTCCGAACAATTAAGCGGCGCACTGTTTTGGCTGGCGAGTAAAGTGGTTTCGTTATTATGGATAGTTTTGACTTATCTTGCACAGTTGCCTTGGAGCGCCTGGTATCAATTTTTACCGAGTATTTGGTATATTATCACTGCATGTATCGGTATTCTTATTTTATTATCGCCCGTAGGCTTTCCAGGAAAAGGGCTTGGCATCATCTGGCTGCTTCCTTTTATTTTGTATAAACCACCTGCACCCCCATTAGGTGATGTTTGGTTTACCTTGTTGGATGTAGGACAAGGACTGTCGGCAGTGGTGCAAACCCATCATCATATTTTAGTATTTGATGCAGGCTCACGATTGAGTGCTACGCGTGATATGGGAGAAACTGTGGTGGTGCCATTTTTGCGTTCGCTTTCGGTAACGCATATTGATAGGCTAGTCATCAGCCATGGAGACAATGATCATATCGGCGGTGCTTTTGCTATTTTAAAGGCATTTCCCATCTATCTTGTCGAAAGCAGTGTGCCAGAAAAATTTCTCAATGTGCCGGCAAGTTATTGTCTTCGCGGTGAAACATGGCAATGGGACCAAGTGACGTTTAAATTTCTTTATCCAACATCGGATAAATTAGGTTTAAATAATGAAAGTTCCTGTGTGTTACACATTACTAATGGCACTCACTCCTTATTGCTGACCGGAGATATAGAAAATAGAGCAGAACGAGATTTAACTCGTTTTGCGCCTGGAGAGTTGACAGCGGATATTTTGGTTGCGCCGCATCATGGCAGTATTACATCGGCATTAGACGCATTTATCCAGGACGTGCATCCGCGTCTGGTTTTATTTCCGGTAGGTTATCATAATCGTTATCATTTCCCTAACCCGGTTGTGGTGCAAAAATATCATAATATGGGCGCCTTTTCTTATGATACGGCGCAAACGGGCGCTATTCAGTTAAAATTAACAAGACAAGTCGATGTTCTTTTGGTGCCTTCATTATATAGAGTCAATCACCAACATTATTGGTAAAGTAGAAAAAGGTTGTTTGATATTTCCATAGTGATTATCATATGCGCTTATTGAGATAATCGGACCAATTCAATGCCTGACATTTTAAAAAATAAATTCTCTAACATTAAAACAATAGTGCTTTATGGCATTGTTTCATTTTTCCTATTTTTTGAGATGGCCGTACAAGTCTCACCTAGCGTGATGGCCGGCCAATTAATGCATGATTTAAATATCGGCACATTCGGTTTGGGTTTTATGTCAGGAGTGTATTTTTACACCTATACAGCCATGCAGGTCCCATCGGGCGTTTTATTCGATAAATATAATCCTCGCATCATTATTTCATTGGCTATTTTAGTGTGCGCGCTAGGCACGCTGCTTTTTTCTTTTGCTCAAAGTTTGCTTTTAGGCTCTATTGCACGTTTGTTAATGGGTACAGGTTCTGCATTTGCTTTTGTCGCTGTCCTTGTTGTCACGGCTGATTTATTTAAAGCAAAATACTTTGCCATGATGACAGGCATCACCCAAATGCTAGCGGCTTTCGGTGCCATGGCAGGGCAAATGCCAATCAGTGTATTACTGAGTCATGTGGGTTGGCGTCCTACCTTGTGGATTTTAGCGTGTATTGGCTTTGTGCTCACAATAATAGTATGGAAATTATTAAACTATGAGAGAGCCCCTGCAGAACATACGACCCATACAATAAATGTGAAAACTGATTTGAAAAAAATAATTTATGAGCGCCAAACTTGGTATATTGCTTTATATGCTTGTTTATTATGGGCGCCGATGTCTAGCTTTGCATCTTTATGGGGCGTGCCTTTTTTAGAAAGCGCTGACCATGTGGGACATACCGCCGCTGCGTTTTTATGTTCTTTGATGTGGTTAGGTTTGGCACTGGCCAGCCCTCTTCTGGGCATACTGTCCACTGCCATGAATAAGCGGGTTTTTCCGCTCTATTTAACGGCGTTGATCGGTGCTGTTTCTTTTGGTTTGATTTTAGAATGTCATTTATCGTTGTTGCCATTGGGCGTGCTATTGTTTCTTGCTGGTGCGGCTTGTTCAGGACAAGCGTTAAGTTTTACTTTGGTCAAAGAAAATAATCCTATTTCAGTTAAAGCGACAGCGATTGCTTTTAATAATATGGCAGTAGTGATTTCAGGTGCGATATTTCAACCTGTGATTGGTAAATTGATTGAATCCAATCATCCAGGCCTGGACAATCCAGCTCATTTTAAACAAGGGTTAATGCTTGTTTTAGGTGCGTATATAGTTGCTTTTATTATTGCGGCGGGTTTTGTTAAAGAGCCAAATAAGTAATAGCTCACCTCACTGTTGCTGAATGAAACCATGACGAGTGGAGAGGTGAGCTGTTTATGATTACCTTTATTTTTTAGAACCAGCTTTTCTTTTTTTATCTATATGCTCAGCGACTTTGTTTATTTGTTTATGTAGCTTTGGTTTTTTAAATAACTGCACACCGCTTTTGTGAGTGAAAGTTGGTTTATTTTGTTTATTGACTCTGAAATGCAAAGGGGAACGGTTAAAATAACCTTTATTAAATGCCTTCACGGCGAGACGGTTAAGATATTCATAAAAAGCCTTATGTAGTTTATGGAATGTTGCAGCATAGAGTCTTTCGGACATTGAGAGCTTATGATTTTTAATTTCTTGTTTCAAATGGTTTATCGCATCTGAGCTTTGATTGGTACTGGCTTCAATCGTTAAGATAAGTAGCTTACTCAAATGAGTGAGTTGGATTGGATCACTCAAAATTTTTCTAGATAATGTATGAGTCATACTAAAAAGTGTCGTTGCATCTTGATCTAGATCAGAATCTTGTATTCCTCTGATACGTGATAATTCATCTTCAAATACGTTGCGTGTGTTGTTGTAGATGAATTGAGCTAACGCTAATGTAGTATCGGAATTTAGCTGTCCTTTAGGACTTTTTTCGAGCGTATCACAAAGTAAGAGCAGATATTTAATTTTTTCTTCATAGGGTGCATCTTGATGAATAACCAAACCAATAGCTACTACTTCTTCATGTAAGCTTACGAGATTATTATAGGTTTGTTCAGTTATATTGCTTGGTGTTTCTTTCAATCGATTTTCAAGGCTATCACATTTTTTCGATGCTGTCTGAAGCAAATGATCGACTGAATCATCTATCAAACAATAATCGCGAAGATTCTTAATTCTGGTTCTCATCAAAAATATCCTCCGTTCTATTTTTTCCTTCAATGGATAACCCTCAAAGGGATCATTTTGATTCTCTCTTGATGTATCCATATCACACCCCCTTTAATAAAAATTCACATAAGCTCTATAAAAAATTCGTCAGGTCTTTTTATAGGTTCAGTATAGTCGCTATTTAAATTTTTGCGGGTGTACACGAAGTATTCGTTAAATCTGCTAGTAAGCATTCGGTATAGCCGTCAATAAAATCAACGACCTAATCCTAATCAGAGCGTCCCGCCAATTTACTAAAGACCCAGGCCAGTGGTTCCCCCGCGAGACAGTTTAGTATTCCGCGCTC
>JAHFSI010000125.1:0-2998 GCA_023265835.1 Legionellales bacterium
AAAATAACACATTGAACCAAATAAAAGGACTTATTCATGCATCGCGTTCTCGTAATAGGCGCAGGAAAAATCGGCTCATTAATCACCGCTATATTAGCAAACTCCGGTGATTACCATGTTTTTCTCGCTGATATTCATATCGATACCAGCCAAGCAAAACGTCTTACCAACACCTCTCATTTGGATCTCGTGCAGCTAGACGCGAAAAACGATAAAGACGTTACAGAATTCTTGCGAAAAAATAGCATCAATACGGTTGTTTCAAGCTTGCCCTATTATTGTAATATTGCCATTGCAACCGTTGCCAGCAAATTGAATCTCAATTATTTTGATTTGACTGAAGATACAAACTCCTCTGATGTGATAAATGAGTTGGCTCGCAGCGTCACCAGTGCTTTTGTACCGCAATGCGGTTTAGCGCCCGGCTTTATCAGCATCGTTGCCAATCATTTAATCCAGCATTTTCCCAAATTAGATACAGTAAAAATGCGTGTGGGCGCACTACCTATCAACATCAGTAACGCTTTACAATATTCTCTAACTTGGTCTACTGATGGGCTTATTAATGAATACGGCAATATGGGTTATGGTCTTGAAGAAGGCAAAAAAGTACAGCTATCGCCGTTAGAAGATTTAGAAGAAATTCAAATTGATGGGCTGACTTATGAAGCATTCAATACTTCTGGCGGTATTGGCAGCCTGGCTACCACTTATGCTGACCGTATTAAAAAATTAAATTACAAAACCATTCGCTATCCCGGACATTGTGAAAAAATGCGCTTTTTAATGAACGACCTTAAATTAAATCAAGACCGTGACACATTAAAACGTATTCTTGAAAATGTCACCCCCAGAACAGGACAAGATGTAGTCCTGGTATATGTCTCTGCTACAGGCTTGCAAGATAACCAATTAATGGAAGAAAATTTCGTCAAGAAATTTTACCCAAAAACATTATATGGTTTAGAATGGTCAGCCATTCAATTAACAACTGCCTCATCACTTTGCGCTGTATTAGATATTGTTATCAATCAGCCAAAAAAATTTCATGGTCTAGTCAAACAAGAACAAATTTCGCTGGATGCACTGATGAATAATCGTTTCGGACATTACTTAAATACGAGCATGCAAGCATGAACCTTTTGAAAACGTTAACTCTCAGCGCAAACAATTTCGGCGCATGCTCAGGCGAAAACAACTGGTCTAATACTACTAGCGAAGGACAGTTTGACTCTTACAATCCGGCCAATGAAACAGCCATTGCTTCTATCTATCGATGCTCAAAGCAAGATTACGATCATACTATTGCACAAGCCGAAAAAGCTTTTTTGTCTTGGCGTACCATACCCGCTCCAAAACGTGGAGAAATAATTCGTTTAATCGGCGATGAGTTACGTTTACATAAAGATTCACTAGGCAACCTCGTTTCATTAGAAATGGGGAAGTCTAAACAAGAAGGGTTAGGCGAAGTGCAAGAAATGATTGATATGGCCGATTTTGCTGTGGGCCTTTCGCGCATGTTATACGGCAAAACCATGCACTCCGAACGACCTGAACATCGGATGTATGAACAATGGCACCCTTTAGGTGTCGTAGGCGTTATTAGCGCATTTAATTTTCCGGTAGCTGTGTGGGCATGGAATGCATTTATTGCAGCTGTTACAGGCAACACCGTCGTGTGGAAACCCTCTCCCAAAGCACCACTTTGCGCGCTCGCGGTACAACACATTTGCAATAAAATAATGGCAAAACAGAAATTAACCGGCATTTTTTCTGTTTTTATTACAGATAATAATGAGCTTGCCACTCAATTCGTCAGTGATAAACGCATAGCTCTTGTTTCATTTACTGGCTCTTCCTCTGTTGGAAAGCAAGTCAGTGAAACCGTAGCCAATCGCTTGGGCAGATCTTTATTAGAATTAAGCGGCAATAATGCGATGATTATAGATGAAACAGCAGACCTAAAACTCGCTGTACCAGCTATCGTTTTTGGTGCCATCGGCACCGCTGGCCAACGTTGTACGACCACGAGACGTTTGATAGTCCATGAAAACATATATAGCAAATTAGTTGCCGCACTCATCAATGCTTATCAAAAAATTACCATTGGCGACCCACTCAATGAAAAAAATTTATTAGGCCCTTTAATTGATAAAGCAGCTGTTGAACATTATGTAAAAACACTTGCTGATATTAAACAGGCAGGCGGCAAAATTTTATTTGGCGGCCAACCGCTTAAAGGCCCCGGTTATTATGTGGAACCGACCTTAGTAGAAGCCCAAAATGAATGGGACGTTGTACAACGCGAAACTTTTGCACCTATTTTATATATTATGAAATATAAAACGCTGGAAGAAGCCATCCATATGCAAAACCATTCGCAATATGGTTTATCTTCTGCTTTATTTACTAATCAATTACAACACGCCGAATTATTTCTATCCGCACGCGGAAGTGACTGCGGAATCGCAAATATCAATATCGGAACATCCGGCGCAGAAATAGGCGGAGCTTTTGGCGGAGAAAAACAAACAGGCGGCGGTCGTGAGGCCGGTTCTGATGCCTGGAAAGCCTACATGCGGCGACAAACCAATACAATTAATTGGAGCCATGCGCTGCCCCTGGCACAAGGAATTAAATTTACAGAGTAATATAGTATGGTCTTTTTTTATTTGATAGCAGCGCAACGATTCTTAACTTTACGCATCCCAGCAAATATTGAATCACACATATAAGCAGGAAAATTCGCCGGCAACACTTGTGTTACTTGGCTTATGGCTCTTTCCATCGTATCACAGACCTCATTCACAATCTCTTGCATCATAGTTCCAGAGAATTGACATTTCTCAGCCATTTCAAACCAATGGCGTAATTGGATATTGTCCCATAAATAATGGCGATTTTTCCCTTTCAAGGACATGGCCATTTTAAATTCTTTCCATGCTATCTGTCGTTTAGTTACTAAAGGATAGGCTGAAATCACGTCGTATAAAGGGGT
>JAHFSI010000125.1:3008-4567 GCA_023265835.1 Legionellales bacterium
AAACGGCCTTGTGCTTCAATCTTAAGGCTAAAATTTTTTGCATGCCCGTCAATGGCCCCTAATACCCAAAATAAAAAAACTGTCTTAATAAATTTTTTACGGTCCTGGTTTGCTTCTTGTGACCCCAACAAAACATTCATAATATCTTGTATTCCAGGACCACCATCAGATTCATATTTTAATCCAGGTGATTTGCCTAATGCTTGACACAAATCTTCTTGAGGCAAGCGCATTAACCATCGTTTGTCCTTTGCCCATTGCCTATCAAATCGTTCTACGACTAATGTTTTAGTATCATCAAATCGAATTATTTTGGCCTGATTAACAGGCAAATTAAAAGCAGATAAAATTTGCAAACAAAGCCATTCATTCTCGACACTTTCAGACAAATCTATGCCTGAATGTTTTATATGGCCTATAGGCAACTTAATAATATGACTAGTGGGAGTGACTCCTTGCGGCAACCACCATTTTCCTTGATGCCACAATAAAGCTGTTTTTTCTTGGGCGCCTGCAATAGAAATACGAAAATCTGATTCTCTATCCATACCAAGAGGGGCCGTTTGATAATGTTTTAAAAGCATTGAAATACCATGATCATCCAGTGGATTTGCTTGAATTTTTTTAATATTTGTTACAGTACGTCGTGTCAATATTTGCAATGCACCTACACAATCTCCCCCAATATATGAAAGCAAATCAAACCATTTTTTGGACGCCGCATTAAAACGGGCCTGAATACGCTCTCGAATTAATTCACTGTCCGGCAACAAATTATCAAAGTAACAATCGACTACTTGTCCCTTATAAGGTATTTCAGTGAGAGGCATAGATAAACTGATAGGACGACTATTTTCCCAATTTAGCCATTCATCATGGTATGTAAACGTGAGCAAACCTGTAGATGCGCGAGCCAACGTTCCCACCAAAACTCCATTCATATAGACATAAAGATCCTGGTATTGTTTTTTCCTCGCCATTACCAATTTTCTCCTGTTTTAGGAGTATTCTTTTTAGGTTGGATAATCATTTCAAGGTCTAAGGCAGCTAGCATACGAAATAAAGTTTCAAGCCGTGTTCCTGCCGCACCTTGCTCAATACTGGATACAGTAGTTTGGTCTAGTTTAAAGGCATCTCCCACTTCTGTTTGAGTCAGTTTTTTTGCCTTGCGCTGACGCTTTAGGACGTTACCAAGCGATTTGGGCGAATAGATGATCGGATCCATGTTCAATACCATCTGTGAGGTGATTTTGATAGTATATAGCTGTAAAGCTATAAAATCAATTTATGGTTGTAAAGCTATATTTAACTATTATGGCTGTAGAGCCATATATTTGACTCCAGACAAGAGGATAGACCTCGTTCGAGAGTTGCTGGAAAATAAGGTTGGTGTAGATCAAGCTAACCATGAGGGAGTGACACCACTTTGTACACAACGGGGGTCACCCATTAGCCGAACTCCGGTCAATAGAAAAAGTGACTCCCTACGAAATATTTTTTAATTTCGCATAATTAGTTGAAGATATTTTTAAAAGTTATACTAGCTGCAATAGATATGC
>JAHFSI010000126.1 GCA_023265835.1 Legionellales bacterium
TAGGGGTTCCTATTTTTTAATCAATGGATTGAGGGAGGCATATTATAGCGAATTGTATTGAAAATGCACGCAATACTCTTGCAAATTGTCAGCAGCCCCGCTTAATTTTTTCACCCCAATACTTCGCTTTTTTTATTAATTCTTTTTCATCCAATGTAGTGAGTTCACGGTTTTTTAATAATTGTTTACCGCAAACCCATACATCGGTTACTTGATGGCGCGAAGCGGAATAGACAATTTGTGAGATGGGATGGTAGACGGGCAATGTTTCGATGGCATCTAAATTGATTGCGACAAAATCAGCGGATTTTCCGATAGACAAAGAGCCGGTGATGGAGTCTATGCCTAATGCTTTGGCGCCATGTAAAGTGGCCTTGGTTAAAATATCGGGCGCGGACAAGCATTCTGGGTTGAGTGCAAGATGTTTTGCAAGGAAAGCAGCAGAGCGCATTTCTTCTAACATGTTTAAATCATTATTGCTGGCTGCACCATCTGTTCCCAATGCGACATTAAGGCCTTTTGCTTCTAATGTTTCAACGGAACAAGCGCCACTGGCCAATTTCATGTTAGATTGCGGGCAATGCACAATATTGGGTTTTCCTGCTTGAAGAATGGCTAAGTCTTCCTCATTGATTTGTGTCATATGGATGGCGATCAAGCGGGGAGAAATAAGCCCTAATTGTTGCAAACGATACAAGGGTCGTTGTTTGGTTTGTGCGATTGATTGGTTCACTTCGTCCGCGGTTTCATGAATGTGCATATTTATTTTGAGATCATATTTTTCTGCGAATGCTTTGACTTTCAATAAATTGGTATCCGAAACGGTATAAATAGCATGGGGTGCGACCGTTGCTTTGATCCTATCGTGGTTTTTGTAGGCTTCATAAAATGCGAGGCCTTTTGCAAAATATTCTTCTGTATTGGCCGCCCATGCAGTGGGGAAGTCAATGACGGTAATGCCAATTGATCCTCGTATGCCTGCTATATCAGCGGCTTGGGCGGTGGCTTGCAAAAAGAAATACATATCGTTAAAACAAGTGGTGCCGCTGCGAATCATTTCTGCCATCGCAAAAAGAGAAGCGTCCAGCACAAATTCATGGCTGACCCATTTTTTTTCTGCCGGCCAAATGTGATGGTTTAACCAATTCATTAATGTTAAATCATCAGCGAGACCACGAAACAAATTCATAGCAAGATGTGTATGTGCATTCACTAAACCAGGAATGATTGCGTGTGAAGAATAATGTTCGATGAGAGGGGCGGTGTATCGTTCTTTGGCAAGTTGGTTTGGCAAAATAGCTTTGATTTTGCCTTGCGCAATGACGAGGGCATGGTCTGTTAACACCAGGTCTTTTCCTTCACAAGGCACAAGCCACTTTGTTTGAATAATCTGATCAACGCGTTCCATAGGATGTACTCTTTATTAGTTATTGGCGCACCATTCTAATCTTTTTTAGGTTTTTTGAAAGGGCGAAAATGTCTTATTTGACGTTTGTGAAAATGGGGCATAAAATAAACAGTTTATTGGGTTAGGAGTGAGAACATGAAAAGAGTATTGAATTCTATAGTTGCTTTGTCAGTCGCTGCTCTTGCGTTTGGTTTTTCGTCAAACAGCCTGGCGAAATCGATTAATTTATATGATCAGCCCAAAGCAGATGGGAAAGTGATTAATACGGTAGATTCGAATGCGGGTATTATCACTATATTTAAGCCAAAAGAAGGAGAGTGGGTAAAAGTGGCTGATCCGCGTAATGGAAATGTTGGTTGGGCCAAACTGGCTGATTTAAAAGGTGTTGGCTTGCAGTTTAATATAATACAAGGTGGTAATGGAGCGCATAGTTACCAAATCATCGAATACGATGGCAATACGGCCTTGACACCCGAACAGATTAATAAGGTTAACAAACAGATGCAGGTGCAACAACAAGTTATTCAGCAGAGGCAGCAAGTAATTCAAGACAGTGTGAATAAAATGATGAATGATATATTTAATACCATGCACCAATATTGGATGAGTATTCCGATGGTTATGCCGGAGAAGACAACTGTTAAGAATACTAATCAGCCGTCTGCAGCGGTAAAAGCGGTTGGGGATAACACAACAAAAAGTAATGATAACAAGAAGTAGGGATTGTAGGCTCGTCCCTCCACTTGTCATTGCGAGCGAAGCGAAGCAACCCAGTCTTTTGGGCATCGATTAGTACCCTTTACGTTCAAAAGCAGCGCTGGAAGGACTGGGTTGCTTCGCTTCGCTCGCAATGACGGCGTTGTGATTTTATTCAGCGGCAGTGAGGTGAGCTATTACGCTCGCAATGACGGGGTAAAAAATTCTTTTCTTCATTCATTTATCGGCGGTATTATCCCTGGTGGCAGCTTGCCTTGTAAACCGCGCATCATTTTTAATAACCCGCCTTTGTTAGATAGCTTCTTCATCATCTTTTGCATTTGTGCAAATTGTTTTAATAATCGATTAATCGCTTGAATGTCCGTGCCAGAACCCAAGGCGATTCGGCGTTTGCGTGAGCCATTAATGATAAGAGGCATACGTCTTTCTTTCGGTGTCATAGAATTAATAATCGCTTCAATTTCAGAAAATGATTTATCATTAATTTTGTCCGTTGCTGCTTGGGGAAGATTACCCATACCGGGCAACTTTTTCATGATGCCCATGATGCCGCCCATGTTAGAAATTTGTCGCAATTGGTCTCGAAAATCTTCTAAATCAAATAATTTGCCTTTTTTGATTTTTTTCGCGAATTTTTCTGCTTTAGTACGATCGAGATTACGTTCAGCATCTTCTACTAACGTCAGAATATCGCCCATGCCTAAAATGCGTGAAGCAACGCGGTCAGGATGAAAAGGTTCTAGTGCATCCACCTTTTCGCCAATGCCCATAAATTTAATGGGCTTGCCAGTAATGTGGCGAATAGACAGTGCAGCACCACCGCGTGCATCCCCATCGGTTTTGGTCAGGACCACGCCGGTTAGTGGTAATGCGGCATTGAAAGCATGTGCTGTATTAGCGGCATCTTGCCCAGTCATACTGTCTACGACAAATAACGTTTCAATGGGCTGGACGGCCTGATGCAGACGCGTAATTTCCGCCATCATTTCATCATCGATATGCAAACGTCCCGCCGTATCAATAATGACGACATCAATTAATTTGGATTTTGCCATTTGGATGGCAGCAGTTGCGATAGCGATAGGGTCTTGCGTTGTTTGGCTTGGATAAAATTCTACGTTGATGTTTTTTGCTAATGTTTCTAACTGCTGAATGGCGGCCGGTCTGTAAATGTCCGTGCTGACGACTAATACTGATTTTTTTTGATTTTCCTGCAGCCAGCGTGCCAGTTTTGCCACTGTAGTTGTTTTACCAGAACCTTGCAGCCCCGCCATTAAAATGATAGCAGGCGGTTGAGCGGCAAGATTTAATGTGTCACAGCGTTCGCCCATCATCATGATCAGTTCATCATGGACCAATTTTATTAATGCTTGGCCGGGACTTAGGCTTTCCATGACTTTAACGCCAATGGCTTTTTCTTGTATGTGTTCGATAAAATGCCGCACTACCGGTAAGGCAACGTCTGCTTCAAGCAGGGCCATGCGAATGTCGCGCAAGGTGTCTTTAATATTTTCTTCAGTTAAACGACCTCTGCCGCTTAAATTTTTTAAAATGTGGGCTAGTCGTCCAGAAAGGTCAGTAAACATACAATTGCTCGATAAATTAAATAATTAGAGGGTGGATTATACCTTATGGAGACAACTATCTTAAATAGTTTTAATATAAGAAACAATCGATAAAGTGGAGACACAATCAATTGAAAAATGCCTTTAATATCATTCCGTTGATCGATCTGACGAGTTTAAACCAGAATGACAATGAAGCTTCTATCATTGCGCTTTGTAAAAAAGCACAAACACCTTATGGAGCCGTGGCTGCGGTTTGTGTGTATCCTGCCTTTGTGAAGCAGGCAGTCGGTGAATTAAAAAATACGCCCATAAAAATCGCTACAGTCGTTAATTTTCCAAGCGGTGAGTTGACGTTGCAGGAGATGCTTTCGCAAATTACAGCGGCCATCTCCGATGGGGCAAATGAGATTGATATGGTTTTTCCTTATAAAATGTATCTGCGCGGCGGAAAACAAGAGGCATTGGATTTTGTTATCCATGCGAAGCAAATTTGCGGCAATGAGATTAAGTTAAAAGTCATTATTGAAACCGGCGAATTACCATCTTTAGAATTAATAAAAACCATCAGTCTTGATGTTATTTGTGCCGGCGCTGATTTTATTAAAACATCTACCGGGAAGACCAAGCAAGGTGCCACCTTAGAAGCCGCCGAAATCATGCTAAAAGCAATCCAAGAACAAACGATTAATCAGCACCGACTTGTTGGATTAAAAATTTCAGGCGGAGTTCGCACCGTTTCTCAGTGTTTGTCTTACATAACACTTGCCGAAGACATGATGGGCCCAGACTGGATAAATCCAAATTGTTTTCGAGTGGGAGCCAGTTATTTGCTGGATGAAATAGTGTCTACGAGGTATTCTT
>JAHFSI010000127.1:0-3703 GCA_023265835.1 Legionellales bacterium
TGCCTGGTATGACAACGAATGGGGTTTTAGTAATCGTATGTTGAATACTGCTTTATCAATGATGGCGGCAAAATAATAGTAGAATAATTATAGTGAAACCCTATGAAAATCATTACCGATATTAATCTAAAAAACAAACGCGTTATTATCCGCGAAGATTTGAACGTGCCATTAGATGAGGAGGGGCGTATCACCAGTGATGCTCGTATTAGAGCGATTCTTCCAACGATAGAAAAAATTCTGAATGAGGGGGCTGCGATTATTTTGTTGTCGCATTTAGGGCGGCCAACGGAAGGTCTGATTCAAAAAAAATTTTCACTTGCTCCTGTGGCTGAGCGTTTGGGTCTCTTATTGAAAAAACCAGTTCGTTTTGAACGAAATTATTTGGACGGTGTTGAGATACAACCTGGCGAGATAGTATTGTGTGAAAATGTACGTTTTAACATTGGCGAAAAGACGGATGATCGAGAATTGGCTCGCAAGTTAGCCGCCTTGGGTGATGTGTTTGTGATGGATGCTTTTGCGACTGCACATCGTGCTGAAGCGTCTACTCATGCTATTTCGAAATATATGCGTGAAGCCTGTGTGGGGCCTTTGGTAGAATCTGAATTGCAAGCTTTAAGCGCTGCTCTTGAAAAACCGAATCGTCCTCTTTTAGCGATTGTGGGTGGTTCTAAAGTATCTACTAAACTCCGTGTCTTAGAGAACTTACTTTTAAAAGTAGATCAACTTATTTTAGGTGGCGGAATTGCCAATACCTTTTTGGCGGCAGCTGGTTTCCCGATGGGTAAATCGTTATATGAGACGGATTTTATAGAAACCGCTAAAGCCTTAATGGATAAGGCATCAAAAGAAGGTCGTGTATTGCCTCTGCCTGTTGATGTGGTGGTTGCTAAAGCATTTTCAAATGAAGCACATGCTACTGTTAAAAAAGTAGACGAGGTTGCTGCAGATGATATGATATTGGATATAGGTCCTCTCACAGCAAAGCGCTATGCAAAAATCATTGCGAAGGCGGGTACTATTGTATGGAATGGCCCTGTAGGAGTTTTTGAATTTGAAGCTTTTGCGGGCGGTACCAAAGTAATGGCGGAAGCGATTGCCAAAAGTAGCGCTTATTCTGTGGCTGGTGGTGGAGATACAGTGGCTGCCATTGAGAAATTTGGGGTAGAGTCTCAAATTAATTATATTTCAACGGCAGGAGGGGCTTTTCTCGAGTATTTAGAAGGGAAGCCTTTGCCTGCGCTTGAGGTTTTAAAATAAAAATTATGTCAACTTTAAAACGTACCAAAATTATCGCCACTCTGGGGCCTGCGACCAATGATGTAGAAACGCTAAAAAGTTTAATTTTAGCGGGCGTCAATATTGTACGGCTCAATTTTTCACACGGCGAGGCAGAAGATCATGCACAGCGTGCGCGATTGGTACGTCAGGCGGCAGCTGAAGTGGGTGAGCAGGTTGCTATTTTAGCTGATCTCCAAGGCCCTAAGATTCGTATTGCGCGATTTAAAAATAAAAAAGTCTTATTAAAGAAAGGACAGCAATTTATTTTGGATGCCGATTTACCCGGTGAAGACGGTGATGAAAATCAAGTTGGTATTGACTACAAAGGGTTACCACGAGATGTAAAAGGCGGTAATGTATTGTTGCTGGACGATGGACGTTTAGAATTTACAGTCAATACTGTAGAAGGAAACAAAATTATTTGTACGGTTGATATAGGCGGTGAACTATCGAATAACAAAGGAATTAATAAACAGGGTGGTGGTTTATCTGCCGAAGCGTTAACTGAAAAAGACAAGGCAGATTTAAAAATTGCTGTTGGTTTGGGTGTGGATTATATCGCCATATCTTTTCCTCGTAGCGGGCAAGATATGGAGTATGCACGTAGTTTGGTTGAAGCTGAAAATAGTCAGGCAGGTTTGGTCGCTAAAATTGAACGGGCAGAAGCGTTGGATGTATTAGATGAAATTATTAGAGCTTCCGATGCTGTGATGGTAGCTCGTGGTGATTTGGGTGTGGAAATTGGCGATGCCGAATTGCCTGCTGCACAAAAGCGGATTATTCAGCGTGCTCGCGCTCTGGATAAGGCCGTGATTACTGCAACACAAATGATGGAATCGATGATTCACAGTAGCATACCCACACGTGCAGAAGTATTTGATGTGGCTAATGCCATTGTGGATGGTACCGATGCGGTTATGTTGTCAGCAGAAACAGCAACGGGTGAATATCCTTTGGCTGTCGTGCAGGCTGTTGCGCGGATTTGTCGTGGTGCTGAAAAACAAAATATTACGAAGGTATCGGGACATCGTGTGGAATGTTATTTTCACCGTGTTGATGAAATGATTGCTATGTCGGCTATGTATGCAGCAAATCACATGGATATTAAGGTTATTATTAGTATGACAGAATCAGGACATACGCCTTTACTTATGTCTCGTATTCGTTCAGGCATTCCCATTTATGCTTTTAGTCGTAATGAAAAAACGCTACGTAAGGTTTGCCTTTATCGGGGTATTTATCCGATGGCCTTTCCGGTCACTGATTATTCTGCTGTTGAAATTAATGAGCGGGCAATTGAACTTTTAAAAGCACGAAATATTGTTAAGGTGGGTGATAAGGTGATTATTACTGAGGGTGATATTTTAGGTGTGGGTGGTAATACTAATGTAATGAAAATTCATACTGTGCAGTAGATTTTTAGGAGGAAAATCATGACGGAAATTAATAACTCAGATAAAAATCAAAATGTTATAACAGAGCCTGTAAAGCTTATTTTCAAAAATATTAATGCCTTGTATAAGGCTTATATGCCTTATTTACAGAATGCAGGGTTATTTATTGCTCATCCCAGTAAGTTTACATTGGGTGATAAGGTTCCGCTTCATGTGGTTCTGCCTGGCGTGGCTGAGGAGCAGCAGGTCTATGAAATTGAGGGAACAGTCGCTTGGATTACGCCGACAGCGGCGCATGGCCGTTGGATTACGGGTATTGGGGTCGAGTTTTCTGCTAAGGACAATGGTCGAAAATTGCGTGAAAAAATTAATTCTTTGTTGTTAGAAAATTCCGAGAGTGGTGCTCCGACGAGCACGATGTAGGTTATGGTATTAGTCGATTCACATTGTCATCTCAATAGATTAGAGACTTCTGTACGCTCTGTAGCAGATTATCTGATTGAAGCGCGATCGCACAATATCTGTCATTTCTTATCCATTTCTGTTGATTTACGAGAGTTACCTGATTTATTAAAAATAGCGGAAGATTTTTCTGATGTTTCGCTTTCTGTCGGGCAGCATCCCAATGATTTAGATGAAATGGTAGTGGATGTAGAACAATTACAAAAATATGCAGAGCAAAAAGCAGTTGTGGCTGTTGGCGAAACAGGTCTTGATTATTTTCGTGGCGATACTGAGGCTACTGTCAAACAAAAAAAATCATTGCGTGAACATATTCAGGTTGCTAAACAGGTGAAAAAACCACTTGTCATACATACTCGAAATGCGCGTGCGGATACGCTTTCGATTTTACGAGAAGAAAAAGCAAATGAGGTCGGTGGTGTGATGCATTGTTTTACAGAAGATTGGGAGACTGCGAAACAAGCGATGGATCTCGGTTTTTATATTTCTTTTTCTGGCATTGTTACGTTTAAAAACGCAACCGAACTGCAGGCAGTTGCCAAACAGGTTCCTTTAGATCGCAT
>JAHFSI010000127.1:3713-4551 GCA_023265835.1 Legionellales bacterium
TTTAATTGAAACGGATTCTCCTTACTTGGCGCCAACTCCTTATCGTGGAAAACAGAATGAACCGGCTTATGTGCGGTATGTAGCTGCTTTTTTGGCTGATTTGCGGGGTGAATCTTTAGAAACAATGGCTAGGCATACGACAGAAAATTTTTCACGTTTATTTAAAGTCATGGTTTAAAGATATGATATTATTTCTATAGTAGTTTAAATCACGGAGGTCTTATATGTTAACACTCTATTCAACTCCCCTGTCATCGCCTGCTAATAAGGTGCGTTATCTGTTGAATTATCTCGGCGCTGATTATGAAGTAAAGGTTTTAAATTTGCGTAAAGGTGAGCAACGCACACCTGAGTATTTGGCTATTAATCCGTACGGCAAAGTGCCTGCGATTGATGATAATGGTTTTAAATTATCAGAGAGTAATGCCATTATTCGTTATGTGGCTGACAAACATCAATCTGATTTATATCCTCGTGATTTAAAACAACGTGCGATCGTTGATCAATGGATTGATTTTTCAACTCAGCACATTGCTATTCCAACCGGTAAGATTATGTTTAATACTTACTACTATAAATGGAAAGGGGTTCCCCGAGATGAAAATTCATTTAATGATGGGCATATTTTTCTAAAGCATAATTTGCCCTGTGTAGAGCAACAATTAAGTCAGCATGCTTATCTTGCTGGCGATACATTCACGCTGGCTGATTTTGTTTTATTGGCGGCTTTAGATTGTTCAGAGGTTGCGAGTTTAGATTTGAGTGTTTATCTTGCGCTTGTGAAGTGGCAGCAGAAATTAATGAACGAGGCTTTTTATACAAAGTGCCATGAAAGTTT
>JAHFSI010000006.1 GCA_023265835.1 Legionellales bacterium
ATTAACCGTTAAGGGCTCGCAACTTAAAAAAATATTACAAGTACCATTCCTTTCATATTCCGCATCATAACGGACACTCTCTCCGGGACTGGCTGGAATGGGGCTTCTTGTTTCTTTAATCAGTTGCTTATTTGTTTCATCCATACAAACGACGGGCCGTTTTAAATCATAGGGGCGTTTATAAACATCCAAAACGTCCTCCATTTTGCAAACAAATTCGGCGCTCACTTCAGGGATGCACCATTCCCTCTTTTGCCAAGGTTTTATTTCGTTTTTTTTAAAACCCTGCCAATAGTGGTGGGCGAAACACTATCAATAATTTCCAAGGCCATTAATTTATTTGCTAATAACTTTAACGTCCACCGACTCCTACCTTCTGGCGGTGTTGAGCAACAGATTGCAACCAAATGAGCTTCTTGTTCGCCATCAATTTTGCGAGACTTGGGATTAGCATGTGGCCTGCGTGACAGCGCCGACTCTAAACCTTCTTCAACAAATCGTTGGCGTATTCGAGCCACCGTTTTGCTACTCACATGCGTCTCATTACTGATTTCTTCATCTGTTTTTTGTTTTAATTTTGTATCATTTTCATCCGCAGATAACAGAACTTGCGCGTGCATTAATTTATTTGCGGCTTTTTTCCCAACTCGAATTAGAGCTAATAATTCAGCTCGTTCTTCCTCTGTGAGTTTTACGATATACTTGTCCATGTGTGCTACTTTCCAATGCGCCTCAAGAACGCGGAAGGTTAGCACACACTTCCTATCGCAGGACAGAATCAGTGAATCGGTGTACTAGTAATCAGCGACAATTATAATTCCCCACGCACTGCCTTTTGGTGTTGCGCGCATGTGACAGAGAAATAGGATTTTGATATTATCTGCTTCTATCAATCGGGTGTGCCTATGAATCGCGAAGAATTATCAAAAAAAGTGATTACAGTCGCGAGTCAAGTTTTACATGATAAGCAATATGTTTCAAGCATCGATATTTTGCTTGGACTAGGCTATTTGTCTCCCAATATTTTAGAGGATTGGCGACGTGTGCGATTTTCTTATTTAGAGGAACGGCTACAGGTAAATCTTAGTCAATTAAGCTTTACGATGAAATGTTTCCGCCAGTGGGCTCAAACACAAGGGTTGCTGCCACGAGAAACGGCTTATGTTCAAAAAGCATGTTCTCGAATCATTCACTTACGATTTAGTAAAAGCGGTAATGAGATGATTGAGACGTGTTATCGCACCCATTATATTTCTCCGATCCTCACTGAACAAAAACAACAGCGTTTGGTTGATAAAATTGAAAAATCGAATGAGCCGGTTGTCTATATTATTGCCAGTGAATCAAAATGCAGCCAGTGCAAGAAAGAAATGGCTAAAGGCAGTTTTTTAATGATGGATGAGGATAATCCATATTGCATTTCCTGCACAGTTTATAAAGATTTAGTCTTTCTTCCTGCCGGAAATGCATTATTGACGCGTAGAACAAAGAAATATTCAAGTCAATCAGTGGTTGTCGTAAAATTCAGTCGGGCAAGAAAGAGGTACGAGCGCCAAGGATTATTGGTGACAGAAAAAGCCTTGAAAAAAGCGCAAAATGAACTAGAGCATGGATAACTATAATAGGACGAAGGTGCATGGATATTAATCAAATTAAAGTACTCGCAGCGCAAGGTGAATCACAACAGCTTGAGTATAAAAAATCCACTTCAAATTTGAAGGATATATTACAAACTATCTGTGCTTTTTTAAATGGTGTCATTCATCACCCTAAAGGGACCACCGATCATCACCTAATGGGGCCACTAAATCATCACCTTAATGGGGCCATTTAATCTATCAAAATCTCTATCGAACTACCTTTAGTTTTAGCCACATTTCAGCATTTTTCAAGTTATCCTTTTTTTGGTGTTTCCTTTCGTCCTTTTCTATAGCTGGCACCGTCTAAAGTGACCCTGTGTGCATTGTGTCGAAGCCTGTCCAGCGTGGCTGCTGCAAGAAGACGATTGGGAAACGCATTTACCCACTCATCGAAGTCCAGATTGCTGGTTACGATGGTTGTCGTACGCTCATAACGCTCCGAGATGAGATCATGAAAATCCTCATCCTGCGGCGTGCGCAAGGGTCGTAAGCCAAAGTCATCGATGATTAATAGGGTGATTTTAGTCAGTTCAGAGAATTTTTTCTCAAAACGACCTGCGGCTTTCGCCGCTTGAAGATCGCTAAACAACTGGCTTTGTGACAACCATAAAACATCGATACCAAAGCGAATGGCACAATGTGCAATAGCTTGGGCAATATGGGATTTCCCGGTTCCACACGGCCCCACGATTAATACAGGTGCTTTTTCTTCAATAAAACGACATGAAGCCAGCTCCTGGATTTGGGCTGAATTTATTTTGGGATTAAAACTAAAATCATACCGCTCCAGTGTTTTGTCCCCCTGAATGTTGGCGCGTCGAATACGCGCTTGAAATTTTTTATTTCCCCGTCCCAGCATTTCGTCTTGTAACAACAAGGCTAAAAATTCCGGATAGGCTAACTTCCTTTCAACGGCCTCCCTGTTCCGTTGTGATAAATTACCCTCGATGTGAGATAATCGAAGTTGTTTTAATAGGGTGCTAATTTCAGGCATTGGGTGTGTCATGATATTTATCTCCTGTTATTACTGCGTTAGTTTCGAAATGTTGCGACAGAAACGACCTTGGCCGGTATAGGTTTCTGCCAGCGCGTCAAACGCTTCCTCTTCAGGTAGTGGCTTATACTCAGCCCCTGCCTGAAGGATGGATTTAATGGTTTTATAGTGAATGCTTTGAAAGGCTACCGCGCGAAGGCAGGCGGCTTCCAATCGTTCAGCACCATATTTTTTTTGTAACCCAACAATCCCCTGTGCTGCACGTAAATAGTCAACAACAGAATCGGTTAATAGATGCTCAATAACGTGATAACAATGCGTTCCAATCCTTATGGCTTGCTTTAGGCACCACGCCGAGTCTTTCATTGCATAGGCGGTAGCGTTCGGAGGGAGGTGTTCATCAAGCGTGTTTTTTGACCCGGGGCGCATTAACCGCGGATGAATAGCCACGAGGGTATGCTCTTGATAAATACGTACCGTCGTATCGCTGGCGCGGAGCCAGAGAAGCTCGCCAACCAGTTTGTATGATGCCGAGTAACGGCATTTTTCAAACATGACATGGCAATCGCCGTGAAGCGTAACCTTCGCCCAAACCGCACATTCCGGTGGAGTAGCAGGGATTGGATTGAATAGTTCACGCTCTGTTTCAAACAGTGTTAACGGCTTTTCCCGAGTGGTACCGTGAATACGATTGCCTGCTGTTTCCAGGACCCATGTTTTTAATTGTTGATTCGCATCAACCAAATGCCGAAACACACGCAAGGGGACAAAATTATTTTTTACGTATTTAACGCCTGACTCGACCCGCCCCTTTTTTTTAGGTTCTCGTGGAGGGCATGCAGAGATGATAAACCCATATCCTTCGGCATAATCGGAATAGCCCCGCTGAACAACGGGATCGTAATAACATGCTTTTGTAATGGCGCATTTGGCATTATCAATAATCATTTTTTTCGGCACGCCACCAAACCATTCAAATGCATGGCGATGGCAGCTCAACCATGTTTGTACGGTTTGATTGAGCACTACTTCAGCGTACATGTGACGACTCCATGCCAAAACCATCACAAAAATCCAGGTTTTTATTTCCTCTCCTGTTGTTACATCAATTAGTTTTGGACCCGCACCAAAATCAACTTGGGCACACTCACCTGGCTTGAAATCCAGAATGGTGGTTACTTCGTGTTGTTTATCTTTCAGGCTTTTTATAAAACGCTGCACCGTGTTGTAACTTCCTTTATAACTATGCTGGCGCCCTAATGCAGCATGAATCGTACTGGCTTGAACACCTTGACGATGCCATGTCTCAACCAAGGCTTTGTATGGAAGCAGCTTCTGAAGTTGATTTGCTGACTGTTTTGAATCTAAAAACCGAGCCAAAACGCTATCATCCGGCAACTCAAAGCCAGGATTTAGCCAGCCCTGTTGCTCGGCAACAATTTGAATACGCTTGATCGTTTTACGATCAGCATCCCTTGTCCTCCCGATGCTGCGAAGACTATCCCCTAAACGCAGCTGGATAAGAATCTGACGATATTGATACATTTCAAACCTCCGATTTGACATAGTTCTTCTCTCCGTTGAAATTTAAATGAACAACGGATTTAAACTACTGTGTTTAACGAAAGTTCGATAGGAAAATGGTCCCTTACCATGCTAATCGGGTGGTCCCTTTAGCGTGATGATTTAGTGGTCCCATTAGGTGATGATCTGGTGGTCCCTTTTGAGTGATTACGAAATGGCCCTATTAGGGTGATGAATGACAGATGGTTTAATGGCTTGCAAGAACAAATCAGTAAACTGGAAAAAATACTAAAAAAAGAGTTGCGCTTGGAACGAGCCTTCGAACAGCTAACCAGCATCGATGGGATTGGTCTGGTTTTAGC
>JAHFSI010000128.1 GCA_023265835.1 Legionellales bacterium
TACCAATGATCAAGTCGCTAAAGCGATGATGTCTGAACTATCACATGATATGGTCAAAGATGCAAAAGGCCAGCATGTTAAGCAAGAATCGTTTAACTCTATTTATATGATGGCAGATTCCGGAGCGAGAGGTTCGGCAGCACAGATTCGTCAGTTAGCCGGTATGAGAGGTTTGATGGCGAGACCAGACGGCTCAATTATCGAAACACCGATTACGGCTAATTTCCGTGAGGGCCTAAACGTATTGCAATACTTTAATTCGACTCACGGTGCTCGCAAAGGTCTTGCGGACACTGCATTAAAAACGGCGAATTCAGGTTATTTGACTCGGCGTTTAGTGGATGTGGCGCAGGACTTAGTAGTGACAGAAGAAGATTGCGGTACAACCCAGGGCATTACCATGATCCCGCTGATCGAAGGGGGTGATGTCGTTGAACCATTGCATGAAAGAGTATTAGGCAGAGTCATTGTGACGGATGTTCGCGATCCAGTGAGCGATAACGTCGTGATTACCGCTGGAACATTGCTCGATGAAAAATGGGTCAGCAAATTAGAAGAATTATCTATTGATCAGGTGTTTGTGCGCTCACCCATTACTTGCGAATCACGTTTTGGTATTTGTGCGGCTTGCTATGGCCGTGATTTAGCCAGAGGACATCGAGTCAACATTGGTGAAGCGATTGGCGTTATCGCAGCACAGTCTATCGGTGAACCTGGTACACAGCTGACCATGAGAACGTTCCATATCGGTGGTGCTGCATCCCGTGCTACGGCAGCCAATAATGTCTCGATTAAATTGGCCGGCAAAATTAAATTACATAATATCAAGCTGATCCAACACCATAGCGGCACTTATATTGCTGTTTCTCGTTCAGGTGAATTGGCTGTGGTTGATGAACACGGTCGTGAACGTGAACGTTATAAAATTCCTTATGGTGCTGAATTGACTGTTTCAGATGGTGCTAAAGTTGATTCCGCTCAAATCGTTGCAACGTGGGATCCGCATAGCCATCCTGTGATTACGGAAGTGGCAGGCCGCATCAAGTTTGCTGATTTAGCTGAAGGCGTCACGATGAATCGACAAACCGATGAAATGACGGGACTCAGCAGTATTGTGGTGACAGACCCTAAACAACGCGGTGTCACCGGCAAAGAATTGAAGCCCATGATTAAATTGGTCGATGAAAAAGGCAAAGATGTGTTCTTGGCAGGCACCAGTATTCCGGCGCAATACTTTTTGCCGCCAGATGCCATCATTAATTTTGAAGACGGTGCGCGGGTGAAAGTGGGTGATGTTATCGCTCGTATTCCGCAAGAAACATCAAAAACGCGTGATATCACAGGCGGTCTGCCGCGAGTAGCTGATTTATTTGAAGCACGTCGTCCTAAGGATCCTGCTATTTTAGCAGAGGTTTCAGGGATTGTGAGCTTTGGTAAAGAAACAAAAGGCAAACGTCGTTTGATCATTACCGGGCTGGATGGTGTGTTGCATGAAGAACTGATTCCAAAATGGCGTCATGTCAATGTATTTGAAGGCGAGCATGTCACCAAAGGTGAAGTAATTGCAGAAGGTGCATTGAATCCTCATGATATTTTACGGTTATTAGGTACGAATACATTGACGAACTTTATCGTGAATGAAGTGCAAGATGTTTATCGTCTGCAAGGTGTAAAGATTAATGATAAACACATTGAAGTCATTATTCGTCAAATGTTGCGTAAAGTCATCATCATGCACCCTGGTGATACTGGTTTCATCAAAGGCGAGCAGGTCGAGTATGGCCAATTACGTGAAGAAAATGATAAAGCGATGAAAAATGGCAAATTGACGGCACGTCATGAGTCTGTATTGTTAGGTATTACCAAAGCATCACTTGCGACAGAGTCATTTATTTCAGCCGCTTCGTTCCAGGAAACGACACGCGTTCTAACAGAAGCAGCTGTTAGCGGCAAGGTCGATGAATTAAGAGGGTTGAAGGAAAATGTGATTGTGGGCCGGTTGGTTCCTGCGGGGACGGGGTTGACTTATCACTCGGAACGCCGCATTAAGAAGCAGCGTTTTGAGCGGTCTAAGGATCAGGAGTAGAGTTTTTTTGCTCGTGAACGTATCTGCATCGTGGCTGAACGAAGCAGAGGACGTCATTGCGAGCGAAGCGAAGCAACCCAGGCTTTTGAGAGCTGATTAGTACCACTTAAGCTTAGAAGCAGCGCCCAAAAGACTGGGTTGCTTCGCTTCGCTCGCAATGACGGTGCTCTCGCTTACGATCACGGTGCGGGCGTGTTCACGAATAGGTTATAAGTGATTACTTATTTTATCGTAACCGCTTGACAGCATACACGTTCCTTCATTAGAATCGCGCCTCCTCCTAAGAAAGTTAGGAAAGCGTCATTGTTATATAAACTTATGATTAATAGGCTGGAGTTTCAATAATGCCAACGATAAACCAGCTCGTACGTAAAGGACGAGCCCCGAAAATGATGAAGTCAACGGTTCCTGCATTGAATGGGTCACCGCAGAAGCGTGGCGTATGCACTCGCGTTTATACCACGACACCTAAAAAGCCAAACTCCGCTTTACGTAAGGTAGCGCGTGTTCGTCTGACTAATGGTTATGAAGTCACAGCTTATATTGGCGGTGAAGGCCATAATCTTCAAGAGCACTCCGTTGTGCTGATCCGTGGTGGTCGTGTAAAAGATTTACCAGGTGTTCGTTATCATATTGTGCGTGGCAGTTTAGATACGGTGGGCGTAGCAAACCGTCGCAGGGGCCGCTCGAAATATGGTGCGAAAAAACCTAAGCAATAACGATTATAGATAGAGTAGGAACAAGCAATGCCAAGAAGAAAAGCCGCAGCAAAAAGAGAAATTTTACCAGACCCGCTTTACGGAAGTGAGCGGCTTGCTAAATTTATCAATGTAGTCATGCGCAGAGGAAAAAAATCTGTAGCAGAGCAAATTGTTTATAACGCACTTGCTGAAGCAGCAAAGCGTCTTAAGAAAGACAAGCACTCAAGTAAGAAAACAGAGTCGGGTGATGAAGGTGAAGGAACATCTGGGGCTACTGGGGCTACCGGTGCGAAAGGAGGCAAGCCAGATGTTGTGAATAAAGAAAACCTAGAAGCATTAGAAAAAGCATTACACAACATTAGGCCAACCGTTGAAGTCAAGTCCCGCCGCGTCGGTGGTGCAACGTATCAGGTACCTATTGAAGTGGACTCAGAGCGTGGTTTGGCATTGGCCATGCGTATGTTGGTAAGCTCCGCAAAAGCACGCGGTGAGAAAACGATGGTATTACGTTTAGCAGCAGAAATATTAGACGCGCACGAAGGCCGTGGTGCTGCAGTTAAAATGCGTGATGATATGCACAGAATGGCAAAGGCGAACCAAGCATTTGCTCATTATCGTTGGTAAAGAGGGGTATAGACCGTGTCACGAACAGTTCCACTTGAGCGTTATAGAAACATAGGCATTATGGCCCATATTGATGCGGGTAAAACCACAACGACTGAGCGCGTGCTTTATTATACCGGTGTTTCCCATAAGATCGGGGAAGTCCATGAAGGTGCGGCGATCATGGATTGGATGGAGCAAGAGCAAGAGCGTGGTATTACGATTACTTCTGCGGCAACAACTTGTTTCTGGTACGGGATGGACAAACAATTTCCTCAGCATCGCATTAATATTATTGATACGCCGGGACACGTTGATTTTACTATTGAAGTAGAGCGTTCATTGCGTGTATTAGATGGTGCATGTGCAGTGCTTTGTGCTGTAGGCGGTGTTGAACCCCAAACTGAAACCGTCTGGCGCCAAGCCAATCGTTATGCTGTGCCGCGAGTTGGGTTCGTTAATAAAATGGATCGTGCGGGCGCTAATTTTTTACGTGTTGTTGACCAAGTACGCACGCGGCTTGCTGCTAATCCTATTCCAATTCAATTACCGATAGGTGCGGAAGAAAATTTTGAAGGCGTTGTAGACTTAGTCCGCATGAAAGCGATTTATTGGAACGATGCAACATTAGGCATGACCTATGAAGCGCGTGATATTGATCCCGCTATGTTGGAAGAATGCAAGAAGTGGCGTGAAGTGATGGTTGAAGCAGCTGCTGAATCGTCCGAAGAATTGATGCATAAATACCTCGAAACCGGGGAACTAAGCATAGAAGAAATTAAAAAAGGATTGCGTGCACGTACAATTAAAAATGAAATTATTTTAATGTTGTGCGGTTCTGCGTTTAAAAATAAAGGCGTACAAGCGATGCTTGATGCTGTCGTTGAATATTTGCCGTCACCTGAAGATGTGCCTGCAGTCAAAGGGCAGTTGGATGATGCAGCCGGCACCCCTGCAGAAAGACATCCTGCTGATGAAGAACCTTTCTCAGCGTTGGCATTTAAAATTGCAACCGATCCTTACGTAGGAACATTAACTTATTTCCGCGTGTATTCGGGCGTTTTACAATCAG
>JAHFSI010000050.1 GCA_023265835.1 Legionellales bacterium
GCAGGCTGGCTAATTCTGCAACAGAGATAGCTTCTGCGCCATTAATACGGAACTTGATTTTTCCATCTCTATGACGCTCTAGACCAAGAGGCATAGGTGGAGCGAGATCGGAAGAAATAGGTCCAAAAATAGATAATTTGTTGGAAGAATAGCGGATTATGCGGTCAGCTTGAGCGCTGCGAAATGAACGGCCCAGGCTAAGATAATAAATTGCTTCCAGCAGGCTTGTTTTGCCGCTGCCATTTTTACCATAAATGAAATTAAATCCTTTTGTAACAGGATGCAGCTTGACTGAAGCCAGATTGCGAAACTCTGAAATATCAAGCAGGCTTAATCCCATAGTATGGCTAGTTATACAAGCATAGGCATGACAACATATAAGCTATCATCTTTTTCTGATGCTTCAAATAATACACCGCCGTTAGCATCGCTAAAAGACCAGCGAATATGTTCGTCTGTAATAGCTGAAATGACATCAAGTAAATATGCGACATTAAAGCCCATTTCAACTCCATTGCCTTTGTAATCTAAATGAATTAACTCTTCTGCTTCTTCTTGTTCTGGATTATTTGCAACAATACGTAATTTGTCTTGATCAATGTAAAGCAACACGCCGCGATATTTTTCGTTTGAAAGAATAGATGCGCGTGCAAGTGCTTGTTTTAAAGCTTCTCGGCTTGCTGTTGCTTTGTTCTCAACATTGCGCGGAATGAGTTTAGTATAATCGGGATATTGCGCATGAATTAATTTTGAAGTGAAAATAAAGTCAGGAGAAATAATACGAAAATGATTTTCGCCTAAGCATATTGTTATATCATCTTCGTTGTTCGCATCTAATAATCGCATTAATTCCAGTACGCTTTTTCGCGGCAAAATAACCTGTATTTTGGTATCGCCCAGCGTGGTATCACTGATAGCGCTAAATGCTAAGCGATGACCATCCGTTGCGATACATTTCATGGTGCCATCATGAATATCGATTAATGCGCCATTGAGATAATGACGTACGTCTTGCTGTCCCATTGCAAAATGGACCTTGCTTAACAGGTTTTTAAGTTTGGCTTGGGCCATGATAAATTCTGTTGTAAAAGAAGCTTTTTCTATGCTTGGAAATTCACCGGCTGGTAAGGTGGTTAATAGAAAACGGCTTTTACCGGAACGCAGAACTACTTGCTCGCCTTCTTGGGTGAGCTGCAACAATGCTTCTTCAGGTAATGCGCGACAAATATCAAGTAATTTTCTTGCTGAAACAGTAATCGAGCCGGGTTCAGAAGCTTGTTCTAATATTGCGGTGCCGACTAATTCAATTTCTAAGTCAGTTGCAGTCAGCGATAATTTATTATCATGCACTGTTACCAGCACATTTGCTAAAATTGGTAGTGTTTGTCGACGTTCTACTACGCCGCTGATGATTTGCAAAGGTTTTAGTAGTGTGTTGCGCTGGATAGTTATCTTCATAAATAAAATCCTAGGTTGTCAAAATCCGTAATAAGTTAGTGTAGTCTTCTTCTATGTCTTGTTTAGATTGTTTTAGTTCAGTTATCACGCGGCAAGCATGTAATACAGTAGTATGGTCGCGACCGCCAAATGCATCGCCAATTTCAGGCAAGCTGTGATTGGTGAGTTCTTTTGCAAGGGCCATCGCCATTTGGCGAGGACGCGCTACGGAGCGGCTACGCCGTTTTGATAATAAATCCGCTATTTTTACTTTGTAATATTCTGCTACTGTTTTTTGGATGTTTTCTATTGTAATCAATTTATCTTGTAAGGCTAATAGATCACGTAAAGCATCTTTCACGAAATCCAATGTAATGGGTTTGCCGGTGAAATGGGCATTGGCAATAATGCGTTTTAAAGCGCCCTCTAATTCACGTACATTTGAGCGTATGCGTTTGGCGACAAAGAAAGCGACTTCATAGGGTAAATTTAAGTGGGCCAGCTCGGCTTTGCTCATTAAAATCGCGACGCGGGTTTCTAATTCAGGCGGTTCAACGGCTACTGTAAGGCCCCAGCCAAAGCGGGACTTTAATCGTTCTTCAACGCCATTGATTTCTTTGGGATAACGGTCGCAGGTCAAAATGACTTGTTGTTGGCTTTCTAAAAGAGCGTTGAAGGTATGAAAAAATTCTTCTTGGGAACGGTCTTTGCCGGCGAAAAATTGGATGTCATCGATTAGCAGCGCATCGACGGTACGATAATAGCGCTTGAAATCATTCATGGCATTGGTTTGCAATGCTTTGACCATGTCGGCCACAAAGCGTTCGGAATGTAAATAGAGTACTTTTGCCTGCGGATTATTGCGCATGATTTGATTGCCGATCGCATGCAACAGATGGGTCTTTCCTAAGCCTACGCCGCCATATAAGAATAAAGGATTGTAGGCAATAGCTGGGTTTTCTGCGACTTGTAAGGAGGCAGCTTTAGCGAGTTGGTTTGATTTGCCTTCTACGAAATTATCAAATGTGTGATTTGGATTAATGTTGCTTTGGTGGTTAGGCACATCGGCTGTGGCCGTTTTGCTGCGTGTATGAACGGACGGGGCTGCTGCTTGAGTAGTATTACCGAATGATGGCTTGACTGCGCTGGTAGCAGCGCCACTGCTTCCTCCTCCGCTGCTGCTGCCAATTTCAAGATAGATTGTGGGAGGGGGAGGAGTCTCGCAAAATTGTATGACTAGTTCTTTAATCCGGCCTAGAAAACGTTCATTGATCCAATCTAGCACGAAACGGTTAGGCGCAAGCAAAATCAGTTTACTATCAGCATGTTCAACCTGTAACGGTCTAATCCATGTGTTAAATTGTTGCGATGGAAATTCATCCTGCAAACAATCTAGACATTTTTCCCAAAGTGTCGCCACCGACTCTCTCCTAACATCATATAGACCAAAGAAATTTGTTGAACTCGGTACAATAGCTCACCCCTCCACTCGTCATTGCGAGCGAAGCGAAGCAACCCAGTCTTTTCAACGCTGCTTTTGAACGTAAGGATACTAATCAACGCTGAAAAGACTGGGTTGCTTCGCTTCGCTCGCAATGACGGGAGGAGAGTGAGCTATTACAACTGGGTACACTACCATAATCATTGTTGGCTGTCTCGTTTCCTAAAAACATAGCTTATGGTAAGCCTTAACAGCCCACCGATCTTGTTTAAAATTAATTGCCTGTTATTGTCTGGCGTGAGGTAGCCTAAATCGAGTACAATAGGCCACTTTTTTGATAGGCTTGGCCAGAATAATGACAACTTTTCAGCAACTTTTTGATGTAATCATCGTGGGAGGCGGGCATGCCGGAACAGAAGCGGCGCTTGCCTCTGCGCGGTTGGGCGCCAACACGTTATTGTTGACCCATAATGTGGAAACGTTGGGACAGATGTCATGTAATCCTGCCATTGGTGGTATTGGGAAAGGACATTTGGTCAAGGAGATTGATGCGTTGGGTGGCATCATGGCGCGGGCGATTGATCGTGCAGGGATTCAGTTTAGGATTTTAAATTCAAGTAAAGGGCCTGCAGTGAGGGCGACAAGGGCACAGGCAGACCGTGTTTTGTATAAACAAGCAGTGCGTTATTTTCTGGAAAACCAACCTAACCTCTCCATTTTTCAACAAGCAGTGGATGATATTCTGATCGACAATGGCCGTGTGACAGGCGTCATGACACAAATGGGTTTGAAATTTCATGCCAGAACAGTTGTGTTGACAGCAGGTACTTTTCTTGCGGGTAAAATTCATATTGGATTGAATCATTATGAGGGCGGGCGCGCGGGTGATCCGCCTGCTAAAAATTTATCGTGCCGCTTGCGGGAATTAGCCTTGCGAGTGGGACGTTTAAAAACGGGCACACCGCCTCGTATTGATGGGCGTACTATTAATTTTGATGTGCTGGAAAAACAGGACGGAGACACGCCTACACCAGTGTTTTCGTTTTTTGGTAAAGCAGCGGAACATCCACGTCAGGTGCCTTGTTATATTACTCATACAAACTCTTTAACTCATGATTTAATCCGTGCGGGGCTTGCTCAATCGCCAATGTATACGGGTGTCATTGAAGGCATAGGGCCGCGTTATTGTCCTTCGATTGAAGATAAAATAGTGCGGTTTGCTGACAAAGATTCACATCAGATTTTTGTTGAGCCGGAAGGGTTAACCACCCATGAAATTTATCCGAATGGTATTTCAACTAGCTTGCCTTTTTCAGTGCAAATTGAATTTGTGCGCAGCATGCGTGGATTTGAAAATGCACATATTACGCGGCCAGGTTATGCGATTGAATACGATTATTTTGATCCGCGTGATTTAAAGCCTTCGCTTGAAACGAAAGCGATTACAGGTTTATTTTTTGCCGGGCAAATTAATGGAACGACGGGTTATGAGGAAGCAGCCGCGCAAGGCTTGATTGCTGGGATGAATGCAGCGCTGCAGTCACAAGACAAAGCGCCTTGGACACCACGTCGTGATGAAGCCTATATCGGTGTTTTAATCGATGATTTAATTACTCAAGGTACTAGCGAACCTTATCGCATGTTTACCAGCCGTGCGGAATATCGCTTATTATTGCGAGAAGATAATGCGGACTTGCGTTTGATGCCTAAAGGTTTTGAATTAGGGCTGGTAGATGAAACAAAATGGCGTGTATTTGAAAATAAACGTAATGCTATTACGGCGGAACAACAGCGTCTGCGTGAAACCTGGGTCCGTCCTAATACGGAGTTAGGCAGCCAAATTGAAACGGTATTAACACAACCTTTGCTGCGGGAACATAGTTTAGAAGAATTATTGCGTAGACCGAATGTCTCTTATGAAAGCCTTATGTCAATCAGTATGCTAGGGCCTGGTGTTGCTGATCTTAGTGTTGCCGAACAAATAGAAATTCATATCAAATATGCGGGATATATTGACCGCCAGCAAGCTGAGATTGCACGGCAATTGCGTAATGAAGAGACAAAAATACCGGCTAAATTAGATTATGCTAATGTAGTGGGTCTATCTACTGAAGTGCGGCAAAAATTGAGCGCGGCACGTCCTGCTACGATTGGCATGGCATCGCGGGTGCCAGGTGTGACGCCGGCGGCCATTTCTTTGTTGTTGGTACATTTAAAAAAGAGCACTGATAAAGAAAATGCTTAACCATTCCAGTTTTTTGCATCGCATGCTGCTAGATAATCACTATGATGTGTCTGTTAGCGTAGAAGAGAAATTCATTCAGTATTTGGATTTATTAGCACGTTGGACCAAAGTATTTAATTTGACGCGCATTCGTGATCCTAAAGAGATGATCCTGTTACACCTATTGGATAGTTTAGCCATTCATCCTTATTTACATGGCACGCGAATCATCGATGTCGGTACGGGTGCAGGCTTGCCGGGTATTCCACTGGCCTTGATGCATCCGGAAAAAATGTTTGTGTTAATAGACAGTAATAGTAAAAAAACGCGATTTTTAACTCAGGCAATACATACATTAAACTTGACTAATGTGGAAATAATTCACTCACGTTGCGAAGATTTTCGCCCCGAGCTGCCTTTTGATAGTATTGTCTCTCGCGCTTTTGCTTCACTTCGGGTAATGTTAGAAGCAACGCAGCATTTAACCGATCAGCATGGTAGATTTTTAGCAATGAAAGGCATGTATCCGGAGCAGGAAATTCAAGCGCTTCCACAAGGATTCAAGGTACTTGCTACACATAACTTAGTGATTCATGGATTGGATGCAAAACGACACTTAGTTTGCTTAGCGAAGGAGGGTTAATGGGAAAAACAATTGCGATTGTGAATCAAAAAGGGGGAGTGGCAAAGACCACAACGAGCATTAATCTCGCAGCAGCTTTTGCAATGATGAAACGCAATGTGTTATTAATTGATTTGGACCCGCAAGGAAATGCGACGGTCGGCAGCGGCATTGATAAGAACACAATTACTTCAGCCATTCAGCATATCTTGATCAATGAAATGGACATTTCCTCCGCTATTGTAAAAACAACCGGAAATTATGATGTATTGCCTACCAATCATGAATTGATTATTGCGGAAGTTCAGTTATTGCAAATGACACAGCGTGAATCGCGTTTAAAACAAGCGCTCGCTCCCATTGTCAATGCGTATGATTACATATTAATTGATTGTCCGCCTTCCTTGAATATTTTAACGGTCAACGCATTAACGGCGGCTGATTCGGTGCTTATTCCTATTCAATGTGAATATTTTGCCTTGGAAGGGTTGACTGGGTTATTGAATACGATTGAACAAGTCCAGACGACCATCAATCCCACACTATACATCGAAGGTCTATTGCGTACGATGTATGATGGGCGTAACCGTTTAGCATTAGATGTTTCTGCGCAATTGTTACAACATTTTCCCGGGCGGGTTTATCGCACGGTCATTCCGCGTAATGTGCGTTTGGCTGAAGCGCCTAGTCATGGAATGTCCATCTTTGAATACGATGAAAAATCGCAAGGCGCTGTTGCCTATTTGACCTTAGCGGGTGAAATGCTGCAGCGTGTAGATGAGGCTAAAAAGATAGGAGAAGTTGCATGAATAGTTTAACTGAAGCGCCATTAGGGAAAAAAACGGCTTATATTTCACGTTATCAACGTGATTTATTGTTTCCTATTGCGCGAAAAACAAATCGTACTAAGTTAGGTTTATCGGGGCCCTTGCCTTTCAAGGGGGTCGACATTTGGAATGCGTATGAACTTTCTTGGCTCAATCGTAAAGGAAAACCTGTCATCGCTATCGGTGAATTTATTTTTCCTTGTGATTCGCCAAATTTGGTGGAAGCAAAATCATTTAAACTTTACTTAAACTCATTTAATAATACCGTGTTTTCTGACGTTGATGAAGTCATTGCAACGATACAACGAGATTTGGAAGAGATTATAGAAGCACCTGTACAAATACGTATTCAACTCATTGAACAGCTTGCGCCTGTCACTACGCAAGTTTTTAGCGGCACTTGTCTAGATCTATTGGACATTCAGTGCGATACTTATTTAGTTCATCCTGATTTTTTACAAATAGAAAATGAATCTGTTTCAGAAATACTTTATTCAAATTTATTAAAATCGAATTGTTTGATCACCGGGCAACCCGATTGGGGCAGTGTGCAAATACGCTATACAGGGAAAAAAATCCAACATAAGGGCTTGTTACAGTATATTGTTTCTTTTCGTGATCATAATGAATTTGGTGAGCAGTGCGTGGAAAGGATGTTCTTGGACATTATGCAGCGTTGTGCGCCACAAAAGCTATCTATTTATGCGCGTTATACTCGCCGCGGGGGAAAAGATATTAATCCTTATCGTTCGACTGAACGTGATGAAATACCAGAAAATTTTCGTACAGAACGTCAATAGGCATCTTTCGATGAATAAAGCAGAAAAAACCACAACAGACTTTGGTTTTACGGAAGTCCCTCTCCAAGAAAAAACAAAACGGGTTGCTGACGTTTTTCATTCTGTTGCCGACAAATATGATTTAATGAATGATGTCATGTCATTAGGGCTGCATCGTTTATGGAAAAAATTTACTTTAGCACAATGTCATATACGTCCTGGGCAAACTATACTGGATCTGGCCGGCGGCACAGGCGATTTGGCCGCGGAATTTGCTAAAAAACTAGGAAAAGAAGGACAAATTGTTCTCGCGGATATAAATGAAAAAATGCTGCAGCAAGGCCGTATGCGTTTGTTAGACCAAGGCGTTGTTGGGAACGTGATGTTCGTGCAGGCTGATGCGGAACATTTGCCTTTTCCCGACAATTATTTTGACCGCATTACAATTGCTTTTGGTTTGCGAAATGTCACAGATAAAGCAACTGCTTTGCGTTCTATGTATCGTGTATTAAAACCCGGCGGGAAATTGTTGGTATTAGAATTTTCTAAGCCGGTGCTGCCACTGCTTTCTTCTCTTTATGATGCTTATTCTTTTCATGTCATTCCCAAATTAGGCGGTTGGATCACAAAAGATGAGAAAAGTTATCAATACTTGGTTGAGTCTATTCGGATGCATCCTGATCAAGAATCACTTAAAATGTTATTGCAATCTTGTGATTTTGAAGATGTCAGTTATTTTAATTTAACCGGTGGAATTGTCGCTTTACATATAGGATTTAAATATTAATGCGTAACATCACAGATAAATTAACAAGCTTTTTGCCTAAGGCTTTAAATCGTTATCTTGCTTTGGATCCAGAATCCAAGCGGCGTTTACAAAAATTAGAAAATAAAGTTATAACGATTAAATTATTAGTGAATGAAACGCCTTTTTATAAAGAAACTAACAGTGAATTTCAGCTATTATTCACAGCGGAAGGCATTCAATTAAAAACCGAAGCATTTTCTAGTCCTGATACGATTATTAAAGGGACGCCTTTATCACTTTTGCATATGGCGTTAGCGCATCATGATGATAGAAAAAAGTTTTTTTCTGATGATGTATCAATAGAAGGTAATATAGAATTAGGACAACAGGTCATTGATTTATTTGACGCATTAGAAATTGATTGGGAAGAATATTTATCGCATTGGATAGGCGATGTTTCAGCGTATCAAGTAATGCGTTTTGCAAAAAAATTAAATACTTTCCGCAGACGGTTTAAATCTACATTGACGCAAAACATAAATGAATATGTACACGAAGAAATCAATTTATTTCCCCCGTTGGAGGCATTACAAGATTTTTATCATGATGTCGATGTGCTACGAATGGATACGGATCGTTTAGAAGCAAGAGTGATGCAATTAACTAAAAAAATAACGAATAGAAGAGAAAATTCATGAATTATTTCACTCGCATGATTCGTTTAATTCATATTCAATTTGTCTTGATGCGTTATAATCTGGATGAGCTTATTTTTAAGACGCCTTGGTTTTCTCCTTTACGTTTTCTTAAGTTTTTTAATCCCTGGCACTGGTTCTCAAACAGTCAGCTTAATCGCGGCGAACGTATTCGATTGGCACTGGAAAAACTGGGCCCTATTTTTATTAAAGCAGGCCAAATTCTTTCAACTCGACGTGATTTACTGCCGGATGACATTGCGGATTCGCTTGCAAAACTACAAGATCAAGTAGCGCCTTTTCCTGGCGATCAGGCCAAGAAAATAATCGAAGAAGCATTAAATGTTAAAATAACTGATATTTTTCGAGAATTTGATAGCAATGCTTTGGCCTCTGCTTCCGTCGCGCAAGTTCACGCGGCGGTATTACTTGATGATCGCGCGGTTGTGATCAAAGTCCTGCGGCCCAATATTAAAAAAATAATTGAACGTGATTTGGATTTATTAAAAACATTAGCACGCATCGCTAATCGTTATTGGGCCAAAACGAGACATTTCAAGCCTAAAGAAATAATAGATGAAATTTCGCATACGTTACTTGATGAACTTGATTTAATGCGTGAAGGCGCTAACGCATCACAATTACGACGCAATTTTCAACATTCTACTGAACTGTATGTGCCAGAAATTTATTGGGTCTATTGTCGTACAAATGTTTTAGTCATGGAACGAATTACAGGTATCCCGGTACATAATATTTTAGCGTTAAAAACCGCGGGCATTAATATGAAAAATTTAGCGGAGACAGGCATACAGCTTTTTTTCACGCAAGTTTTTCGCGATAGTTTTTTTCATGCGGACATGCATCCTGGCAATATTTTTGTAAACCCGCATCATCTAGAAAAACCGCAGTATATTGCTGTTGATTTTGGCATCGTAGGCTCACTGAATACGAAAGATCAACGTTATCTAGCGGAAAATATGCTGGCGTTTTTTAAACGTGATTATCAACGCGTCGCTGAATTACATGTCGCATCAGGATGGTTGCCGCCAGATACACGCATTGACCAATTTGAAGGGGCCATTCGGGCCGTCTGTGAACCCATTTTTGAACGGCCTTTAAAAGATATTTCTTTTGGGCAATTATTATTGCGGTTATTTCAAACTGCCCGTCGTTTTAATATTAATATTCAACCGCAGCTTATTTTATTACAAAAAACATTATTAAATATTGAAGGAGTCGGCAGACAGATTTATCCAGACCTAGACCTCTGGGCCACCGCCGCGCCTTTTTTAGAAAAATGGTTAAAAAAACAAATAGGCGTGAAAGCCTTCTTACGCCGGATAAAAGAAAATTTGCCTTATTGGTCTGAAAAATTGCCCGAAGTGCCAGGATTATTTTTCGATGTATTGCAGCAGACAAAAGAACATCAAGAAACACTTCGTTTCACTAAACAAAATCAGCCTATACCTACAGCTAAAAAATCGCCTACAAAAACCTATTTTTTCCTAGGATTAGGCTGTGGATTATTTGCTAGTTTAATTTTTTATTGTTTAACGCTTTATTAGCTGACCTCATTGAGAACAGATAAAGTGGCATGTGAAATGTATTTTGACGATAAAAAGGCTTTATGTTATTGTGTACACATAGGTACGCATTGATTAAGGGGGGGGATTCTTTTATGAGCACGGGTATAGCCAAAGTAGGCGTTCGGGAGTTTCGAGAACATCTTCCTCAATATTTGATGACAGCATCACCAGTCGCCGTGACACGCCATGGTGAAACAATAGGTTTTTATATTCCCGCACGACAACATCATCCTGGTCAAATGGAGCTAGAAGCGCTACAACAAGCAGCTGTCAATCTTGAAAAATTGATTTCAGAAAGCCGGATCACTGAAGAAGAATTGTTTGCTGAGTATCGAGCACTCAAACAGGCAAAGAAATCCAAAAAAAAGAAGACAGAAAAAAGGAACCGTTAATGCTCTCATCAGTTTTGGTACTAGATGCCAATATCATCATTCGTTCTGTATTGGGCAACAAAGTCAGAAATTTTATCATTGAATACAATACAAAGATTGATTTTATCACGCCTGATGCGTGCATTGATGATGCGGAAGAGTATTTGCCTATTATTTTCAAAAAGAAAGGCCTTTCAGGTAAAGCTTCATTAGACGTTTTGAAACATATAAAACCTCTGTTTCAAATAATAGAACATGAGGTTTATCAAGAACGTATGATAGAAGCGAAAGAAAGAATGCGCAATAAAGATCTGGACGATTGGCCAGTTGTTGCAACGGCATTATTGTTCAATTGCCCTATCTGGACAGAAGACAAAGATTTTTTTGGTGTGGGCGTCCCCACTTGGACAACTGATCGGATCCATATTTTATTTAATTCTGTAAATGAACGGCTAATGGCAGACAATATTCTAAATGAACCATCGTGATTGCTGAAAATCAGCAGGACAAATCAACTTTAATTTAATACCCACTTTCCATAACGTTTAATTTCATCATGCAAGGTTAGCCATCCACTTTTTCTATTATCTTATTCGTGCGTCCATAACTCAAGTGTGCATCGGTAAATTCATGGCTAGAAATAGCTCCTGTCAATGAAATTTCTAATGCTAAGGTCGCGGCACAAATAATTTCGGCTAATTTCTTTGATGAATTGTGACCATCGCAGCCTAATAATTGTAAATTACGTTTCTGCACAGGCAGCCGACAGGCGCCTCCCACCGTTCCAACGGTAATCGATGGCATAGTTAAACTGACATACAGGTCACCTTCCTGATGCTCATAACTAATAATGCCTAAAGAATTTTCAGCTACACAAGCAACGTCTTGGCCGGTTGCAAGATAAATAGCTGCTAATGCGTTGGCAATATGTAAATTAGGGCTCGTCCCTGCCATCACTGAACCTAGATAGGCATTAATAAAATCTTTATGCAGATAATCGGCGTCCACTCTTAAAAACCGTTTCAGAATTTTATTCTGGATTAATGCGCTTGCCACAACAGTATGTCCACGTCCTAACATTAAATTTCTATGGCTTGAATTTTTATCGCCGTTAAAATTGGCTTCAATTAAACAATTGACCAGACCAGGGATATGCTGGGTACGCACATAATTCAGCATTGCTTGGGTTGCAAACGTTACCATGTTTTGCCCTGCCGCTTCTCCCGTATCATAAATGCAATCTAAAATTACCCTATTTTGAACGAAATAATTATCGATACGAATCAGTTTTCCATGACGCGTCGTTGATTCAGCTATTGCTTTTAGTTTTTGAAAGTTTTGCTCAACCCACTGAATAAAAAAATGTACATATTGAATATCTTTGAATATAAACATGGGACTTCGTGATAATTCTTGTTTGACATGATAGGTTTTAATTCCACCGCAATGCGAGGTAATTTTGAGTCCGCGCATCATCGAAAATGTCAATGTGCCCTCCAATGTGCACAAAGGAACATAAAATTCTCCAACAGCATAGGTTCCCTGTATGCAAAGCGGCCCTGCTATGGATAGCGGCAAGCTGATATTGCCCACTTGATTTTCTGTCAATCCTTTATAATCTTCTGGAACAGGTGATTCTGTATGATTAAAATCAACTGAATACTTCTCTTTTAGCCATGTTTTTCGTTTTTCTAGATCTTCTTGGCTGTAACCACCTGTTGGAAATTTCATATTTATTCCCTCACTCTGTCCTTTCCCAATCTGCCAATGGCAAATCACTAGGCACCATTTTGCCTGGATTCATAATATTATTTGGATCAAGCGATGCCTTGATTCCTTGAATAGCTTTTATGCCTGTTGCTGAAATATCGTCATTCATCCACGGCAAATGTTCAAAACCGACAGCATGATGATGTGAAAGTGTGCCGCCGCATTGAATAAACGCATCTTCCGCTGCTTTTTTAACATGTAAATATTGTTTTAATACATTTTCAGCTTGTTTAAATGCAAAGGTAAAATATAAACTAGCGCCTGTTTTATAAGTATGGCTAACGTGGCAGCCGCACCACGGTTGACTACCCGTTTCACCGATTGCTTGTAGAATGCATTTTCGTACGTAATAATACATGGGCAATAAATTTTTCCAAGTTGTTGCCGTTTCACTAACATCTGCAGACAATCCATGATCCATTGCAAAATCTCGCAAATAAGGAAAATCATATTTGCCTCTTTCAAACGCTTTTCCAGGCCCCATTCCTAAGTGTACGCCGCCCATTTGTCTATAAACAGCGCTTACTTTTTTAATTTGAGATTTAATCGTATCTCCTTCAAAAGCGACTATCATCAAGCAGGCCTGCTCAAAATCAAATTTTTTAAATTTTTCCAAATAAAACTTTATGCCTTTTGACAAAATAGCATGCAAAGAAGAGCTTTTTGTTTTATAGGCAAATGATAATGCTGTTTTATCAGCATCATTCAACCGTGTCATGCTTGGCTGAAGTCCTTGAGATGCGCATTCATAAATAGCAGCTACCCCTTTTTCAAAATTTGGAAATAGATAACCATGAAATTCTTTCTCAACAGGCATTCGATGTATTTGCATCGTGATTTCAGTGATGACACCTAACGTCCCTTCACTGCCCACACATAATTGATTGATTCCAATCCCATTGGATGATTTTGGTACGTTACGTGTGACTAATATACCGCTGGGTGTCACCATGCGTAACGCAATGACCATGTCTTCAATTTTTCCATATTTATCACTTTGCATACCCGCTGAACGCGTTGCAACCCAACCGCCAAGGGTAGAAAATTCGAAAGAGTCAGGGAAATGTCCCAACGTCATGCCTTGTTGATTTAATTGCACCTCCAATTCAGGGCCCATTATACCCGCTTGTATTCGTGCGACCATTGAATAGCAGTCAATTTCCAGCACACGAGCCATGGCTTTCATGTCCAGCGATAACACAACTCTATTTTGGCATTCACGCGCCTCTATACAGCCTGCAATATTACTCCCACCGCCAAAAGGTATTACCACAATATGAAATTGGTGCGCTACAGCAACAATGGCCTGGATCTGTTGTTCAGTTTCTGGATAGCAAACCATGTCCGGCGCCTGATTGATAATACCATTTCGTATGCGCCATAAGTCTCTAAAACTTTTTCCATAAGAGTGAATTAATCGCTCATAAGAATCATCTTTAATTTGTTCTGGTTTTAAAATTTTTTTTATGGCTGCTAAAAAGTCTTCGTTTACGCGAGGCGCCCTTAACACAATATTGTCTAAATTAATCGGAGGAACAGTATTATTTATATCACCGTCAATGCCGCTAACTTTTACCATATAAGGCCATAGCGCGGGCTTATTTTTGATATCAAAAATCTTAACTGGTTCACCCCAGCCCCACCACTTCATTTGTCGCATCGCACTTAGAGTTCCTTTAATTTTTTAATACTATTTTCAAGCAGCTCAGTCACTTGTTTTTTATCTTTACAAGCGATAATGGGTTTCCCTATCTTCACGTTGATCTTGCCTCTTCTTGGAAAACATTGGCCTTTCCTCATCACTTGATAGGTACCCTCGATATAAACAGGAATTAATGGCATTGCCAATTTCAACGCCATCATTGCAGGCCCTCGTTTAAAAGGTTGTATTTCATCCGTCATTGAACGAGTTCCTTCGGGGTAGAGTATTAAATGACGTTGGCCGCTTTCAACAAAATGTTTACAAGCAGAAATATTTTCGGCAAGCGATAAACGGGACACTTTTCTATCAATTGGAATCAAATTCATTAAACTATTAACAATCTTATTTCTCCACGGATTATCAAAAAAATAATCTTTTGCTGCAACCATACCAAATCGATTAAAAGCCATGCCGGTGGCAAGCATTAATACAGGGCTATCTATATGGCTATTGTGATTACTACAGAGAATAAAAGAGCCAGCCGGCAGATTTTCTCGCCCTTCAACTTTTAATGGACAGTAATATTTAAAAAAGACACTGCAGAATAAAAAATATAAATAACTTATGGTCTTTTTCACATCTTGCCCCTACCCCATCGTCATGATAAAAACCAGCCATCCATAAAAGAATGTCCATTTTTATATTGATTTTCAGCGCTCTATTCTAACAAACTATCTCTCTCAAGCAACTGGGATTTACTCTTAATTGACTACTTCATACAAGCCAACGATCATAGTAGTCCATACACCAAGCATCGCATGCGCTACAGTG
>JAHFSI010000051.1 GCA_023265835.1 Legionellales bacterium
ACTGAGCTGCACGTTTTAGTGCATTGACCTCTGTTTCCGGACATTTGATTTGATATGTTTTACCCATCAATTCAACTGAAGTATCAATGGCGTCATTTTTCATCATAGTTCCTCTAATGGTTTAAGGCGTACAACCATATTTTCAATTTTCGTGATAGCGCTTTTCTGTTTGGTCAAAAGACGCTCGTTCTCGAACGTTAACGACCGCTTGCCTTGCTGGATATGACGGTTCGACATTTTTACTTGGTTGAATTTTTGCAGCAGTTTTTGAATGCGAAATTCCAGATGTTTAAAAAGCTCTTCCATGATAAAAACCCTTTGGCTCGCGTAAATGTGAGTCTATATTACTCTGGTTAAGTGCATTGATGCAATAGGTAAGGAATTACGGCGTTGGTGCGGGAGGCTTTCGCTCAATAAGCTTTATCAAACCGTCTGCAATTTTATTATAAGAGTTGGAGATACTTGTAAATGATCTTGTGTACTGTCCATCCTCTTTAGTAATATCAACATTTTGGCCAGAATCCTTATATTTATTACAGATATCCTGTGTAAGGTGCACAACCGGCATGCCTGCTTTTTCGGCTATTGATCGCAGTTGCGGCGTAAAGTCACAACATTTTTGAATGATAAAAGGACCTGGATCATTACCAAAAAATTTCTCAAATTCTTCTGCTGAAATAGACATACCGCGTTGCATCGCAAATTGTTGAAATCTTTTAACACTACCATTCACATCTTCTATCCATTTTTCTGCTGATTTAGAGAATTTTGTTGTTTCCTGAACACTACCACCACTAAATCTCTTGGCCATTTGTACGACCAACCCCAAAAACTTTGGCTTAAAACTCAGCCCTTTAAAATTTTGTGTTGTTTCGTATTCACCTAATAGTTTAATCCAGTTATTAAAAATCGCACTCAGATTATCTATCGCTTGTAAGGAAAAAAATGCTGGTGAAACAGGCGTAATAAAATAATCCGTTACCATCATGATTAACGCATTAATAATGCTACTCGCACTAGGTGAAGTATCTATCAAAATAAAATCATACTCATTTTTATTTTTTTTGATAGCCTGCTCAAATTTATAAGGTATCTCATTGGTAAATTCATTTTTATTTTTAATAACACCATAAAGATCCGCTTCTATATTAGCTAAATTAATAGAACCTGCAATTAAATCTACCGAACGACCTTTTTCACTCGATTTAATTCGATATATCTCTTTTGTGCTAGGCTGACGCTTGAGCTCAGCATTGATATATTCAGACAATGAAATATATTTTTGTATATTTCTACTCCATTTTGAATCTTCATCTGTTGAATACTCAACGCTTGTTGAAAGACCATAAATTGCCGCAGTAAGATTCATTTGCGGGTCAGCATCAACAAGCAACACTCGGCAGCCTTTATCTGCAAGAATAAAACCTAAATTATGCACAAGAGTTGTCTTTCCTACCCCTCCCTTGTGATTAAAAAATGTTATTATTTCTGCCATATTATCCTTCAGTTACTCTAAAGTCGCCTTACCAAAAATTTGATTATGTACTATACGGCAAGCAGTTATGATCAACAAGTCACAATTGATGAGTAGTTATAAATCAGGTATCCTACGGGCTCTCAATTTAAGCATTACCTACCCATGAACAAACTGACCGAGCGAGCAGAATGGCAAGCATTACAAGCCCATAGAGAAATGATTGCTCTCTGTCATATGCAGGATTGGTTTAATCAAGATGGCCAGCGCTTCGCTCGCTTTTCATTGATAGTAGGAGAAATTTTACTCGATTATTCAAAGAACCGAATTACGACAGAGACTATCCAGTTATTGGTCCAACTCGCTAACACGCTTAATTTACCACGTAAAATCAAGGGATTATTTTCTGGAGAAGCGATCAATCGCTCAGAAAAACGCCCCGCGTTACACACCGCCCTGCGTGTACCCAAAACCCAGTCCATTTGGGTCAATGGTCAAAATATTGTTCCGCTAGTGCATGCTACGTTAGATAAAATGCGTCAATTCACTGATCAAGTACGCAACAAAACATGGCGGGGCATTACGGGTAAACCCATACGCGATATCGTCAATATTGGTATCGGAGGTTCTCATTTAGGGCCTTTGATGGCTGTTTCCGCCCTGGCTGATTTTGCTGAAAAAGATTTGCATTGCCATTTTATTTCCAACATTGACAGCGCACATCTGCATGCCGTATTAAAACAACTGGATCCAGAAGCTACTTTATTTATCATTTCATCCAAATCATTCTCTACTCTCGAAACCTTGACTAATGCTAGATCACTCAAACAATGGTTGCAAACTCAACTCAAGACCCAAGAGGTAACGCCGCACTTTATTGCCGTCACAGCAGCGGCTGAAAAAGCACTGGCCTTTGGTATCGCAAAAGAAAATATATTTGAATTATGGGACTGGGTAGGAGGACGTTATTCTATTTGGTCTGCCATCGGGCTGCCGCTAGCGTTACTGATTGGCATGGACCATTTTTCTCAATTTCTCGCAGGCGCACATGCGATGGATCAACATTTTCAACATGCCGAACTGACAAAGAACATGCCTGTGCTGATGGGACTACTTGGCATCTGGTATATTAATTTTTTTGGAACAACCCATCAAGCTATCGTACCCTATTCACATGCTTTACAGTACTTACGTTCGCATATTCAACAACTAGACATGGAAAGCAACGGCAAAAGTATCTCGCAAGAAGGCGAAGACATACCTTTTTTAACGGGGCCGGTTATTTTAGGCGAACAGGGTTGTAATGGGCAGCATGCATTCCATCAATTATTTCATCAAGGCAATCATTTTGTTCCGGTTGATTTTCTTTTAATAGGAAAGGGAAACGATGAATTAGACCATCATCATTCCATTTTAGTCGGCAGTGGATTAAGCCAAGCAAAAGCACTCATGCAAGGCAAATCTTATGCGGAAGTACTTGCTGAATTACAACAGGAAGACACAACGGAAGCTTGTGAACAACTTGCAAAACAGAAAGTCATTCCGGGCAACAAACCAAGCAATCTTCTATTTCTTGATAAAATCACGCCATACAATCTCGGTGCTTTAATTGCACTGTATGAACATAAAATATTTGTTCAAGGCGCTATTTGGAACATTAACTCTTTTGACCAATGGGGCGTTGAACTCGGAAAAGATTTACTGCCTCCTATTTTGCATGCGCTAAATTCTGAGGATAAAACGTTACAAGATGTTTCAACAGAAGGCCTCATCCAACATTACAAAAAACTGAGAAGCACTATATGATGAAAAATTTTCTTATTTTTTTTATCTTTTGTTGTATGCTTGCAGGTTGTGGGCAATCAGGCCATTTATACTTGCCCGTTGATAGTTCCACTCTACCTGCTGGAAAATAAAAATGACGCTCTCCTTTTGCAAAATGCATGGTCTTGGCAATGATTTTATGGTCATAGATACCATCCGACAAACAGTAGACCTCAGCAAAATTCCCATTCCTTTGCTTGCTGATCGACATCGAGGCATTGGTTTTGATCAACTGTTAGTAGTCACGCCTTCATCTCGTGCTGATTTTGCTTGTCGTATTTTTAATGCGGATGGCAGCGAAGCAGAACAGTGTGGTAATGGCATGCGCTGTGTGGCACGTTACGTACAAGAAGAAGGCCTTACTCAGAAAAAATCATTGGCCTTAGAAACCATTTCCGGCCTGATCAATGTCACTGTTCATGATCATAAACATATTGATGTGATAATGGGCCTTCCTTGTTTTGAGCCCGAAAAAGTCCCTTTTACCACGCCGAAAATAGCAGCACAATACAACCTTGATCAGACAATGCCTTCGCTGTCTTTCACTGTCCTCTCCATGGGCAACCCTCATGCCATTTTAAAAGTACCTTCAATTATTGATGCGCCTGTTGAACAGCTAGGCGCCAAAATTTCCACTCATCCCGCTTTTCCTAATGGTACAAATGTAGGTTTTATGGAAATTATTAACCCAAACCACATTCACCTGCGTACCTTTGAACGAGGAACAGGAGAAACTTTTGCATGCGGCAGCAATGCCTGTGCCGCAGTAGTTGCCGGCATTCTGAATCATGGATTAGATCATAAAGTTAACGTAGAGTTAACTTATGGAAATTTATTAATCGAATGGGCTGATAAAAATTCCCCTGTTGTGCTCTCAGGCCCTGCCATGCGCGTATTTTCAGGCACATACTTCATCTAATCTCTTTATAAAATAAGTATTAAAAACTATAATACTTTCCCATAACATCATTTCCCGACACTAAAAGGATTTTTTTAATGCAAGCGTGGGGAATATTTACAAAAAATAATCTTGGCCGTGTAATCATTTTTTTTATGATGGCTGTCAACCATGTGGCTTTTGCAGCTCCAGCGCTGCCTGGCAGTGCGGAACCAGGCCGAGTTCAGCAAAATTTTTTACCGCAACCAAAGCCTACGTTAAAACCGCTGCAACCCATCTCCATGCCAGCAGAAAAACCAACAGGCCTAGGCCCCGAAGCAGAAAAAATTAAATTCCTTTTTAAAAAAATGATTCTTGAAGGGAACCATGTCTACACGGATGAGCAATTGCTTCCTCTCTATAAAAATAAACTAGGCACCACTATCAGCATTGCTGAATTACAATCGATAGTACAAAACATTACTAATTTTTATCGAAACAATGGCTATATTTTGTCACGCGCGATTATTCCACCGCAACATGTCGTGGGCGGTATCATACGCGTACGAATTATTGAAGGATACATTGATAAAGTAAACATTGTTGGCGACGCCAAACGCACTAAAGGCATTTTATTGGCTTATGGTGAAAAAATTTCAAGCAATAGACCATTACAATTAAGCGTATTAGAAAAATATTTACGTTTAGCCAATGAAATTCCAGGCGTGCAAGCTAAAGCCATATTAGAGCCTTCAAAAACACAGGTCGGTGCGTCCGATTTAAACTTAGCAGTGCAAGAAAAAATCATCACCGCTGCAATTTCTTATGATAATTACGGAACACTGTACATAGGGCCGTTGCAAATTACCGCCACAACCAATTTAAACTCTCTGTTCCGTTCAGGCGACAGCATACGCTTAACTTATCTTGCTGCAACGCATGGCAAAGAATTACATTATGTTGATCTTGCTTACCAATCACCTATTGGAACCAACGGACTGCAAGGTACTGTAGGTGGAAATGAATCGCGCACTACACCAGGATTGACATTAAGGCCTTTGCAAACACAAGGTCTTGCCAATACTTATTATGCCTCATTCCAATATCCTGTGATTCGTTCACGCTCCAGCGATTTGACCTTGGATGGCGGATTTACTTATCTAGATAGTAAAACTACCCTATTTAATAAAGAGCTCTTGCTTTATAACGACCATATACGTCCCATTAATGTAGGCGCCAGCTATAATTTTGCGGACCGTTTTAATGGAATAGATTTCTCATCATTCCACATAGAGCAGGGACTGAAGATTTTAGGTGCAAACAGTGATCCCACTTCACTCACCACCTCCCGTTTTGGCGCAGATGGCGTCTATACTAAACTCAATGCACAAATCAGCCGCTCTCAACCGCTCTCTAATCGTTTTTCATTTTATACACTCGCACAAGGGCAGTATTCGTTTAACCCTTTGTTATCGGAGGAACAGTTTGGATTTGGCGGCAGCCAGGTCGGCCGCGGTTATGACCCTGCTGAAATATTAGGCGACCGGGGTGCTGCAGGCTCTCTAGAGCTTCGGTTAAATGCTTTTCCGAATTATTTTATTTTTCAGTCCGCCCAGTATTACGTTTATTATGACATTGGCGCTATTTGGAACATCAAGAATGTGGCCAATATTAAAAAGAAACAAAGTGCCAGCTCGACAGGCTTCGGCATGCGTTTTGCTTTTTCAAAGTTCATCACAGGAAATGTGATGTATACACAAGTACTTACGAAAAGTATTGCCTCTGAGACCATTATTGGTCAGGGCAGGACGCCTAAAATCTACTTTAGTTTAGTCGCATCGGTCTAATTAACAATGCCAAACAAGTTGCTTTCTATTATATAAATAATATAATCATGCGCTATTAGAATAAGACCTCCTATAAAAAAGGCTTTGCGTGACCATACGAGACAAAATAAAATCTGCATGGGCTTGTTTTACTAATCTTTTTAGAGGAGAAAAGAAATGGCATACAATAGTGTGCATACTCACTGTATTGGCCGTCATTTGCAATCTTGGTATTTTTGTTCATATTGCTATTCCATTCCTTCCTTTTATATTTCACGGAGCGATTCTTGCTAAGGCTTCACTTTTTCTACAATGGTTTACCTATCTATCCGATCCATTGATCTATATTTTTAAAACACTCAATAGAATGACCCGTTATATAGGCAGACGCAACGGGGTGGAATTCATTGAAGAAAAATTTGGCGTACATGAATGGCAAAACAAAGCTGACCTTTTTACAACTTTTCTTTTTTTAATTGCTATCGCTGCTTTTTTTACGCCTGCGGCGATTTTTCCTTTACAAGCATTTGTTGGCTGGGTAGTCGGAATCATTGGCGTTAGCATCAATCTTTATTTTGATGAAATACATCCGGCAAAGAAAGCAAAAATAAAATATTATGAGTCCGACCTATCTCAGGCCAATGAAATTCAAGAGCGCTGGAAACAACATCATTATGAAGCCTTATTTTATGGATGCATCATTGTCAGCTTGATACTCTTTCTGCCGTGCAGCTCATTTGCTAATGCTTATCCATTACCGCGCATAGCAGATACTGTATTGAACGCTATTGCGTTCATTGGAAGCGGATCGATAGTGCTGCTTAATCTATTAAGATTTACTAATTCTGTATCGTGTTATATATCACATAAATCCGTCTATTCTAGATTCCCTGGATTGCTTGAAGTGGAGCAACAAAAAAGTAAGGAACCAGGAAGCAGCGAAGCTGCTATTACACGTTCTTTGCAAAATGCACCCGCTTCTCAACCTACCGAACCACAACCAACAGCATTGAAAGAAACAGAAACAAAAACAGAAAGATCTACTCAAACATTACCTGCTTCATCTGCTAGCTCTACGCCAGTTTCTATGCTATTTTTGCCACAAACTTCAAATCAACACCCCCAAAGTCACGCTAATGAAACAAATCAAAGAAAGCTTCCTTGTGCGATATTATGACCCAGGCATTTGTACAAAATATATAAAAGCCCTCTAAGTTAGTATTGTATTTTTTAATATAGTCATGTAATATGACCATATTCAAAATGGAGGAAAACAAATGGCACAGTTCAACATCCACACTGCCAAGGCCCATCTTTCTGAATTAATTAAAAAAGCGCTCATTGGAGAAGAGGTTATTATCGCAAGAGACAATAAACCAATTATTAAATTAGTTCCGCTTCATCGGCCACCTCATAAAAGAAAAATCGGACGCTCCAAAAATCTTGTTAAGATAAAAGATGATTTCGATGCGCCGCTCGATGATTTTCAGGATTATCGTTAATGAAAATTTTATTAGATACTCAAGCATTTCTTTGGTTATCGTCTGATAACAAAAAACTATCAAAAACCGCAAGAGAAACTTTTTTAAATGAAAAAAACAACTTTTTCTTAAGTCTTGTTAGTATTTGGGAAATGTCTATCAAATCAAGCTTAGGCAAATTAAAATTTCGCTCTTCTATGGAACGATTTATTTTAAATGAATCACAAGAAAATAATATTGAACAAATGACTATTACTTTTCAACACGTCATTAAAGTTCAAACATTACCCTTTTATCATCGAGACCCTTTTGATCGATTACTCGTTGCACAAGCTTTGATAGAGGACATACCCATCTTAAGCAGTGATGCTGCTCTTGAAAAATATGGGGTTAATAGAATATGGTAAATCATGTGATCAAACAAAAAAACAACGCCCCCACAAAATAGTATAAACAGGACATCCATACAGTACTTTCCCCGCATACGGCGACCAACCGCATTTGGTTTTTAACTCACTCTCAGAAACCTCTCTTTTTTTCTGAAGATCAACCAACACCACATCATCATTATTTTCCAAATTAAAAATTTCTTTCGCGCGTTTCGACGTCAATGAAATAATCTCATCAAGACTTAGTAAATTCTCATGATAGGCATTCAATAACAACGGCAATGTCGTTTCAATACCAGGCATTCCAGAAGGACATTCACCATATTTTTTTTCTTTTTCAGCCACCGTATGCGGCGCATGGTCTGAACCAATCGTATCAATGGTCCCCGCATGGATCGCTGAAAACAGCGCCGCACGATCTGAGGCCAAACGCAAAGGAGGATTGACCACTGCTTTGCCTTTCAACACGGGATAAACAGTCGTATCTAAAAATAAATGATGCGGCGTCGTTTCAGCATAAACCGGCAACCCTGCTTGTTTTGCACGATCAATTAATTGAATTTCCGCTGCGCTGGAAACATGTAAAATATAAAGCCGCGTCTTATAACGCTCCGTCAATGCAATGGCTTTTTTGACCGCACGAGACGCCACCTCTACATTACGAATTTCAGAATGTATTGCATAACCCACTTTATCTTTAAATTCAACTTTACGCTCCCTCATCAAATGCTCATCTTCTGCATGCACAGCAACAATCAAATTATTTTCAGCCGCAATGCGAAATACCTTCTCCAAACTTTCATCATCATCGATGACCAAATTCCCCGTGCTGCATCCCATAAACACCTTGATGCCAATGATCTCATCTTTGACTTTGACTATTTCATCTAAATGATTTTTGTCCGCACCAAAAAAAAGCCGGTAACGCAAAGGAATACCGATTTCTTGTAATTGACTATCGATCAATGCCTTCTTTTCATGTAAATAAGCTCGCGTAATGGTTGGAGGCAATGTGTTAGGCATATCAAACACGGTCGTATAACCACCGCGGACCGCAGCCTGTGCCGCCGTGCGCCAATCTTCTTTATATTCATGGCCAGGCGTACGGAAATGAACATGGGGATCTATTAAAGCAGGCAATAACGTCAAATTGGCATCATCAATTACAACATTTTGTTCACTTGCAATAGGTGCTACGCTGATTAATGCACCCTGACTGTTTCGAACTTTTTCGATTTTAATCACTAAATAGTTACCTTCACCTGGTCTCGATCAAATGTTTTTTCACAATAATGACAAAGTAATTTAATTTGCTTGCCATGGTCTTCAATATGAAAAAAACTTTCTATGGGCTCTGCATGCGTGATACAAACCGGATTAGAACAACTAAATACCCCTGTAATAGTTTGCGGAAAATGCGTGGTGATTTTTTCAATCACTTCGAAATCTTTAATAATATTAATTGTCGCCTCAGGCGCAAAAATAACAATTTCATTCGCTTCATCATTGGTCAAGACACGGTTTTCTATCTTCAATAAATCTTTTAATCCGAGTAATTTGCTAGGTAAATTAAGCCCCATCGTCACTTTATTTTTACTTTGTATCACATTTAATAAATGCATGATACGCGGTGCTTGTCCAGGACGAATGTGATCAATTACCGTGCCATTTTTTATCGCCGAAACGGGAAGTGTTTTGCTCATAAGGGCCTCTCATTCAATAATAACGCCAATAAAGCTTGACGCACATAAACACCATTGGCCGCTTGAACAAAATAATGCGCATAAGGTGTTTTATCAACGTTGATATCAATTTCATTAGTTCTTGGCAAAGGATGTAATATTTTTAAATTTGCTTTGATTTTCGCATTGTTTAATAAAGCCGGCGTTAAAATATAATTATTTTTAATTAATTGATATTCTGTTTCGCTAAACCGCTCTTGCTGAATACGCGTCAAATAGAGAACATCCACCTTAGGCAATACCTCTTCCATAGAGTGATGAAAAGAAAAACGGACTCCTTGTTTTTTTAACGCATCACAGATAGGTTCTGGCATTGCCAATCCCTCTGGAGAAACCAGATAAAGACGCACATCAAATAGCATACAAGCTTGCGCAAAAGAATGGATGGTACGTCCATATTTTAAGTCACCGACTAAAGCAATGCTTAAACCATCTAAGCTCTTTTGACATTCTTGGATCGTAAATAAATCTACCAATGCTTGAGTAGGATGCTGGTTGGCCCCATCACCCGCATTGATGACCGGCTTGGCTGAAACCTCAGCCGCTAAACGCGCAGCGCCTTCACGAGAATGCCTAACCACAATTAAATCTGCATACTCAGAAATGACCTGGATAGTATCACGTAATGTTTCGCCTTTTTTAATAGAAAGTCCTTCATCGCTTGAAAAACCTATCGTTTGCCCACCCAAGCGTAAGGCTGCCGATTCGAATGATAAACGCGTGCGTGTCGAGGCTTCAAAAAAACATTGCGCCACTATTTTGCCTGGAATAAGGGATGAAACAGGGCTCTGTTTTAACTGTTTTGCCGTCTTCAAAATGAGCTGAATTTGCTCAATCGACAAATCTCTCATTGACAAGATATCCTGCCCATATAGCGAATTTATCATGATGGCCACCTCTTACATTTGCATTTGCTTTTGGATTGGTATTATGTTGGAATTGACGGCTCAAGGACAGAGAATTATGAACTACAAACCACTTATTCTTTCACTCTATGAAATCGGCGCCATTAAGTTTGGTGATTTTACTTTAAAAAGCGGAAATAAATCGACTATTTACCTTGATCTAAGGCAAATTATTTCTTATCCCGAAGTATTACGCGCTGTAGGCGAAACCATTTGGCAACAAGTGAATGGTTATCCCATCGATGTGATCTGTGGTGTGCCTTATACTGCTTTACCCATTGCAACCTGTATTGCTCTTAAACAAGACCTGCCTATGGTCATGCGCCGTAAAGAGCCTAAAGATTATGGCACCAAGCAGCGTATTGAAGGGGCGTTCAAAACAGGGCAGCAGTGCTTAATCATCGAAGATGTGATCACCACTGGCAGCAGTATTTTAGAAACGGCGGAAGATATTGAAGTGGCCGGTTTAAAAGTGAAGCATGTTGGCGTATTGATTGATCGTGAACAAGGTGGAAAAGAAAACTTACAGCAGCACCATTATAATTTGCATGCCGCTTTTACCCTGAAAGAAGTCTTAAACACATTACTGACTTCAGACGTATTGCCCGAACCTGAACGTATTATTGTCAATTCACTCTTACATGAAAATGCTTAAACGAATTTCTTATGCCGAGCGCGCGGCGCTTTGTACTAACCGTATAGCACAACGTTTATTTTCTTTGTTAACTGAAAAAGAAACGAACTTAGCTTTGTCCGCTGATGTGACGACCTGTGCTGCCTTGCTGGAGTTAGCAGATAAATTAGGCCCAGAAATTTGTATCCTAAAAACCCATGTGGATATTTTGACAGATTTTACTTCGGAATTGACGAAACAATTGGTATCACTTGCTGAAAAACACCATTTCTTGATTTTTGAAGACCGTAAATTTGCCGACATTGGCAATACGGTCAAACATCAATATCAACAAGGTGTTTATCACATTGCTGATTGGGCTGATATAGTGAATGCGCATAGCCTGCCAGGGCCGGGGATTATTTCAGGCCTGGCAGAAGTCGGACTGCCAAAACAACGTGGGCTGTTATTGCTGGCAGAAATGAGTTCGGCTGGTAATTTAATTACCTCGGATTATGTCCAAAAAACATTACGCATGGCTGAGCAGTTTCCTGAGTTTGTATTAGGCTTTATTGCCCAGAAAAAAATATCGGCTGACCCCTGGTGGCTTTATATGACCCCTGGTGTTCAACTTACCGAAGGAAAAGATACCTTAGGCCAGCAATACGTGACACCTGCAAAAGCAATAGGCGAAAACCAAAGCGATATCATCATTGTTGGCCGCGGCATTCTGCAAGCTAAAGATCCGCAGTCTGAGGCACAGAAATATCGACAAGCAGGGTGGGAGGCTTATTGTGCTGGATTAAAATGATAAATAAAACATCCATCATTATTTAAGCTGATCCACCCGCATAATTACCTTTTTCAAATGCATTATTTCATCCGGTGAAAACTCTTTATAGTAATCCGTGCCCAAATTAAGACAAAGATAAGTCTGCTCGCTCATTCCAACAATAAAATCACGCCCCAATAACTCCACAAAAGCAATCTGATCTAATTGGTCCTCAGCCCATGCCTTTAAACGCTCGATGGTATCAAAAGCGATTAAAAAATATTTTTCATCCATTTTGGCAAATAGTGGAAAAAACGGTTCTTCTGGATTTGGGCTAGCCTCTTTTTTGACCGGAACGATCAATTGTGTGCGAAGTAATGTTAAATATACTTTATTTACATCCTCTTGCTTGCCTTCGCTAGCAAAAGCAGCAGCAATCACATTATCTAATTCAGTCATGCCATTATCACCCATCTAACCGTGCCCGTGCCCGCGCCCGTCTCTTCCTCGCCTTACCAAAGACCTCAGACATTTTAATTAACATCCCAATAGTTCGCACCAATAATTGTCGTATTATGGAGTATTCCCAAAATTTTAGGTACAATTCGCGTTTTCAACCTCCCTTTCTGGAGATCTTCTTCAATGATCGAAGCCGATGAGATAATCATGACAACTCAGACCCACATTAACCTATCCACCTCAGAATTTATTAATCTAGCATTAGCCAGAAAAGAAGGCGTGCTAGCAGCCAATCAAGCTTTAACAGTGACAACGGGCCCACGCACCGGCCGTTCGCCTAAAGATAGATTTATTGTCAAAGATAGTGTGACCGAACATACTGTTGATTGGAACACTATTAATCAAGCCATCAGCCCAGAAAAATTCTCTGCTTTATGGCAGCTTGCATCAGATTATTTAAAAACAAAAGAGTGTTCTTTTGTTTCTTATCTCAAGGTAGGCGCTGAAGAAAAATTTTCTTTAACCGTTAAAGTTAAAACAGAATTAGCCTGGCATGGTCTTTTTACTCGAATCCTGTTTATTCGCCCTGAAAAACCGATTACCACGGACCAACCAGATCAATGGACATTGCTCTGCGTTCCTGGCTTCAAAACCGATCCTGCTCGAGACGGTGTAAACAGCGATGCTGCCGTCATACTTAATTTTACCGACCGTCGTATTTTAATTTGCGGCACCTATTATGCCGGCGAGATGAAAAAAGCGATGTTTTCTGTGTTAAATTTTATCTTGCCGCAATATGAAATCCTGCCCATGCACTGTGCCGCTAACGTAGGAAAAGATGGTAAAACAGCCTTGTTCTTTGGCCTATCCGGCACCGGCAAGACCACACTTTCCGCAGACCCAGAACGTTATTTAATCGGCGATGATGAACACGGTTGGAGCAATGAAGGCGTATTTAATTTTGAAGGCGGTTGTTACGCCAAATGTATTGATTTATCACAAGAACGAGAACCTGTTATCTGGGACGCTATCCGCTATGGGTCGGTCATGGAAAACGTCGTCCTTGACCCAGAAACACAAGAACCTCGTTACAGTGATGTCAGCTTGACCCAAAACACCCGCGCAGCTTATCCGCGTGAATTTATTCCCTTACGTGTGGAAGCCAATAAAGCAGGCCAGCCCCATGCCGTTTTATTTTTAACCTGTGATTTATATGGCGTGCTGCCGCCTGTAGCACGGCTTACGAAAGAACAAGCTGCTTACTATTTTTTAAGTGGATATACTGCCTTAGTAGGCAGCACCGAAGTAGGACAAGGCGCTGGCATCAAACAAACGTTCAGCACCTGTTTTGGCGCACCCTTTTTCCCTAGAGCCGCAAGTGAATATGCTAATTTATTAATGAAGCGCTTAGAAAATTGGGACGCTCAAGTTTATCTGGTCAATACAGGCTGGACCGGCGGCGCCCATGGCCAGGGCGGACATCGTTTTTCAATACCAACCACACGAGCTATAGTCAGTGCAATCGTCAATGGTGATTTACGTCATGCGCACTATGAAACAATACCGGGTTTTAATTTGGCAGTGCCTAAAAAAATTGAAGGAATAGATTCAAAAATATTAAATCCGCGGCAAGCATGGCCCACAGTACAAGCTTATGATGAATGCGCCCGTATCTTAATAGAAAAATTCACTGATAACTTTAAAAAATTTGCTGTAAGCAACGCCATACGTGATGCTGGGCCCAACCTTGAGTAACATTACAAAAAATTTGGCAGAGGTCAAACAGCAAATTCATGATGCTGAAGTGTTGTTTAAGCGCGTGCCGCATTCTGTTTTTTTGTTAGCGGTCACTAAAGGCCAACCAATAGAAAAAATAGAGCAAGCTATTTTGTCAGGACAACTTGCATTGGGTGAAAATCATTTGCAAGAAGCTTTGCCGAAGATAATGGCTTTCCCAGACAAGAAATTAGAATGGCATTTCATTGGTTTAATTCAACGTAATAAAACTAAAAAAATCGCCGAACATTTTAACTGGGTGCATAGTGTCACAGACCCATACATTGCGAAAAGGCTAAGCGACCAACGTCCTCACCATTTACCGCCCTTAAATATTTGTCTGCAGGTGAATGTCAGCCAAGAAAAAAATAAATTAGGTATACCCATTGCTGAAGCTTCCGCATTGGCAAGCTATTGTGCCGCTTTGCCGCATTTAAAACTACGCGGCTTGATGACGGTTCCTATGATTAAAAAAACTTTCCCTGAACAAAGAGCAGAATTTGCAAAATTAGTCGCTTTGTTTAACGATCTCAATGAAAAAAACCTCCAGCTCGACACCTTATCAATGGGGATGTCAAACGATATGCAAGCAGCGATTGCGGAAGGATCAACTATGGTCAGAATTGGCACAGCTATTTTTGGTGCACGGTTGTCACTGCCCTAATCGTGCCCGCGCGCGGGCACGCTCACGGACACGAATGGATCAGCGACAATAGCTGAATAGATACTTTATTTCTTCTTGATGTTTTTGTATTATACAGTTTTTTGTATTATG
>JAHFSI010000052.1 GCA_023265835.1 Legionellales bacterium
TGGTAATTTTGTCATGGTTTGAAAATGAAAAGGGCGATTGATATCAAAGACCAACCTTAACACGCCTGGAACAGGATGTCCGCTGCGAACATTTGTAATAAGAGAATGAGGAAAATGCAGTGAGGTTAGCTTTACCGCCAATTTCGTATTCGTAAAATCAAAAATCAGGCGATCTGGATTTGCCAAAGTAAAAATATGCGGCTGAGTAGGCGCAGATAATTTGAGAGCAATTTGGATACACGACGATTTATCAGATAGTTTTATATTGGTAATTGTAATCGGCGCAGCATGCGCTGCATGCGATAAGCTGATGATACACCAACTTATTATGGTTCCCAATGTTCGCCATTTACTTATCATGTTGTAATCGCTGCAAAATAGTTTCGCCCACTGCAGATTGCGCAGTCAATGTCACTTCACGACTATTGCCTTGCATACGGATGTAACAAGACAAATCGGATGCGGGCAAAAATCCTTTTCCATGCAAAGGCCATTCCACCAAGCAAATTGTTTTTGGAACAAAATAATCCTGTATCCCAATCGATTCAAGTTCATTAGGCTGCTGCAGTCTATATAAATCAAAATGAAAAACGGTGCCTTCAGAAAATTCATAGGGTTCAACAAGAGTATAAGTAGGACTTTTGACTCGGCCTTCATGGCCTAATGCTCGTAAAAAGCCGCGCGCTAATGTTGTCTTGCCTGCGCCGAGTTGTCCTTCTAAAAATATCACTCTATTACGCTCTCTATCACATTGTGTTGCTCGTGCAAGATGTTCTCCTAACTCTAACATCGCGGATTCATCAGGCACGAATTTTATATAAGTGTTTTTAGCCATTGACTACTCGTCTTAAATAAGCGAACAAATCGCTTGCGATCATACCACGTTCGCCTTCCTGTGCTGCTAAATCACCCGCTTCTGCATGGACTAACACTGCTAACTTTGTAGCCATTGGCAGCGGAATATTTTGCGCCAATAGTCCCCCTATCACACCACTCAACACATCGCCTGTTCCTGCTGTTGCCATGCCAGGATTTCCAGCTTCGCACAATGCCGGCTTATCGTTCTCGGACACAATTAATGTACCCGCTCCTTTTAATACAATCACACCCCCATATTTTTTTTGCATTGATTTTGCAGCAGACAAACGGTCTTGCTGAATCAATTCGCGTGTCGTATGCAATAACCGTGCTGCCTCGCCGGGATGCGGCGTAAGTACCCAATTGGGGTAGCTCATACTTTTTTTAGCTAATAAATTTAAAGCATCCGCATCTACGACCAAACACTTTTTACTTTTAAATACGCGCATCACTATTTTTTTGGCCCAACTGGTTTGACCCAATCCTGGCCCAATCACTATCACAGTTGCTTTAGCAAGCAAGGGAGCCAATTCTTTAACATGATTAATGCCATGGCACATTATTTCTGGCCGCACTATATTTAAGCTGATTGCATGTTCAGGCCGGGTCGCCACACTCACAAGTCCTGCGCCCACACGTAAAGCAGCTTCAGCCGCTAAACGCACCGCGCCGGAAAAACCATAATCTCCCCCTATTATCAGAACATGGCCGAATGAGCCTTTATGACTGTCTCGTTGTCGCGGGGCAAGGTACTCTGCAAAATGGGCTAATCGCAACTTTTCAATATTCATATCTTACCTCGCATACGATTAAGCATGCTCAAAATGACCGTCGTGGCCAAAATGGCCACGACTACACTTAATGTTAATAAAATAGGAAGAACGATCCAATGCGCAAGCAACATTTTTGCCCCAATGAATACCAATACTAAGGCAATACCGTACTTCAACAAATGAAAGCGGACCAACATATGCGCTAGTAAAAAATAAAGCGCGCGCAAGCCAAGTATGGCAAAAATATTAGAAGTAAACACAATAAACGGATCATTTGTAACAGCAAAAACAGCTGGAATACTATCCATAGCAAAAATTAAGTCACTAATTTCAATTGCAATTAGCACTAAAAACAAAGGAGTAATGTACCAAAATGTATTTTGCCTAATAAAAAACTTTTCGTCATGAAACGACTCAGTCACACGAAAATGACGACGCACCCAGGTTAATATAAAATTTTTTGAAAAATTGAGTTCGGCTTTTTCTGGAAACAACATTTTAATGCCGGTCAGCACTAAAAAAATCCCAAATAGGTATAATATCCAATGAAATTTGGCCACCAGCCAAGTGCCGCCTAAGATAACCAATAAACGTAAAATAACGGCGCTTAATACACCATACAATAATACACGGCGTTGATATTCGGCAGGAACGGCAAAATAACAAAATATCATTACAAATACAAACATATTATCGACTGAAAGTGATTGCTCAATGACATAACCGGTTAGAAATTCCAACCCTTTTTGATTGGCGATGACCATGCCTTGTGTATACGAAAGATATTTCCAGAGCAATACGTTAAAACACAACGCACACACCATCCACAATACTACCCAATACAATGCTTGGCGTGCACTTACCACATTTTTTTTATGTCGGTCTAAAAAGAAAATATCCAATGCTATGACAACAAGAATAAAAACAAAAAAACCAAACCACATCCACCAGGATCCGATTGAATACATTATTGATGTCCTCGTTTAGTCATTCATGACTTCCTGATTTAATAAATGCTTTCGGTAATATCTCAGCTCTTCGACCGACTCACGAATATCATCTAATGCTAAATGTTTAGATTCTTTTTTTACTCCCGCATACACTTCCGGCGCCCAACGAAAAGCAAGCTCTTTGAGCGTACTGACATCTAACAAACGATAATGGAAATACTTTTCTAATTCAGGCATATATCGACTCAAAAAACGTCGATCTTGATAAATGGTATTACCACACATGGGAGACTTGCCTGCAGGAACGTATTGTTTTAAAAACTGTAACATCATCGCCTCCGCTTGCGTTTCACTGACTTGGCTTTCTTTAACGCGCGCCACAAGGCCGGAAGCATTGTGCTGTTTCGTGTTCCAGTCATCCATTGCATTTAATAAATTATCCGATTGATGGATGGCAATGACAGGACTTTCTGCGATCACATTAAGCTGCGAGTCCGTTACGATGACGGCCATTTCAATAATACGTTCTTTTTCTGGGTCAAGACCGGTCATTTCTAAGTCAATCCAGATCAAGTTGTCTGCGCTATATGTCATAAGAGTCCTTCTTTAAAAGAGGTAATGTATTCTATCAGCCGGCACAATGTATTAGAATTGCTTCCTTTATAAAAAGTAGACTTCCATTGGGAACGTTATGATTAATTATTTGGCCATCATCGCACTCGCTTACTTATTTGGCTCTCTTTCCACTGCTATTATTCTCTGCAAGCTATTGCGGCTGCCAGATCCACGCTCTCAAGGATCTGGCAATCCCGGTGCAACCAACGTGTTACGTTATGGAGGCAAAAAGGTTGCCATTCTCACATTATTAGGCGATATAGCAAAATGTGCTGTTCCTATCTTGCTTGCTAAAACGGTGGGCCTGGATGAAACAGGATTAGCATTGGTTGCTTTCGCTGCTTTTTTGGGCCATCTCTATCCGCTTTTTTTTCATTTCAGGGGCGGCAAAGGGGTCGCAGCCGCTTTTGGCTGCTGGCTTGCTCTGGCCTGGCCCGTTGGATTGCTCTTAGGAGCAACTTGGCTCTGCATTGCCTTGATAACACGGTATTCCTCTCTGGCCGCCCTTCTTACTGCTCTCATCGCGCCGTTATATGCTTGGTATTTTACCAATGATACTTTTGCTTTGATGACGGCTTGCATGAGCATATTGCTCATATATCGCCATGCAAAGAATATTGGCAATTTATGGAGAGGGAAGGAGAGCAAGATTGGTAAGAAAAGATGATTTTTTTTAGAAAAGAATTAAAGAATAAAGACGCGCGCGGGCACGGGCACGATTAGGCTGGTTTTGCCGGACAAATTAATTCTTCCAACGACCATCGAGGAAATACTTTAATTGTTAAATCGCCTCGTTCGCCTGCTAATAATCGTTGGCAGCCTGCATAAGCGATCATTGCACCATTGTCGGTACAAAATTCATTTCTAGGAAAATAAACAGCGCCTCCCTCTGCTTTCATCAGATGCTGCAGTTGTTCGCGCAAGACTAGGTTGGCACCGACCCCCCCTGCAACGACCAAAGTCTTTAATCCAGTCAATTGCAACGCGCGATGACATTTAATGACCAAGGTTTCTACTGCTGCTTCCTGAAAAGCACATGCAATATCTGCTCGTGTTTGTTCATCTAATGGATGGTCTCCAATCGTATTAGCAGCAAATGTTTTTAATCCGCTAAAACTGAAATCCAGCCCCGCGCGATTAATCATCGGCCGCGGAAAATGAAAACGTTTAGGATCGCCCTTTTGCGCTAAGGCCGCCAAGGCCGCCCCTCCCGGATAACCTAATCCTAATAACTTTGCCGTTTTATCAAACGCCTCCCCCACGGCATCATCGACTGATTCGCCCAAGACCTCGTAGCTGCCAAAACGGGCCACATTCACTAATAGGGTATGCCCCCCTGAAACCAGCAAAGCGATAAATGGATAAGCCGGCGCGCAAGTCTCCAACATAGGCGCAAGCAAGTGCCCTTCCATATGATGTACACCGATAGCAGGCACCCCCCAAGCAAAACCCATACTTTGACCTATTGTTGCTCCAACCAATAAAGCGCCCGCTAATCCCGGCCCTGCAGTATAAGCAATACCCGTTATGTCTTTTGCGATTGAGCAAGAATCTGCCATTGCTTGCTCAACTAACCTTATCGTTTTACAAACATGGTCTCTTGAGGCCAATTCAGGCACGACCCCTCCATATTCCGCATGAGTCGCAATTTGGCTGTAAAGGGCGTGAGACAATAAACCTTGTTTTGCATCATAAACTGCCACGGCCGTCTCATCACAAGAAGTTTCAATACCTAAAACACGCATTTCGCTTTGCTTTTCTCCGCGTTAGCCATTAGAATCTGCCATTCTTTCACAAACCACCGAACGGAGTATAGTGTTAACAATGCCAAGTATACGCGTTAAAGAAGAAAATTTTGAAGTCAGCCTACGCCGATTTAAACGATTAACTGAAAAAGCTGGCGTACTCGCTGATCTAAGACGACATGAATATTATGAAAAACCCACCTGGAAGCGCAAACGTAAAAAAGCGGCTGCAATCAAGCGTTTTCAGAAAAAAATATCACGTACAGTGATTACTAAAGAAAAAGACAAAGATAAGCGTTAATTTTTTCTTGGAAGTACAAACCATGGTAGAATCCGCAATCAAAGAGAAAGTCACTGCAGACATGAAAGAAGCTATGCGGGCGCATGATAAAGAGCGCTTGGCTGCTATCCGTCTTATTTTGGCCGCCTTTAAACAACGTGAAGTCGATGAACGAATCACATTAACAGATGAACATGTATTGTCCATACTTGATAAAATGTTAAAACAACGCCGTGAATCCATCGTCCAATATCAAGCGGGAAACCGTTTAGATTTGGTCCAAAAAGAAGAGCAAGAAATCCAGGTCATTCAACATTACTTGCCAACTCAGCTTTCCAGCGCCGAAGTGGATACATTGATTGATGCTGCCATCAAAGAATGTAATGCTGCGTCTATGCGTGATATGGGTAAAGTCATGGGAATATTAAAGCCGAAATTGCAGGGACGTACCGATATTGCTGCTGTCAGCGCGAAGATCAAAGAACGGTTGCCCACATAACCCTATTGCTGCTTAGCGCCCTGAACAGTTACGATTACGGAGAGGGGGGCCTATGTCGCAGATACCACGAGAATTCATCCAGCTCTTGCTCGCTCGTACTGAGCTAGTAAATTTAATTACCAACCGTGTTCAGTTACGTAAAAAATCCAATAATAATTATTTTGCCTGCTGTCCCTTTCATACAGAAAAATCGGCTTCTTTTTCAGTGAGCCAGCCAAAACAATTTTATCATTGCTTTGGTTGCGGCGCCCATGGCAATGCGATTGATTTCTTAATGCAATATGATCGTCTTTCCTTTCCAGAAGCCATTGAAGCACTTGCCAAATTAACTGGCATGGAAATTCCTCATGAATCCAAGGTATCTGCAAAACCTGCTATTAGTGTTGATATGTATGCCCTCTTAGCAAACATTGCAAAATATTATCAAACTGAATTACGTAACTCAGAACATGCGATTGGTTATTTAAAAAAACGCGCAATCACAGGCAGTGTTGCTCGTGATTTTTGCATTGGATATGCTCCTCACAGCTGGGACCATCTATTACACACTTTTGGCAAAACACCGGCTTTAAAACAACAACTCTTAGCTACGGGCATGCTGATTAAAAAAGAGGACGGCGGCCATTATGATCGTTTTCGCGATCGCATTATGTTTCCTATTCATGATTGCCGCGGTAGAGTGATCGGTTTTGGCGGCAGAATTCTTGAGAAAGGCGAACCCAAATATCTCAACTCGCCCGAAACACCGCTTTTTCAAAAAGGCCATGAATTATATGGCCTCTACCAGGCCTTACAAGCCAATCGCCAAATGAAGCGTGTGTTAATTGTAGAAGGCTATATGGACGTGATTGCATTGTTTCAACATGAAATCACTTATGCAGTTGCGACACTAGGCACTGCCACTTCCGCGCATCATTTACAGCTTTTGTTTCGTTATACCTCTGAAATCATTTTTTGTTTTGACGGTGACCAGGCTGGACGCACGGCTGCTTGGCGTGCCCTGCTAGTCGCATTGCCTCTCGTGCGGGATGATATCCAAATACGTTTTATGTTTTTACCGGAAGGAGAAGATCCCGATACCTTGGTACGTAAAGAAGGTAAGTTAAATTTTGAATATCGCATACAAAACGCTTTGTCTTTATCTAGCTTCTTTTTTCAAGCTGTGAGTGCTCAATCTGATTTAAGCAACATGGATGGCCGAGCACGCTTCATTAGCATGGCGAAAAAACATCTTGACCAATTACCTGCTGGTATTTTGCAAAAAATGATGTTCGAAGAGTTGGCCAAAAAAGCCCATATCGATGCTGCCCAACTAACCAAGCCTCAAAGAATAGCTTCTTATAGAAATCCCGCCCCTAAGGCCCGCGCGCCTTCTTCTTTACGTTTGGCCCTTACCTTATTAGTACAAGAACCTCAATTGGCCGATAGCATAAATGAAGCCATGCCTGCAGTTGCATTGGAAATGCCTGGTATTGAGTTATTGATAGAGCTAATTGAAAACATTAAGCATTATGTTTTTCCTAATACGGGCGCGCTGCTGGAACATTGGCGTGACCGTAAAGAAAAGAAGTTATTAGAAAAGCTAGCCCACGCTGAACACATGGTTCCTGAGACTGGCATCAAAAATGAGTTCTTAGGGGCCATCACACAGCTCAAGAAGCTCATTCGTAACCAACAAATCAAACAGTTATTGGAAAAAGCAGGACGAGGCGAGCTCTCCTCTGAAGAAAAACAATTGCTTCATGAGCTCATTCACACAAAAGAATACCCCTAGCCCTAGTTCAAAAGGGAAACAACGAGTATAATGGGGCAATTGTTTGGTACCTTTTCACCATCCTTAGTTAATAGGTCAAAATATGTCAAAAAACGTGGATCAACAACAGCAACAATCACAGTTGAAAGACCTTATCGCCCGCGGCAAAGAACAAGGTTACTTAACTTATTCCGAAGTGAATGATCACTTGCCGGCCGATATCGCCGACCCCGAACAAATTGAAGAAATTATTGGCATGATTAATGATATGGGCATTCAAGTCACTGACGTGGCCCTCGAAGCGGAAGAACTCTTGCTGGCTAATAATGAAGCAGCAGCAGATGAAGTCGCCGAAGAAGAAGTAACAAATGCCCTTGCTGCAGTCAATAGCGAATTTGGCCGCACCACAGACCCTGTACGCATGTATATGCGCGAGATGGGCAGTGTAGAACTATTATCTCGTGAAGGTGAAATCGCTATTGCCAAGCGCATCGAAGCGGGCATGAACCAAATGCTAACTACCTTGGCTAATCAGCCACAAATGATTGCCGAAGTCTTAATGGATTATGATAATTTTGAGAAAGGTGAAATTCGCTTAAGCGATATTATTAGTGGTTACATGGAACCCACTATTTTTGCTGAAGAAGATGGCGCTGATAAAGAAAAAGTGGCCGTTGCTGCTGCCGCTGAAGAGGAAGAAGAGGAAGGTGGTGAAGGCGGTGATTTCCTTGAAGAAGAAACCGGCCCTGATCCTGAAGTTGCCAAAGTTCGTTTTGCGGAACTGCGTCAACTCTACGATGAAGCCACGGCAGCAGAAAAAAAACATGGTGTTTCGCATAAGAAATGTTTGCAAAAACGAGAAGAGCTCGCAAAATGTTTTATGGACATGAAGCTTGCTTCGCGTCAATTTAATAAATTGTCGAGAAAAATGCGCACGCTGCTCGATGAAATTCGCACACAAGAACGCCATATCATGAACTTGGCCGTCAATAAAGCACGTATGCCGCGCAAAATTTTTATTAGCTCTTTCTTGAATAATGAAACAAACCTTGACTGGCTGGCAGGACATAAAGGCAAAAGTCATTATGCTGATTTACAACTATTTGCCGGCGAAATTGCTCGCGCTCAAAACAAATTAATCTCATTGCAAGATGCGATGAAAATGTCTATCAGTGAAATTAAAGAAGTGAATCGCCGCATGTCCATTGGCGAAGCGAAAGCACGTCGCGCCAAAAAAGAAATGGTTGAAGCCAATTTACGTTTAGTGATTTCTATTGCAAAGAAATATACAAACCGTGGCTTGCAATTTTTAGATTTGATCCAGGAAGGCAATATTGGATTGATGAAAGCGGTTGATAAATTCGAATATCAACGCGGTTATAAATTTTCAACGTATGCTACTTGGTGGATACGCCAAGCCATCACTCGTTCTATCGCAGACCAGGCTCGCACAATCCGTATTCCAGTGCATATGATTGAAACGATCAATAAATTAAACCGTATTTCAAGACAAATTTTGCAAGAAACCGGTTTAGAACCCACGCCTGAAGAATTAAGCAAACGCATGGACTTGCCTGAAGAAAAAATTCGTAAGGTACTCAAAATTGCCAAAGAACCCATCTCGATGGAAACACCCATAGGCGATGATGAAGATTCACATTTAGGTGATTTCATTGAAGACGTTAATATTCAATCTCCTCTGGATGCCGCAACCAATACTGGTTTGTCGGAAGCCACTCAAAAAATATTAAATTCCCTTACTCCACGCGAAGCAAAAGTACTACGCATGCGTTTTGGAATTAATATGAACACTGACCATACCCTGGAAGAAGTCGGTAAACAATTCGATGTCACCCGCGAACGTATTCGTCAAATTGAAGCCAAAGCGTTACGTAAGTTACGCCACCCTTCTCGGTCGGAACAATTGCGTAGCTTTTTGGAAGAACAAGAGTGACAAACCGCATGATGACTTGTATACTTTTGCGCTCATGGATGGTGCGTAAAAACTCATTCGTTTCCTAAAGTTTTTTAGGGGCCCATAGCTCAGTTGGTTAGAGCAGGGGACTCATAATCCCTTGGTCCTAGGTTCGAGTCCTAGTGGGCCCACCAATGAATTCGGGGTCTTTCCCGACGATCAGACGGGGTGCATTAAAAACTAAAAATTACGTGTCGAATATGTGTCATATATAAAAAATCCCATACTCTCTCAATACCGATAACTATTTCCTTTGTTGCATTTGTATTTGATGCTAAATTGACCCTTATATCAACATGGACAGCTAAACCACAAAAGGACTCTAGTCATGACAAAAGAAAATCTGCCTCTCCTAGCTATTTGGTTGGTCCCCGCCATCCTTTCAATTATTGCCCTTGCAAATCTGCCGTATGGCTACTATCAATTTCTACGCATAGTAGTTTGCATTGCTGCTGGTTATCTTACATACCGCGAATACAAACTAAAAAATGGTTTAAATGCATGGGTCATTATATTTTCTTTGCTCGCAATTTTATTTAACCCTTTCATATCAATTCATTTAACACGAGCAGTATGGGCATTTTTTAATGTGGTATGCGCTGCAATATTTATTGTGCATTTAATTATACAAATAAGAAAAAATAATTTTTTTGGAAAAATATAAATGAGAAAAGATAGTTTTGAAAAATTCAAAGTTACCACCTTATTAACTATATTGATTATAATTGCTGTCGCAATCTCATTATTGCTATTTAAGTTTATTAATCTTATTTATGACCACTTTAAAATTATTGCTTCAACTGCCACTGACAATTCTGAAGATGAATCAGTACTGCATCTCTTAGGATACTTCCAAATCATCATCAGCTTAACAGCCGGCGTATTTATATCGAGATTTATTTTAAAAATAGCAAGACGCGAAAATATTAACCCTGAAGAAAAATTAGTATTTAAATGGATTTTACTTGGGTCATTTATATCCTTCATACCTGCAGGAGTATTAGAACAAATTTTACTAAATGAATATGGTTATTAACACCTTGGTCTTTTAAATTTCATCATTGCAATATTATTCTTTATGCTATGTGTAATTTCTTGGAGATATTATCGAATTAATTTATCCAAATTAAGAGGTCTTACCATGTGGAAAATAAAACTAATATATGAGAATAATAGCCGACGGAGCTTACCTTGGGTTTTTGTTGCAGAGGCAAGCACTCAAACAAATGCTATTGATATTTCAAAAAAATATTTACTTAACTTTATTATCACAGATGAAACAAAAATAAAGTGGTTAATCTGCGAAGAAAAAAATATCTCCAAGCAAGTTTTATTTAGATTTCTTAAAATCACTCCCAAAGGCGAGGAAGGAATACGAGACGCATATCTCAATTAACAATACACAGAAAATGATGCATTAACCTAATTCTGGCAGTATTAGAGCATTAATCTTCTGCACGTATCCTTGTGTAATTTTAGTCATTTATTTCTCCAATAATTTTTGGCCTTTTTCTGTAATCCTATACTGTTGGTTTTGACTTCTTGGCTTGTCAGGTATCGTGTATTCAATTGCTTGTATTTTCTTAAGATGTTGCATAGCTCGCTTCACATTACCCGTAAATGATTTATAACCCAGCGCATCCACCAACCCTTTGTTTCCTATGGGATTATTACAAATAATCAATATCTTGCGTTCAGTTTCAGTGAGTTTTATATGGGCCTCGACTTGGGCCTTCACATGGGCCTCGACTTGGGCCTCGGCAGGCCCATGCTCCTTTAGAAACTCAGGATGTATTTTAATCTCTATCCAAAATGATTGCCTTGTTTCGTCGGTAAAGAACACCACTTCTGGAGAGCCATTGTTTCGCAAAGCTCGGCGGATTTTGGGAACACCCGTGCCCCTTCCCTCAGTAAACTCTAACTCTTTTAAAAACTCTCCAATGCGGCGATTGCGATAACGCCGACCAACTAATCGTCCTGCTTTAAGGTCTTCATCTAAAATTGAAGGGTCAGGACCGGGGTGACTAACAACACTAATGGCGGTGCGATTAATTCGAACTTCTATCGGCTCTCGGATTTCATAGCTGCGGTGATAAACTGCATTAACTAAAGCTTCTTCTATCGCTTGATAAGGATAATTAAAAAAACGATGTGCCTGCGCTTCATCGGGAATTTTTAAAACACGCTCTTTAATAAAATTATTTCTTATATGTCTTAATGCATCCCGTAATTGTTGATCTAATGGACCTTTAAAAATAGCTTCCTCAATAATATCCCCACCTTCATCATCAGGAAAATACACCACATCAATTTGGATATAAGGAAAAAATTTTTCCGGCTGATCATTAAAAAATAGTAACGCTATATTTTTTGGCTTTAAATACTCATTACCCCCATCAGCTAAAGACATTTGGCGACATAAATCAGATAATGCAATGCCGCGTGATTCCTCAAGTAACTCACTTTCAATTTCTTTTAAGAAAGACTGAATTAATGTTACCTTTATATCTTCTAATGTTGCCAAATAATTAATACGATCATCAAAAGGAATACTTGCTGTTAATCCAATTAACTCCTTTTGCTCATCATTTTTTGCAATAACCGTATTGGAGAACTTCCGAACGTAATATTTGTAGTCGCTACTTTTCCCTAAAGTAGCAGGAGCCGTATAGGGACGATCCAATCCACCAGGGACCCAAATTACTAAAATATCTTTGTTTTGAAATTTCTCGAAAGAAATAATTGGTGTGTATGCTGGTTTTAAACGAGAACAAATATTTAAAATATCTTTTTGCATTTTATCTAATTGGTTAACATTAATACCCAGCGGAGGATAGATAGGCTTACCATCTTTTTCTTGTATGCCAATAACAATATAACCACCACCAAAATTTTGAAAATCATTTGCGAAAGCACAAATGGTATGCATAATTGGTTCTGGATTCCATCCAGTTTTAAACTCAATACGATCTGATTCAACAATAGAATTTTTTAATAAGTCGTTAATATTAATAGGCAAATGCATTTTTTTACCTTATGCTCGGGGTTAAACGGATTATAAAGATTAACATGCTTTATTCAATAGGTTTTTAGAAAGAATTAAAAAAATCTGGCTTTTTTTAAAATTATTTTTCAATTTTAATTAAACCTATTCTTGCTTTTCTAATTTATTCATTATCCCTGCCTTTGTAGATTTATTTGATTTACCAAATAACCTAATAAATTTTGCCAACTCTTCTGATTCAGCATAGAAATAAGCCGTTGGAAGCTTCAAAATTTTAGCAATACGCGTCAAAGTCAGATAATCAGGAACATGTTTTCCTGTTTCATATTGGTTCATGCGCGCACTAGCAGAAAATTCATCAATGCCTGCTGCAATACCAAGGCCCTTCTGAGAAAGCCCCGCTGCAATCCGTGCTTCTTTAAGCCTTTTACAAACCGGTGAATTAGACATACTTACTCGAAGTAAAAATCATAAACTAAGATAATCTTAGTTTTTTGATTGACAAGCTACTAAGGAATCCTTAGCATTAACCTTTCGGCATAACCACTTTGACATAGCAAGGACAATTTATGGTTGATGACAGCTTAGCCAATTCTAAATTTTTAATAAACGAGCAAATCAAAATAATCGAAAAACTTAATTCTTGTCTCTTTAAGGCTGAAGCTTTGATTAACTTAGGAGCCAACACTAATTTTTCAGAATTGCCCCATTTGACAATTTATCAATATCTGATCATATCAAGAGAATTTATTGACCAGGCAGGCAAACATTGCTACGAAGCACTTGATTTGTTATTAAGCACCAGCTAAATAATAGTTTATTTTGATATTAATGTAGAAACCATTTTATACTAATTGCGACGTTTCCGATTGTAATATACATCGATAAATAATTTGGGGCTTCCGCAGATGAACCAAGACAAATTTCACCCTTTTTTACCACAACCCCGTTTTTTATGGTTTTTGATCCTATCTTATTGCATGGTCATGGTGCTGGCAAATTGGTTTGATGCTAGGTTAATTCGTGTTTTCTTTCTAAATACCGACGCCGGTACACTTATTTTTCCTCTCACGTATCTACTTTCTGATTTGATTACAGAAATTTATGGTTATCAACAAGCGCGTCGGGCCATTTGGTGTGGTTTTTTATTTAATTCAATTTTTATTCTTTATGCACAAATTGTCATTCATTTTACAAGCCCGGATTATGCGGTAATTAACAATAATAAATTTGATGAACTTTTAGCTATGAATATCAGGATTGTTATTGCATCAGCCCTTAGCTATCTTTGTGCTGAGCCTTTAAATTCATTTATTATGGCGAAATTAAAAATTTATTTCTCGGGCCATCAACTTGCATTACGCTTTGTCTCATCAACCTTCATTGCGTCTGCTGTTGATAGCGGCATTTTTGGAATGATTGCATTTTACGGTATAGTGGATAATAAAAATTTATTGCTTTTAATTGTGACGATGTGGCTCTTAAAAGTGATCATTGAAGTCATCTTCTTACCAATCTCACTCTATTTAACCAGGAAATTAAAAGAAATCGAGCGCCTTGATATTTACGATATCAAAACCCATTTTACTTTATTCAGTCTCCAGGTTGATTATACGAAAAAAGATAATCGATACCTAAGCAGGCACTAGGTGATCACCCTGCGTACGCCCCACAAATTCTGTAAATAAAAGCAATAAGTCAACACTCGATAGTCATAACCCTGATAATGACTATCGACAATGACCCAATCACCTATATGGGGCTGCCATATACTGGGATCTGCGCAGGGCGCGTCATTGGGTGCGATTTTTGCGGGATTAATATCATTTGGGCCATAACCCACTTGTTGACCAAGCCACATAATGACATGCGTCACTTCCGAAGTACTACCATCCGGATTAGAACCGCCACCGGCAATAAAAAGTAAATCGCCTGGATAGAGTATCGGTGTGCCATTTGGAACTAATGTATCAATCGTTACAGCGGGGTTATCAAATCCACCGCTGCTATTAATACTTGATAAATAACTACCATGGCCTACACAAAGTGTAGGCGTCCCTACTGAACCTGGAGCAGAATTGGGATCAATAGTGCCATCAGCACAAACTAACGAACCTGCTCTATTCGCATTATCAAGATATTGTCCAACATAACTTCCGGTATTTTGTTGATTAGGCGATAAATCATCTTGAGGGCAATTCGTACTGCCAGGACAATCTTCTTGCCCTGCTTGCGAACTGGTTTTGCTATCAAATTGAATATCAAATGCAAAGTTATATAA
>JAHFSI010000053.1 GCA_023265835.1 Legionellales bacterium
GGAGAGGCCGACACGCGTAGCGTGGCGGGTGAGGGGGGGGGAACAGGCCCTCTTAAAAACAAGCAGCAAACAAAAATGATACTCAAAATAATTTTAAGAGCTTGTTTATATAAAAAATGTCATTTACGACTGCAAGCGCTTTTAATTCTTAAAAAGTTTTGCCTCTTTCCCTCACCCGCCACGCTACGCGTGTCGGCCTCTCCCGCAATTACGTTCAGTTTTTTTATTAAGTCCGAGGGCGGGAGAGGCTGTGCTAAGCAACCTTCGCCTGCTTCGTTTTACTTGTTCTCGCTTTAGTTGCAGCCACCGCGCCTTCTGTGATCTTGCGAATTTGCGAAATCAACCGACTCTTCTGACGAGCCGCTTTATTTTTATGAATAATGCCTTTGCTCGCCATGCGATCAATAATGGGTTGAGCCTTAGCAAATAATTCTTCGGCCATGGTTTTGTTATGGGTTTCAATGGCAGCATGGACTTTCTTGACATAAGTACGAACCATAGAACGTAAACTTGCGTTATGTTGTCGATGTTTTTCTGCTTGACGTGCACGCTTTTTAGCAGATGCGATATTGGCCAAGGTATTCCTCCAGGAGTTCTTAAGTTAAATGAAAGGGTGCTAATATGCCTGCTTCCTGCTCGAATGTCAATTTGAGATGCCTTGTTTTAATGAATATTTTATGCGCAACTCCATTTTATCAGTTCGTTGACATAGTCGTATAAGAACTATATATTCAGCCTGAACAGAATCAGTAAACCTACGAGGAGTTGGTATCACCCGCATTTTTTCTACAAAAACTAACGGGGGGGAATCAACAAATGCTTTCAACATCGTCTTCAACGTCATCCACATCATCCGAAGAAAAGAAAAGTTCCACTTGGGTCTACCATGAAGACATGGCAATACACCAAGCACTGTATGATGAAATGGGCGTTATGGTATTGGCGCCATCGGACCAAGTATCTCGTATCAATACGTTCGATACAAAAAATTCTTTTTCTTTGGCGGGAGAAACGTTTCTCTATGGTGAGAGGCATACTATCCAGGGATGTGATCTTTGGTTACGTCTCTCTTTGGAGTCTCTCGATGAAGATACCAGACAAAAAGCGCAAAGCTTAAATACACCCGTCTTAGTTTTTGAGGGGGATACATTTTCTCTATATGGCGATAAGGAAGGAAATGGACAGTGGGGCTCTACTCCGATTACCAAGAGCCATCAAAGCCTTAAAAAATTACCCTTTGAAGAAGGGATAATTAAACGTTCACAGCTCACTCAATTTTTGATAGCTATATTGAAAGAAGGCCATGCTGCTTTTGATAAAGAAGTAGAAGACAGTGTTGCATCATTTGCGAAAGCGGATGCGCTTATGCAGCAATTACAAGCCGTGGCCTATTACTATGAACCTCGCTCGGGCGACCTATTGGACTTATTACAGATATCTTATGATTCTATTGAAAGTGACCTTGCTGAGTATTGGGGCAAGAAAATGGAAGAGGAAGAGGATCCTTCTGTTTTGAAGGAAAAGCATTATCAAAAACACGGTCTTTATCAAACTATTTTATCTATTTTGACTATTATTTATGGTTATACCGAAGAGGTGGAAAATACCCGCGTTATTTATAGAACGTCTAGACCATCTATTACAAAGGATGGTGCAGATCGTTTTAAACGCATTAATCCTACAGCGTATCTTCCTCATTATCAAACGACTACCAGACCTGTTCCCTTTTTACCGTTCAGAATAACAGATGGCCTATTGCCGAATGGATTTGCGAATAATATTGCTGTGAGGATCCATCCATTAGAAATTGTGATGGGGGAAAAAGTCAAATATTCCTCTAATAATTTTTTTTTCAGGGGATTTTTTTTCTCTTATTCTTTGTTTGGATTAAACCTCGTTGGAAAACTGACAGATGGCACAGAAATTCCGCTCACTATTCATCCTATTAATGTGCCAAAAGGCCAGAAAATTAAAAGTGTAGAACAGAAAGATTCGGATTTTTTCGAATGCGAACAGCTTGGAACATTAAAAGTCATGTCTTTAATAATGGAACGGCTGGGTGGCCGATCTTTTCAAGCTGTTTGTCATTTGCATTGGATTGAGTATTTAATCATGGGCGTGCACGCCTGGTGTTTGGGTAAAATAGAATTATCCGCCTTGGAAATGCTGATACAACTAGTCAAGACTATGAAAGATGCTATCAGTGAAATGTTAATAAAATTTTTTGCGGAGATCACCGATAAAAAGCTAAAAATTATCTCTCCATTTGATAATTTAATTGGCGATGTTCTGGCAAAAAATATGTATTCATATGCCATGCCATTCTTGCAGCAGTTAGGAATATACGGGGTTAAGCCAACGAATGAAGAAGAAATTTTAGACCGGGGTTTAGAGATTCTTAAAACAAATTCTAATTATCCAGAACATGCAGAGATATGGGCAAATTTTATTGATTTGACCAAGCGCACAAAGGACCGTATGTGGACATTAGAAAAAATGTTTGCAATGGCTAATGTCATTGCAGTGGCCATGGCGGCTCATGGCATGCCATCGTTTGGATTATGTTGTATACCACGTTTGTCAGAAATGCCTACAATGGAATTAGCCAACGTCTATCTTAAAATGTTTGAGAAATATAACTCTCTATTAGCTTTAATGCTTTTTCCTCCTTGCATTGCTCTGAATGCACCTGATGTTGCACGGCAACAAAGAAAATATGAAGGCAGTAATTATCGTTATCGAGACACTACGCAGCAAGGAGCCTATCGTCTTATCGAAGGCCCACTGTTTTTCAAGAGCGCCCTGAGGAGAGGAGCAGATGCTGCCTCAATGCCTGTACGGGAGGTAGTTGACCAATTACAAAAAAATCTTGTAGCAAAAGCATGTCATTGAGGCACAGGCCGGCAAATTGTACCCCTCCTTTTTTTAAGAATATTAAATCGAGATAGTTTTTTAGGGAGAAGAAAATGAAAAAAGAAATAATTAGTCAATTACATAGTAACTTTGAAGGCGTCGCTCAAAGAGAGGAAGATATTGAGTATTGGTATGCACGCGATCTTCAAGTGCTTCTTGGCTATGAGCAATGGAGAAATTTTTTAAAGGTAATAGGGAAGGCTAAAGATTCCTGTTCAAATTCTAAACACGATATTTCGGACCATTTTGCTGATGTCAGCAAAATGGTTCCCTTAGGTTCTGGGAGCCAGAGAGAGATTGATGATATCAAGCTTACACGTTATGCCTGTTATCTTATTGCCCAGAATGGCGATCCAAGAAAAGATGAGATAGCGTTTGCTCAGACTTACTTTGCTATCCAGACACGCAAACAGGAGCTAATAGAACAACGTCTTGCTGAAGTTGAGCGGTTACAAGCCAGAGAAAAGCTAACAGAATCAGAAAAGCAACTTTCAGGTGTTTTGTTCGAGCGTGGTGTAGATAACCAAGGTTTTGCACGCATTCGCAGTAAGGGAGATCAAGCGCTCTTTGGTGGGTATGCTACACAAAAAATGAAAGATAAATTAGGAATACCTGAGAATCGTGCTCTTGCGGACTTTTTACCAACCATTACGATCAAAGCTAAGGATTTTGCCAATGAAATCACTTCGTTTAATACTGTGCGCGATAATTTGAGAGGTGAGCAACCGATTGCTAATGAACACGTAAAAAGCAATACGACCGTTCGTGAAGCATTAAAGCAAAGCGGTATTTATCCTGAGAGCTTACCATCTGCGGAAGATATAAAGAAAATTGATCGAAAAATAAAATCAGAAAACAAAAAACTTCCTAAAACAACTAAAATTCTGCAAGAAGAAGAATAATGAATGGCAATCACGCAGCGGCTGCTGTGTAATTGTGTATTAGCTTTTCGCTACGCGTTGGCTCATTGAGGCACAGGCCGGCTCCATGATACGATATCCTTCTTTTTAGAGTTGGTTTAATAATGAGCAAAAGCCTGTTTAAGTCAACGACTGTCGTTGCGAGCATGACCTTCATCTCTCGTGTGTTTGGGTTTGCTCGTGATATGGTGATGGCGCAACTGTTTGGTGCGGTGGGTGCGGTCGATGCGTTTACAGTTGCATTTAGAATACCTAATTTTATGCGGCGGCTTTTTGCTGAGGGATCGTTTGCACAGGCTTTTGTGCCCATTTTGTCTGAATATCAAAAAAATAAATCCCCGGAAGAGGTGCGTGATTTTATCAATGCGATTGCGGGAACGTTAGGTTTTGTTTTGCTTTGTGTCACCATTGTGGGTGTCTTATTTTCCCCTGCTATTGTGCGTTTATTTGCCCCCGGATTTGCAACCTCTGGCCCTCGTTATGAATTGGCCGTGACGATGTTACGCATTACTTTCCCTTATTTGATGCTGATATCACTTACCGCTTTTTCAGGTGCGATATTAAATACTTATAGCCGTTTTTGGGTGGCAGCTTTTACACCGGTGTTTTTAAATATCTCAATGATTGCCGCTGCGATTTGGTTAGCGCCTGAGCTTGCTGTGCCTATCACTGCATTGGCTTGGGGGGTATTTATTGCAGGGGTGGTGCAATTACTTTTTCAATGGCCTTTTTTAAAGCGTTTGCGTTTAATGCCTAAGCCTAAAATAAGTTTTCAGGATCCGGGTGTACGCAGAGTATTAAAACAGATGGTGCCTGCTTTGTTTGGTGTTTCAGTGTCTCAGCTTAATTTATTAATCGATTCGGTATTTGCGTCGTTATTAATCGTAGGCAGTGTGTCATGGCTTTATTATTCTGACCGCTTGATGGAATTTCCTTTGGGCATTTTTGGGGTGGCGATTTCCACGGTTATTTTACCGCATTTATCGCGCCATCATGCGAGCAAATCAGATGTCAATTTTTCGATGACATTGGATTGGGCGTTACGTTGTGTTTTATTGGTCGGTGTGCCGGCGGGCGTGGTTTTTGCGTTAATATCGGGCCCTTTATTAAGTACGTTGTTTCAACACGGTCAATTTGATGCGCATGCGGTATTGATGACGCGTAAAAGCTTGAGTATGTTTGCGATTGGCATTGCGCCTTTTATGCTTATTAAAATTTTAGCGTCAGGGTTTTATGCAAAGCAAGATATGCGTACGCCGGTGCGTATTGGTATTTTGGCCATGGTGTCTAATATGGTATTTAATTTTGCTCTCATTTGGCCATTTGCGCATGCGGGGATTGCGTTGGCTACGTCGCTGTCTTCCATCATGAATGCAGGATTTTTATATTATTATTTACGGAAAAAATTGCTTTATCAGCCGCAGGCAGGCTGGTGGCCGTTTATGGTTCGATTGACGATAACGAATGGGTTGCTTGCAGCTTGGTTGTGGGTTGGGGCGGGTGATATTAATTTGTGGGTCACAAGTTCTGTTGGGTGGCGGTGTGTTCATTTGTTATTTTTATTGGGTTCTTCAGTAGTCATTTATTTTGTTGGATTATGGTTGACGGGAGTGCGTCCGCGGGATGTGCTAATTATCACTGCAGCAGTTTAGAATATTCCTTCCCCCTCAGGGGGAAGGTCAGGAAGGGGGGGGTAAATAAATCAACATTCATTATTCATTACGTGGCCCACCAACTCCAGCCTCCGGTGTCTCTCCTTTCGGCGCGGTCAACACATTAATCGGCTTAAGCGTGAGTGTTCCTGGAGGAAGCGCCTCATGTAAATTGGTATAGGTGGTCGCAGCTTGTTTTTCTATCGTGAGCAAAGTTTTTGCCAATTGAGCTACATTTTTTTTGGTTTCTTCTACGGTCTTATCAATTTTTTCCTCTGTGACATCGATCGTTAATGGATTTCTTTTAGGGTTGTAATGCGCCCTCATTAAAGCAAGATGTTGCTCTTTCAATTCAGGTGCGTTTGTTTTAATCGTGGTCAAACTCGTGCTAGCGTCAATACCACTATCGACCATGTTCTTCAATGTCTGAATGCGTGGTTCTAATTGTTTTTTGGTGTCCTCTTTGATTAATTTGCTGATTTTGAGAGCGGAGGTCAATGTAGCGAGTTCGTTTTGCATGATATAAAGATTGTCTTCGATAATTTCGAGACGTTGAACGTTTGTATTGATGTCTGTTATTTTTGCATCCCGGAGTATGCCTTTTACAAAAGTACGATCCGTTCTGGGAGTACCAGCAGGAACCTCCCAAAGCGCTTGGACGAATTTTACCATCATATCTGTTGTGCTGCCGCCTTTCACTTCTTTGGTGATAGGGCTTGCAGTTATAGCAAGCGTGGTTGTGGTTGGCATAAATTTATTTCTCGTTAATGCGGGTCTTGTAAATTAACTATAGCACTTTTATAAAAAAGTGCACACATTGCAGCGCTATTTAAATCACTTCAGTTTAAGTATAATCAGCCGCCTGACTGATTGTAATTCATTAAAAAATAGGAAAATTGTGTCTATTCAGATTATTCGTAACCAAGGGCCTGTTTTAACAGGATGTGTTGCTACCATTGGCAATTTTGATGGCGTGCATCGCGGACATCAAGCGTTATTAGGGCTGCTGCAACAACGCTCGCGGGCACTCCATTTGCCCTCGGTGGTACTGACATTTGAGCCGCAGCCTGCCGAGTATTTCACTCAAAAGGCCCCTGTTGCACGTTTGACGCGGTTTCGTGAAAAAATCTATTATTTAGCGCAAATGGCAGTGGAAAAAGTAGGGGTACTGCGCTTTAATGCCATGTTGGCGGCCATGAGTGCGGAAGACTTTATTGAAAAAATACTGTGTGCCCGGCTTAGGACAAAACATCTCATCATTGGCGAAGATTTTCGCTTTGGCCAGGGGCGGCGGGGTGATATCCAATTATTAAAGCAGGCGGGTGAGCAACTGGGTTTTACGGTTGAAATCATGCCTAGTGTTGAAATAGACGGCCAGCGTGTGAGCAGTACACGAGTGAGGCAAGCATTAAGTATCGCAGATCATGCCTTGGCAGAACGGTTGTTGGGACGTCCTTATTGTATGTTAGGTCGAGTGGTGTATGGTGACCAGTTGGGGCGCGTATTAGGGTTCCCGACGGCCAATATCTATTTACATAGGCAAGAGACACCGGTAAAAGGGATATATGTGGTACGATTGCATGGCATCGCGCAAACAGGATTACCCGGCGTTGCCAATGTGGGCACTCGTCCTACCGTTGGCGGCACGCGGACTTTATTAGAAGTGCATTTGTTCGATTTTGCAGAAAACATTTATGGCAGACAGGTCAAAGTGGAATTTTGTAAGAAATTACGTGAGGAAGTGCGGTTTGATAATTTGGATTTGTTAAAAGAACAAATGTTGAAAGATGCAGAACAGGCGCGGGATTTTTTTAATTTGAAATGAAGAAGCATAATTATGACTGACTATAAAAACACACTCAATTTACCCAAAACCGACTTTCCCATGAAAGCGAATTTGGCTCAGCGAGAACCTGAGATATTAAAGAAATGGGAGAGTTTAAATCTTTATAACAAATTACGTGAGCAAGGCAATACACGTTCGCGTTTTATTTTGCATGATGGGCCGCCGTATGCGAATGCGCATATTCATATGGGCACGGCGGTCAATAAAATTTTGAAAGATATTGTGGTGAAGTCTAAAACCATGAGTGGTTTTGATGCGCCTTATGTGCCGGGCTGGGACTGTCATGGATTGCCTATTGAATTGAATGTAGAGAAAAAAGTCGGAAAGCCAGGGCAAAAAATCAGCGTGAATGAATTTCGCAAAGCCTGCAGGGATTATGCAGCCAGTCAAATTGATATTCAGCGCAGTGAATTTAAGCGGTTAGGCGTCATAGGTGATTGGGAGCATCCGTATCTCACTATGGATTCTTCTTATGAAGCGAATGTAGTCCGCAGTCTTGCTAAAATTCTTCAAAATGGCCATGTGGAGAAAGGCGCAAAACCCGTACATTGGTGTTTGGATTGTGCTTCGGCCTTGGCTGAGGCGGAAGTAGAATATATTGATAAAACTTCGCCTGCTATTGATGTGCGTTTTACTGTTGTCGATATCAACAGTTTTCTGGATCGATTAGGGCTTCCCATTGACGAAAAAACGATTTCTATCCCCATTTGGACAACGACACCCTGGACGCTTCCAGCAAACCAGGCCGTTGCGTTGAATCCAGACCACGATTATGTGCTAGTCGATTACGATGGAAAAGAGCGTTTGTTAATATCAGAATCGTTGGTTGAGAGTGTCATGCAGCGTTATGGCATCACACACTATCGCGTGCTAACCAAATTACAAGGCAAAGCATTAGACCGTGTTTTATTACAGCATCCTTTTTATGATAAGCAAGTACCGGTTGTCTTAGGCGAGCATGTCACCTTTGATGCGGGCACGGGAGCGGTGCATACTGCACCTGCACACGGTGTGGATGATTATCTCATCGGCAAACAACACAATTTACCCATGGACAATCCAGTCGGTGATGATGGTTGTTTTGTCGCAAGCACGCCTTTATTTGCGGGCTTGCATGTGACGAAAGCGAATGAGCCTATTATTGAAAAGCTCAAAGAACAGCATACATTATTGCATTTCGCAAAAATGACTCACAGTTATCCTCATTGCTGGCGCCATAAAACGGCTTTGATTTTTCGTGCAACACCGCAATGGTTTATCAGTTTAGACGAAAACTTTTTACGCGCCAAAACACTGGAAGCCATCAAACAAGTCAAATGGATACCCGAATGGGGAGAAAATCGGATTACCGCGATGATAGCCAACCGTCCAGACTGGTGTATTTCACGGCAGCGTACCTGGGGTGTGCCGATTACGCTTTTCTTGCATAAAGAAACCGGTGAAATGCATCCAGATTCAGTTGCATTAATGGAAGAAGCGGCAAACCGTATCGAACAACACGGTGTAGAAGCGTGGTTTAATTTAGATGAAAAAGAATTATTGGGTTCGGATGCCGGTGAATATAGAAAATGCCATGATATTCTGGATGTCTGGTTTGAATCCGGCGTTTCACACGAATGTATTTTACAAATGCGTCCTGAACTGCGTTTTCCCGCCGATTTATATTTAGAAGGCTCTGACCAGCACCGCGGCTGGTTCCATTCTGCGTTGCTGACATCGGTTGCAATGAATGATGAAGCACCTTATAAAGCTGTCTTGACTCACGGTTATGTAATTGATGTGGAAGGCCGCAAGATGTCAAAATCGTTAGGCAATGTCATTGCACCCGATACCATTATCAAATCATTTGGTGCGGATGTGATGCGGTTGTGGGCGGCCTCTATTGATTATTCAGGTGATATTTTTTTATTAGATGAGAGCTTCACACGTATTTCGGACACCTATAGACGCTTGCGTAACACCTCACGTTTTTTATTGGCTAATTTGACTGGTTTTGATCCGGAAAAACATTTAGTGCCCGCTGAAAAAATGGTAGCACTCGATCGTTGGGCGGTGAACAAAGCGCGTTTGGTGCAGCAAGAAATTATTCAAGCGTATGAAACCTATCAGTTTCATGTGATTTATCAAAAAATCCATCAATTTTGTTCAGTGGACATGGGTAGTTTTTATCTGGACATCATTAAAGACCGTCAATATACAACACAAGAAAACAGTCTTGCGCGTCGTTCCACTCAAACGGCTTTGTTTCATATTATTGAAGCGTTAGTGCGTTGGCTTGCGCCTATTTTAAGTTTCACTGCTGAAGAAATCTGGCACTTTATTCCTGGCAAGCGCAACGAGTCTGTTTTTTTAAATACATGGTATACGAACTTAGCTGCGCTAGCGGAAAACGCTGAGATGAATGCAGCGTATTGGGAAAAATTACGTTTAGTGCGAGACGCCGTGAACAAAGAGCTCGAAAATCAACGTATTGCAGGCAAATTGGGAACACCATTGGAAGGCGCGGTGGATTTATATTGTGATGCCGAATTAAAAGCCCAATTAGATAAATTAGGCAATGAGTTGCGTTTTGTCTTCATTACTTCGAGCGCCAAAGTGCATTTAACCCATTCTACGGTATCAGATGCGGTAGTCACCACTATACCGGGCTTACAGGTAAAGGTGACACCGTTAAGCGATCAAAAATGTGAGCGTTGCTGGCACCGCTGTGCGGACATTGGTGAGGATCCGAAACATCCTACTTTGTGTCTGCGATGTGTGGAGAACGTGGATGGGAAGGGTGAAGAGAGACATTATGCTTAAAAATAAAAAAATTTCTTTTATGGCCAGCGGTCTTTGTTGGTTGTGGGTGTCTGTGGTAGTCGTCATGTTAGATCATCTCACAAAATGGGCCGCTAAAAAAAGTTTAACTTTATATTCATCCTATGCGGTGATGCCAGGATTCAATTTTTCGCTTTCTTTTAATAAAGGCGCGGCGTTTGGTTTTTTAAGAGACCATTCTGGTTGGCAGGTTTGGTTTTTGGGCGCAGTTTCTGTCGTGATTAGCCTGGGTATTTTAGTATGGCTAAGACGTTTGCCGCGACGTGAAGCATGGAAAAGCGTTGCGCTCAGCTTAATTGTCGGCGGCGCATTAGGTAATCTTTTAGATAGAATCATGCAAGGCCAAGTCACTGATTTTATCCAGCTCTATATTTCTCATTTTTATTGGCCCTCATTTAATGTGGCTGATAGCGCGATTTGTATTGGTGCGGTGATGTTGTTTTGCAGAACATTTCAAACGTGACTCCGCACTGGCAATGCCTGTTGTATTCCTTCCCCCTCAGGGGGAAGGTCAGGAAGGGGGGATAAAAATACAGTATTATTGCTTATCTTGTTATGATGTCTCCGCAAAGCAAAAAAAGAACAGCAGTACGCAAACAAAGAAACAGGTCGTTCGGGAGACTGATCAGGCGAAGAAGAAGGTGTTTCACTCATTGTTTTTTCTTCACTGAGTTCACTTTGTAGCTCTTCTCTGCTGCTTTGACTCATGGTTAAGCGCGGACTGCTTATAAGAGAACTTGAAAGAGAAGTAGGCGTAGGAGATGTAGCTGGCTTGCAGTCGCCACCAAAATAATGAGCTAGTTTAAAAACCATATCAACCACTACTAAAAATGCTGCGACGCCTGTTAACACTAATAAAATTTTATAAGCTTTGTCACTGTCACTATCGTTTGAATCAAAGAACCGATCTAATGTACGGCCGATACGCGAGCAAATTCCATCAATGCCAAAGCATTTGGCAAACAATGCAATGGTTGTTGCAACAGCGAGTTTAGTGCCTTCAGCAGCAAATGTAGCGGTAAATAAATCCAGGTGAGTGACAAAAAATAGAATGGCAAGCAGACTAAGCGCAGAACCCCAGCATGATCCTCTATATTCATGATATCTATTATCTTCATAGGTGTGGCGTAAATAAGAGAGTGATTTCGCAGCATAATCGGCACCCGACATACAAAGACTCGTGACAAGAAAAATAAAAATGATGGAGGTAATGAGAGGTGAGCTGCAAGCTGCAAAAGAAATAATACCTGGAATAGGCATAAGAGATGCGCCTGTTAATGCAAAATAAAAACCCATGCCACAACCTATGATGCCTGCACCGCCTAAAAATCCTTGTTCAAGCGGCGGCCGTCGCCCAAGACCACCTATGCGGCTGCCTAAACCTGAAAATGCGCCTGTTACTACTGTAGTCATACCGAGAAAATTAAAAAAAGTGATGGGAGCAAGCATGAATGAGAGATACATACCAAGCGCAAGCCCCACGATAATACCTATTAAGGTAGACCAACGTTCTATTTTAATCTTGATATCATCCGTTTCTTGTTGAAAAAGATCAATCGTACCAGCAATATAAGTGGCATTAGAAAATAAGTGGGAAATGAACGCGGCCGTCGCAAATATTCGCACAATTGATTCGCTAAACATTAATTCCGGCGGCACGCCCACCGTGAAAAATAACACGATAAGAACAAATGAAATTCCGGAAACAACAAGTCCCGATCGAGTGTAATGACTTCTTAAACCGCTTATTTTTTTGAAGATAGGAGAAAGCATATTTTTCCACATTATATACAATATGCGGTTTAAAGCATATGAATACTTGATTTTTTTTACATGCAATGCAAGAATAGCGGCGTTAACATTAGGGGTGCCTTACGGCTGAGAGGATAATCCAACCCTTGAACCTGATCTCGTTAGAACGAGCGGAGGAAAATGTGATGTCTGCAGAAATTATTTTTGGCTCAATTGCTTTTGTTACTTCAATCGTCGGATTGCTGCCGCAGCTGATTAAAGCAGCTCAAACACGCTCCACCCACGATATTTCCATGATGATGTTGATAAATTACCTTGTTTGCTCCATCGCATGGATTATGTATGGCAGCTATTCGAATTCAATGTTTGTATTATCGAGTAATATCTTAGGAGCATGCAGCAGCTTGTTGCTGATTTTTCTTAAATTTTCTTTTGATAAAGAGCAAATCAATGCCGTCAACCCTTCTTGATTCACTCATCCATTATCAAAACTGTCGTTCCATTTTATGTTTAAATGGCACGCTGCCCGATGCGGCTTTTTTTCGTCGCGATCTTCCTATTATCGCCGCAGATGGTGCAGCCAATGCGTTGATGAAAATAGGCGTAAAACCACGTCTTGTCATTGGTGATTTAGATGCGATCGACAAATCATTATTGAATAAAGTCGAAACGCTCTATGATTATGATCAAGATTTTTGTGACTTTGAAAAAGCATTACATTATTTAACGGCAGAAAATTTACTGCCTTGTATTATTGTCGGCATCCATGGCGGCTTATTAGACCATGTTTTAAATAATATTAATATTTTTATAAGATCAAACGCTGTCTTTTATGCGCCGCCTTTATATGGCTGCATGATAAAAACAACTGAACATAAATCATTTGATTTGCCTTTGAACACGAAATTATCTTTATTTGGTATTCCCACGGCATCCGTATCAACACAGGGACTAAAATGGGAACTGTCTCGTTCTGCACTCACTTTTCCGGGCGCCACTTCTTGTTTCAATCGCAGCATAGCAGAAACGATACATATCACAGTACACGAAGGCCATGTTTTATTGATGATCCATGTGTAGAAATTGCAGCATTTTCTGCATTAAGAAATCAAAGTCCGGATTAAAAGTCAGCCGTTGATAATGATGCTGCGACAATTTTAAGTTAAATAACCATTCATTCAAACGAATTTGTTGCGGACTAAATTCTCCATAAATAGTTTGGTCCTCTGTCTGTACATGGCTAGCTAAAGGACAATCACCCTTTTCACCATAATGTGGATTATGGGGTGAAAAAGGCAGCGAGAGATGAGAAAAATCGCGTATGTGTAATAAAGGATAAGCAGTATGGCGCTGGGTGATACGCGGGCCGTTAGGCATAGGGCAGTTTGTGTATAACACCAAATGGTTTTTAGGATGGGTTTGCTGTTGAAAATACGCCAAGCTAGCAGGGCTAGATACTGTATTATCATTTTGTGCCAGCGCAAAGAACAAAGGCAAAGAACAAGGTTGCGCTGTTTTAATTGCTTGTGCTAAACGATATACCTGATACACGGCATTAAAAGGAATGGAAGTATACTTGGCATAATCGATTTCATTTGCATCTTGGTGTAACCACGCCGCGCGCGGCCAGGCCCAACTCAATGCCTTATGCGCATTCGCAATGCCGGCAAATGGCGAAGCGATTTTCAAGGCCGGCGCGAGCAATACAATACCGGCAATGCGATTAGCATTTTGCAACGCATGATAAAGCGCAAGACTTGCACCCGTTGAATAACCGATTAAAAACAACGTGTCCACTTCTTTGGCAAACGTAGCGATTCCATAGCGTACAGCATCTAGCCATTGATGATAATCAATATGAAGCAAATCACCTGGCCGTGTGCCATGGCCAGGCAATAAAATCGCCCGAGCCAGTATGCCTTGGGCTTGTAATTGCAACCCAATATCACGCAGGGTCAGTGGTGAATCTAGCAAGCCGTGGACAAGCAGTGCGCCGCAGCGGGCCGGCCGTTCAGGACGTAGTTCAAAAGGCATATTGGCTGTGATAATGTGCTTGGCTTGGGGTGTATTCAGATCCAGGCGATACTGAGAAATGAGCTGCTTGCACTGAGCAATATAGTCAGAAAAACTTAAATTCAAATCGTGAACAGGGTATTGTGCTTGAGAAGGGACAAACAACTCAGATTTAATTTTGCACATAGGCTTAGGACAGGCTATGATAATCACCTATAATAAAGGAATACGAGTGAGGTTAATAGATTTATATGAATCCAATTATTCTGCTTATTATGCTCTTTTTTATGCCCTATGCTGCGCTGGCTGTTACGCACCCGGTGGGCATAGGAGGATTTGCTAGAGAATTAATTGAGCCTGTGGATATCCTTTCCAATTTCATCAGTACCGCTTCCTTTATTATTGGTATTATGCTATTAGTGTCCGCTTTATTGCGTTATTTACAACATCGTGTAAACCCCTTGGTATCGCCTATCAGCACGGTTTTTATGCTGCTTATTTTGGGGATTGTGTTAATATGTTTGCCGTTTCTTTACTTGCTTTT
>JAHFSI010000054.1 GCA_023265835.1 Legionellales bacterium
CTACAAGCATTTTATTTTTTAACCGCATTAATCGTACTAGGCGGCGCATGGGAGTGGTCATTTTTTATGGGAATAAAACGATTTTCTTATCGTTGGGTCTATTTGTTGTTGATGGGCCTCGCTTTATGGATTGCTTATTTATTTCCGCTTGCGCCTATCTTATATACAACATTAGTTTGGTGGCTGATCGCAACCTATTTAGTCATACGCTATCCCAATAATCCGGCTTTTTTGAAAAACAGTGTTTTGTGGCGAGGAGTGATGGGTTTGTTCGTATTAGTGCCTTGTTGGCTAGCAGTGAATGCGATTCGCAATCATCCTAATGGTATTAATCTGCTGCTTTTTCTATTTGTATTAATTTGGGGCGCAGATTCGGGCGCTTATTTTACAGGCAGAAAATGGGGAAAACACAAGCTCATGCCGCAAGTGAGCCCAGGGAAAACATGGGAGGGCTTGTTGGGCGCTTTATTGACCACGCTAGTGATTGCTTTATTTGCATTATTCCTATTTAAAGCGCCCTATGTGATTTGGCCTATCACGATTTTATGGTTGCTGCTGACTGTATTATTCTCCATAGCGGGTGATTTATTCGAAAGCATGATGAAACGACAGGTTGGACTCAAAGATTCAGGACGTTTGCTTCCTGGACACGGCGGTATTTTAGACAGGATTGATAGTTTAACGGCTGCCGCACCTATTTTTGCCTTAGGATTTATCATTTCCCACTGGATTTAAAAAGAAAAACGCTGGATAATGGTCGCCAATTTTGGCTCAACGTGTTGGTTTAATATGAAAAGAATAATTTTACTGGTTGTTTTAGTCCTTAATTTTTTTGCGCAAGCGTATGCAGAATCTTTTGTAGTAAAGAAAATTCAGATAAATGGGTTACAGCGTACTTCTGCCGACACTGTTTATAGCTATCTACCCGTCAAGCCCGGCCAGGTTTTACATTCCGGTGAAACGTCAGCAATCATCAAGGCCCTCTATGGGACAGGTTTTTTTGATCACATTACGTTGGCACGACAAGGTAATACCTTAGTCATTAACGTAATTGAAAGGCCCACGATAGGTCTATTAAAAATCACGGGCAATTCAGTCATACCCAAAGATAAGTTGATTGAAGTCATGAACAGCGTCGATATCGCGGAAGGCAGAGTTTATAATCCAGAAATTTTAGAAAAAATCAAACAAAGTCTTTTGAATCAATATTATCAATTGGGCCGTTATAATGCTCGGGTTGATGTGACTGTCAACCGCATGGACCGTAACCGTGTAGGCATTACGATTGTTATCTCAGAGGGGTTGGTTGCTAAAATACGACATATTAATTTTATTGGCAACAAAGCCTTTAGCGACAGCACGTTAAGCAAACAATTGACTATTACCACGCCAGGTCTTGTTACTTTCTTCACACAAACCGATCGTTACTCCGATGAAAAATTAGAATCCAGCTTGACAGGATTACGTAACTTTTACCTGGACCATGGCTATATTAAATTTGAAGTGAAATCATCCCAGGTCATGATCACGCCTGATCGTAAATCTATTCTATTAAATATCGTGGTGGATGAAGGCGTTCCTTATAAGGTAAAAGGCGTTGCATTGACTGGCGATTTAATTTTGCCGCGTGATGAAATGATGAAATATGTTACTACCAAACCTGGCGATACTTTCTCACGACAAGAATTCGTTAATACCGAAAAAGCAATCACGGATGCGTTGGGAAATAAAGGGTATATTTTTACCGAAGTAGCACTGCTTCCCAATATAGATGAAGCAAAAAAAGAAGTGTTTATTACATTAGAGGTCAAGCCAGGCAAACGCACTTATGTGCGCCATATTTATTTTACTGACAATAATAAAACAAATGATGGAACATTGCGGCGTGAATTAGAACAAATGGAATCGGCCGTCGTTTCTACCAAATTATTACAGCAATCCAAATTACGATTGACCAGACAAACTTATTTAAAAGATGTAGACATGTCAGTGGTGCCTGTTCCAGGTACTGATGATCAAGTCGATATTAATTATAAAGTCAAAGAAGACAATGCAGCGCAAGCTAACGTGAGCATTGGTTATTCACGACTCGATCATATTATTTTAAGCGCTGGGTTATTACAAAAGAACTTTTTAGGCACTGGAAATACCATGGGCTTAAATCTTTCTAAGAGCCGATTTGCTTCGTTTTATGGGATTGATTACACCAATCCTTATTATACGCAAGATGGTATCAGTCGTTCTTTGGAATTCAATATATCGCAATTTAATCCCAAGAATGCCAATCTGACCTCAAGCTATACCTCTAACCAATATCAAGCTAGTGATGTGTATGGCATTCCTTTTGGGCAAGAAGAAGGTGTTTTTAATCGTGCGCAGATTGGATATGGCTATGAAGGAACTTTGATTACATTAAACCAGCACAACAACACACCCATTTCTGGCCAGGTGAATGATTTTGTCACTCGCAATGGCCGGCATTTCCAGCAGCTTGATATTATTGTCGGTGTTTCTCGTGATAGCCGTGATAAAGGGATTTTCCCGACGACTGGCATGTTGCATTCGCTTTCAGCCACGCTGTATGCGCCCCTCAACGGCGAAGCATTAAAATATTATCGTGCAGGCTATGACGCCAGAATCTATGTTCCCTTGACGGATAAATTTATCACGCTCACCAAAGGCTCGGTGGGATATGGCAGCAGTTTTAATGGTGGCGCCAAAAATTATCCCTTTTTTAAGAATTTTTATTTAGGGGGTATTGGTAGTCTTCCAGGTTATGTCGGCAACTCATTGGGGCCTAAAGATTCCAATGGAGACCCTACAGGCGGTAATTTTTTAGTCAATGCGAGTTTTGGTCTTATTTTCCCCAATTATGTTTCAGATAATTTACGTACAGATGTATTTATTGGCGCAGGTAATGTTTATAATACGTTCGATAATCGTAGTCTGGGCGGTACTGCATCAGGGCACATCAGGACTTCTTGTGGTCTTGAAGCCTCCTGGTTATCACCAATGGGGCTACTCGATGTGAGTGTAGGAAAAGCGCTTAATCCTATTCGGGCCAAGCAAAACCAGTCAGGTCGATTAAGCGATGATGAGCAGCTTTTTGACTTTTCAATGGGTGCTAATTTTGGTTAGGCTAACCAGGGCCTTGTACAATTCGCTAGAATTTAGTAAAAGACCCTGACATACTATGTGGTTTCGAATTAAATGTAATAGTTATTTAATTTTATTGGAGAAGGTTATGAAAAAAGTGTTGGCTATGGTGGGTGCGATATTAGTCATAGGTGGTACGTCAGCGTACGCTGCAGATACGACTAAGCCGAGTGTTGCTGTGGTGAATGTTCAGCAGTTATTTCAACAATCGCCTAAGATTGCTGATTTGAACAAACAGCTGCAAAACAAATTCAAATCTCGCCAAGATAAACTCATTGCGGCACAAAAAACGCTGCAAGATGAGTTAGATAAATTTAAGAAAGATTCTGCAACACTGAGTGACAAAGAAAAATCTGCTTTACAAAACAAGATCAGCGATGATCAAGCTGCTTTATCTAAAGATGCCGGTGTATTTCAACAAGACTTGAGCAAAGAACAAAACAAGATCATGAAGAATGTATTGGCGCAGCTAAATGATGTTATTTCTTCTATTGCGAAGAAACAAGGCTATACGATGGTCTTGGATGCACAAGCTGTTATTTTTGCAGGTGAAGGCGCTGATATTACCAAACAAGTATCAAAAGAGTTTGATAGTAAGTAATTCAGCTTTGATACAGGCTTGAAAAACAAGAGAGTTCTTTTTGAATAAAGAGCTCTCTTTGTTTGTTTAAGAAAGTGTATTAGCTCAGGTACCCGATATTGTCATCCCCGCGCAGGCGGGGACCCATTCGGCTTATGGCAGGAAAGGTGCTTTGGATGAATAGGTCCCCGCCTGCGCGGGGATGACAACCGTGATGCCATCGCTTGTTCACACCGACCATAGGTCTTACATGAAACAAAAAAGCAAATTGCACTACACATTAGCCGAACTAACAAAAGGCCTAGACGTCATCATCCAAGGCGACCCTGCTTGTCTAATCGAAGGCGTATGCACCATCCAACAAGCCGTATCCGGACGAATTACTTTTTTAAATAATCCGTTATATAAAAAATATCTACCTACGACACAAGCCGCAGCCGTTATTTTATTGCCGGATGATGCATCAACCTGTCCTGTGAATGCGTTAATTAGCCGCGATCCTTATTACACCTATACTCAAATTGCTGCTTTTTTTGATGATAGTCCAGAAATAAAAAAAGAAATCCATCCAACGGCAGTGATTGGCCAGCATTGTAAAATAGATGCAACAGTTTCTATTGGCGCAAATTGCGTTATCGGCGATAATGTGACGCTGGCAGCCAATGTGGTCATAGGCCCAGGCTGTATGATAGGAGATTTTTCTACCATTGACGAAGCATCTCATTTACATGCCAATGTGACGTTGTACCATAAAATTCAAATTGGCAAACGAGTCCTTATTGCAAGTGGGACCGTGATCGGTGGTGATGGTTTCGGTATTGCGAAACATAAAGGAGTTTGGCACAAAGTACCGCAATTAGGACGAGTCGTCATTGGCGATGATGTCGAAATTGGAGCAAATTGCACTATCGACCGGGGTGCAATAGACGATACCATCATTGAGAAAGGTGTTAAGCTCGATAATCTTATCCAGATTGGCCATAACGTACAAATAGGTGAATATACGGCCTTGGCAGGTTGTGTGGGTGTATCAGGCAGTACGGTGATTGGAAAAAATTGTTTAATTGGGGGCGGCTCAGGATTTGCCGGCCATTTAACGATTGCAGATAATGTCGTTATCACGGGAATGACTGCAGTGACTAAATCCATACGTGTGCCTGGCGTTTATTCCTCAGGCGCAGGCGGATTAGTCACCAATATGGAATGGCGTAAAAACAGCGCTAGACTGCACCGTCTAGATCAATTGATTGAACGAGTAAAACAGTTAGAAGCTGCATCAACTAGAGAGTAAAAATATGAAATGTATAATGGACATCCACGAAGTCATGAAATACCTTCCTCACCGCCCTCCCTTTCTTTTAGTGGATTGTGTGGTTGAGATGAAAGAAGGCGAATCCATCGTTGCATTAAAAAATGTTACCATCAACGAACCCTTCTTTATCGGCCATTTTCCAAACCGTCCTGTCATGCCGGGTGTCTTAATGCTAGAGGCATTGGCGCAAGCAGCAGGTATTTTGGCATACAAATCAACCAATACTTCTCCACACGAAGGCGTGTTATATTATTTTGCCGGCATTGATAACGTACGGTTTCGCAGAATAGTCGAACCCGGTGATCAATTGCGCTTAGAAGTCAAATTATTACGCGCTAAAAATGATTTTTGGAAACTAGAAGGTTCTGTTTATGTTGAGAATGAGCTAGTTTGTTCTGCCGAATTTTTAACAGCACGAAAAGGTTAATACTGTGATTCATCCAACTGCGATTATTGATCCAACGGCTGTCATAGCACCGACGGTGCAAATTGGTGCTTATTCTATTATTGGCCCTGAAGTGGAAATTGGTGAAGGAACTTGGATTGGCCCGCATGTGGTCATTCAAGGATTTACCAAGATAGGCAAGAACAATAAAATTTTTCAATTTTCTTCATTGGGCGAAGTGCCGCAAGACAAAAAATATCGCGGCGAAAAAACGTTTTTATTGATTGGCGATGGCAACATCATTCGTGAATCGTGTACGTTTAACCGAGGCACTACCGAAAATGGCATGACGCGTGTTGGCAATGACAATTTATTTATGGCCTATGTGCATGTTGCGCATGATTGTGTCGTAGGGAATCATACGATTTTTGCTAACAATGCTTCACTGGCCGGCCACGTTCATGTGGAAGATTATGTGATCTTAAGCGGCTTTGCCGGCGTGTTCCAAGGATGCCGGGTTGGCGCACATAGTTTTGCTTCAATGGGGTCGATGATTGATAAAGATGTGCTGCCTTTTGTAAAAGTTTCTGGCTATTATGCGGAACCGTTTGGCCTGAATACAGTGGGGATGAAGCGCCGTGGTTTTGCGGTGGAAACAATGGTATGGCTAAAGCGGGCTTATAAGGTCATTTATCGCAAGGGATTCACTGTGAAAGAAGCGATTGAGCAATTGGAAAAAATGGCGTTGGAATGTGCTGAGATTAAATGCTTAATTGATTTTTTGAAGAAGTCAGAGCGTGGTGTTGTGAGGTAAAGGAACCCCATGAACATCGGCATCATCTCAGGCGAAGCCTCCGGCGATCTACTAGGCGCAGGCTTATTAAAAGAACTACAAAAAACCTATCCCCATTTAACCGCCTCCGGCATCGGCGGCCCCGCCATGCTTCAAACAGGCTTCACCAGTTTATACGACATAGAACGTCTCTCCGTCATGGGCCTAGTCGAACCCTTACGCAGATTACCCGAACTTTTTAGAATACGCGCCGCATTACTTCACTATTTTACCTTACATAAACCCGACGTATTCATCGGAATTGACTCCCCCGATTTTAATTTAGGCCTAGAATTAAAATTACGCCAAGCCGGCATCCCCGTCGTGCACTATGTCAGCCCTTCCGTTTGGGCATGGCGTAAAAAACGCATTCACAAAATTGCTAAAGCAGTCGATCTCATTTTAACGTTATTCCCTTTCGAAGCAGATTTTTATCGAGAACATCAAGTACCCGTTCAATTTGTAGGCCATCCCTTAGCCGATTTAATTCCTTTAAAACCCGATAAATTTGCAGCCCGTGCAGCACTCCATCTTGATCGTGATTCAACCTATATCGCTTTATTGCCCGGCAGCCGTCGCAATGAAATAAAATATCTTGCAGAATTATTTATAAAAACAGCCGCGACCATCGCTAAGAAAAGACCCGAGTTGAAATTCATTACTTCCGCAGTCAACGCTGAACGTGATCAAGAAGTACGAGCATTATGCAAAAAAATAGCGCCCCATTTATCTATTGAATTTTTCATTGGCAAATCACATGAAGTCATGGCTTCTGCAGACATAGTGCTTGTCACATCCGGCACCGCCACACTAGAAACGTTATTATTTAAAAAACCCATGGTGATAGCCTATCGAATGGCAGAATTAACTTACCAAATCGCACGTCATTTAGTGAAAGTCCCTTATATTGGCTTACCAAATTTATTGGCCAAGCAATTATTAGTGCCAGAGTTTATTCAAAAAGAAGCACGCCCAGAACAACTTGTCGCTGCTTTACTCGATTTTATAGACCATCCTGAAAAAATCAGCCTGCTTGAAAATAAATTTTTAGAAATCCATCAAACATTGCGCTGCAATGCCAACGTACAAGCAGCCAGGGCCATACAAAAATTGACAGAACTCAAGAGGAAACAGCAGCTGCTTTCATCTCTCTATTGACCAACACAAACGATTTTTTTATGGAGAAAGCAGGCAGTCGGCTGAGCTTGCTCACGATAATGATGGATAAAAATGCGATAATAAATCCAGGTAAAATTTCATAAAGGTTGAACCAAGCAAAATGTTTCCAAATTAATACGGTCAACGTGCCTGTGATAATCCCAGCCAATGCTCCACTGCGTGTCATGCGCGGCCAAATTAAAGATAAAAGGACCACAGGCCCAAAAGCGGCACCAAAGCCAGCCCATGCGTAACTCACCATTTTTAATACTTGGCTTTCAGGATTCGATGCAATCACCATGGCGATCGCTGAAATGAGCAAAACACCCAATCGGCCGCACCACACCAATTCGGTTTGCGATGCTTGTTTACGGATAAATATTTTATAAATATCTTCCGTCAATGCACTAGAACAAACTAACAATTGACAAGACAATGCACTCATGATGACGGCAAGAATCGCAGCCAGTAAAAATCCGGCGATCCAGGGATGCACTAATTGTTTTACCACTTCCATAAAAACACTTTCTGGATGGGCATTCACTGTCATTGCAAGATCGGCGTGCAATGCAAAATAAGCAGATCCCAAAAACCCGACAGCGATTGCTCCTGCTAAACAACCTATCATCCAAGTCATGCTAATACGCCGTGCAGAAGGTATAGCCGTTGCCGATTTTGCCGCCATAAACCGTACCAAAATATGCGGCTGGCCAAAATAACCAAGCCCCCATGCTAGAAATGAAATGATCCCAATTGCATCTAACTGATTAAAGAAATTTAGGTTATCTGGATGTATGAGTTGTATTGCTTGAATACTGGATGCAATACCACCGTTAGCATGGATAATGACGAGCGGAGTGGCAATGAGTGCCGTAATAATTAAAGAAGCTTGTATCGTGTCCACCCAGCTGATTGCTAAAAAGCCGCCAATAAATACATAGGAAATAGTAATCATAGCGCCTATCCATAAAGCTGTTGTGTAAGACAGACCAAACATGTTTTCAAATAAACGCGCTCCTGCAACTATCCCTGAGGAACAATAAAGCGTGAAGAAAATCAAAATAGCGATGGTCGCGATAATACGTAAGAGATGGCTGTTATCTTCAAACCGATTAGAAAGAAAATCAGGAAGGGTCTGTGCATTACCACTTTTTTCAGTATAGAGCCTTAGACGTGCCGCCACAAAATACCAATTTAACCATGCGCCTATGATCAGCCCAATCGCAATCCAAACACCCCGTATCCCTGTTAAAAAAATCAATCCTGGCAAGCCCATTAATAGCCATCCACTCATGTCTGACGCACCAGCAGAAAGAGCCATTACGAAGCTATTTAATCTCCTTCCACCCAAAATATAGTCAGACAGAGTATTCGTCGCCTTAAAAGCGCCGCAACTAATCAATAAGATCGCTAAAAGGTAAATACCAAAAGCTATTATAATTGAAAGACTTGCTGCCATAATGCACTCCACTGCTATTATTGATCATATTTTACACTAAAAACCTTAAGGAAACACCAAGATTTTTAACCTGTCATTCATTGGGGCAAAGACAACTTTCAAGATAAAAAAGTTACAGCATTGTAGAAGCAATTTAAATTTTTGTCATCTACTTGTATTTGAAGGCAAGAATAGCTAGTTTAGTCAAAAATTTATAAAAAGAACTAAGGAAATAAAAATGAAGATGGAAACCACTGCAGGGATAGATGAAGCAGGACGCGGCCCTTTGGCAGGTCCCGTTTATGCCGCGGCCGTTATTTTAAATCCAGAGAAACGGATCATTGGGCTGAATGATTCAAAATTATTGAGCGCAATAGAACGAGAGTTGTTATTTATTGAAATCCAACAACACTCACTGGCATGGGCATTTGGACGTGCATCCGTTGAAGAAATTGATCGTGTTAATATTTTGCAAGCAACGCATTTGGCTATGCAGCGTGCCGTTGCCGCATTAAAAATTGTTCCTGATTTTGCTCTCGTTGATGGCAATTCTAGCCCACGGTTACCATGCCAAGTCAAAACCATTATCGAAGGTGACAAAATAGAACCCGCTATTAGCGCAGCTTCCATTGTTGCTAAAGTGTTGCGGGACCAAGAAATGCGCGAGCTTGATAAACAATTCCCTCAATATGGATTTGCTCAACATAAAGGTTACGGTACGCCCCAACATCTAGCCGCATTACAAGCATACGGCCCTGTTAGTATCCATCGGCGTTCATTTGCACCGGTTGCAAAGTTTTTTGTTGCACCAACACTGTCATCCCGCAAAATTTTCGTCAACGATACTCGATAAAGGCACTGCTCTAACACGAAAATTTGTGCGGGATCCGGTTGTGGCCTTGTTAGTAAGGTATAAATGTTATCGCTTAAAAATGTGCTGCTTATAATGAATAAAAGAGCATGACTAATATAGATCGCTACCGGATCCCGCACAAATTTTCGTGTTAGAACAGTGTTTTTGTCAAATATCGTTGACGAAAATTTTGCGGGATGACAGCGTTGGTGCATCCCGTCCTTCTTCTCGCACAACCAACCTACGCCCCTGCAGCTTATCTATTAACAAAGCAAACGCCCCGTTCCCCAGCACATTCGCACTCGTAATCACCGGATCAAATAGAATATATAACGCAGTAATCAATGAAAGCATTTCAGCATTAAAACCAAGGTAAGTTTCTAAAATAGGCAGCATCACCAATATCCCGCCTCCAGGAATGGCCGCGACTGAAAATTTAGCCAATACAAAATAACAAACAAAAATAAGATAGGTCATTAAAGCTGGCTCATGCACGCCAAAACTTTTCATCACGGCATAAGCCAGAATAGGAATCGCAATACAGTCGCCAACCAAATGAATGTTCACTGTGACCGGGATAATCGAGCTTGCAAAATCTTTATTTTGAGTATTTCTTTTCACACCCGCAATAGTAAATGGCATAGCTGCAGCACTAGACATAGTGCTGAACCCTGCCATCACAGCAGGTAGCATATTTTTTATTGATTGAATCGTATCCTTAAACTGAAAACGATTAGCTGTGAAATAAAGGAAAAAGATGTAAGAAAATTGCGAAAGAGCAATAATAGAAAAAATCTTCGTATAATCTTTCGCCAACGTTACCATGGCCCCGTCACATTGTAATTTCACCACAAAACCAGCGATGAAAACAGGAATAACATAAATAATGAGAGACAAAAATTTATTGATGATAGCATCCAATTTATTGGCGACTGACTGCGACAGAGCAGGAAAAAAATTGCCTAAAATAATCCCTAGCCCAATACCGGCAAGCATGGCTTTATCATTCGCTATCAACTTAGGTAAATTAAGCGTCCATAATGGCAGCAAGCCTGTGGCGGATTGAGGTGCCAGCAGTGTCATATTAAATTGAAAGACTCCCATGCCCACATAATGACTCAAAAAAGTCGTCATGGCATTGGAAGTACACACCATAAGCAAGATAAAAATAATAATAAAAGTGGCTTGTTTCGCCAACTTTACCATGGTCTTAAATAACAAACCAAAAATAATAAACGGCAACAGAAACACAATGCCTGATTTAATTGTTAAACTAACTGCAAATAAAAGCTTTTGTAATAGTAACGGCATAAAAGGCGTCAAAAAAGCCAATACAATCATTTCAATCAATAAAATAAAAGGCATTTTTCTATGCATGGTTGTTCTCGCTGAGTGAGCCATTTAAAATTTCTAAGATACTAATAATATCATAAATGAGCGAATTGTAAACAGATTCTAAGATTATCGTTCACTTTCCAATGCCATCATAATCAATGTTGCCACCAGCAAGGGAATATTTTTTGCGATCGGTGCAAAAGGATGCAGCCAATAAGTAGGAAGCAAAATAGAAATAATAAATGTATAAAATAAAATTAAAATACATTGCAAAAAGCCCATGAATACAATTCGATAATTAAACAAAAGAGCCAGGCCAAATACTATATCAATTAGGCTTAGTGAATATAAAGTGAAGGGCTGCAATGAAAGCGGTATACCTGCAGATGTTAATAAATCAAAACTATATGAGGACACCTGAGGCAAAATGCTTATTATGCCTGAAAATAACCAGATAAAAGCCATAGTAAAACGTAACAGCGGCCGTAAAAAATAGAGCCTGGCATGCCAGCGATCCTGAACGCTGCTCACCATTCCATTAAGGCCTTGTGTATAACTGCGTGGCGTGAAATGGACTGCATTTTCTAATGTATGCAACTCCTGCTCATTAGCAACATTGTCCACAGCCATCATTTTAACCCCAGTCTCGCTCATCGGTGAATTAGGTATATAATTCCCCAGTTTAGCACCGATACGAATTAAGAGATCAGGCACACTGATAATCCATGCTTTTTTAAAACCCAACCACGCACGTAATTGAATCAGCATCTGTTTGATGGACAATTTTTCTTTTCCTACGGCGCAAAGCAATTGCTTTCCTGGCAAGGTGAGTGATTTTTCAATTAGTAAGGTCAAGTCATCAACATGAATAGGTTGTTGTAATTGCAGGGCGCGGCCAGGAAGAGGAAGCACAAAAGGCAAGCCGGCCAGCCCGCGAAAAAAAGAAGAACCACCATACGATCCTTTACCATATACAAATCCCGGCCGAACAATCGTTGAATCAATGTCTAAGGTTTGCAAGTATTGATCAGCTGCTAATTTGCTGGTTGCATACGCGGTTTCTACTTTATCAACTCCCAGCGCTGAAATATGAATGATTTTTTTTATTTTTTGCTTAACACACGCTGCAAATAATGCCTTGGGCGTTTCATAATGAATGTTCCACATCGTTTCTTCTTTCACAGTTTGAAATACACCGACACAATTAATCACAGCATCGATGTCTTTTAAGTGCGGCAACCAATCATCAACAGGCAATGGGTTACTGAAATCTGCTTTGAATACGCTGCTGTGCGGGATATTTTCTAATAATTTATTATGTACACAGGCAACAATATCATGGCCTGAAGCAGCAAGCCGGGCGATGATTTCTCGTGCAATAAAACCATTGGCACCTGTTATTAAGATACGCATTGTGTTATTTCCTAAATGCTATTTTCTTCCATATTATGCTGCTAATTTATAGTTTTTAATTTTCTTAATCCGAGCGCGAAATTTACCTCGTTTTTTTTCTGCTTGCCATAAATCATACATGCCTTGCATATTTATCCACATTTCACTACTGGTGCTTAATGCAATTGAAAGCCTCACAGCCATCTCTGGGCTAATTCCGGATCTTCCATTAATTAATTTTGAGAGTGTTATTCTCCCTACCCCAAGGGCTTTTGCCGCATCACTAATAGAGTAACCGGCACTTTCAATCAACATACGTCTAACAATGAGGCCTGGATGGGGTGGATTGTGCATCAACATACATACTTCCTAATGGTAATCAATATAAAGACAAGGAAAATGTAATTCAAATCTACTTAAAATTCAACTGTAAGTGTTGGTTTGCACCATGGTTATCTGACATATCCGGCGGAAGTTTCGTTCAGGAGGGCGATCACATCGATGACGTCTGAAGATAGCTTAATTCAAATTAAGCAGTTTGGGGTCTGCTCTGCCCATTTTAAGAGAAACAGGGAATTCGCCATCTATTAGTAGAAGGAGATGGATGGCCTACATCGTTGGCTTCCGGTTGTTGTACTGCGGGTGGTAATTGACTTAAAAAAGTCTTCGCATGATGGCCAATTGCTTTTGTAGATTTAACAACAGATCGCTGTGCTGACAGGTCTGGAACGTCGAGCAGATGCACAATGAGCATGAATACCATTGCAGGGCCCATCAGTAGCATGCCAAGAGTCATAGTCGGAGGATAAAATGAGCAGACTGTTGCTACAATAGTAAAAATAGTCGTTGTAATCGTTGAAGCATGATGTGCAATCTCTCTCCAAGTTAAATTTGTCGATAAACTCGTTTTTTTATTAATCTGGTCCTCATAAATTAACAATTGATTTAATGCGTCCTGATCTAGAGGGTTCTGGGCCACGTTGACAAGAGTGCCTACAAAACTGGAGATAAGTTTAATGTCCTCTTCATTTGTTTTATTCTCTAATTCTGCCTTAAGCACAAATCGGTTTACATGGTCATGTAGAGATTTGCAATCGCCTATAAAATGATCCATGGAAAATAAGAGAGCCTCTTGTTGAGTTCTTGTTTTTTGATTAAAGTTTTTTTCATCCGGTATATATTTTTTAGTGGCTTCAAATATCGGTTTAGAAATTCCTTTTTCAACTTCCTCCAATAACCGATTCATATTTTGAATCAATGTTGTTAATTGCTTAAGTTCTAGCGTTTTTTTGCCAAGTTCTATAGACGACAGTGTAATGCGCTGACTGGGCACTTTCCTTTGATTTAATAATTCTGTAGCATTAATGTGAAATAGCGTATTAGGCTTACTTTTCTCCAAAACATCTTTATATTGAACTATCGCAGCATCAAATTGCTGAAATTCAGCAGTGCTTTTATCATCATGCAATTGGTAAGAAGCACTCTCATTTTTTTGTAACCAACGTAACATGTTTATCTCCAGTATGAATTTAAAATAATTAGTTGCTGATGAAAAATAAAAAACCTTATTATCTATTTCTCCATATTGATTTATATAATGGGGCTACTTTAGTGAAGCGGCCTTTTTTTATGTTTATCTTTCAAATCAAGGTTAGGCATATCATCATCCGGCAAAGATTCTAATTCTTTATTATCAACACCCAAATTTTTTAGTTGGGCTATAATGCTCTGCTTTTTAGACCTGTTATTGCTTGTGGTAGCGTGCCATAATTGCTCAAGAAGCTCAAGTTTCTTCTTATAAGATTCAATTTTCTCATCGAATTCAGCAAGAAGAATTTCATGTTTTTTATTTTTTCCAAGACTTTTTCTTCATAATCAGATAACATCAATGACATTTCTTTTAATAAAT
>JAHFSI010000055.1 GCA_023265835.1 Legionellales bacterium
TTAATTCAGCAGATGCGCGCATAGTTCCAAGCCCAGTAAAATACAATTAATTGCGCAATTCTATTATGTTATTCATTTCTTTTCAAGTAAAAATTGATCAAACATGGTAATTTAGATCAGATAATAAATAGCGTTCCTGGCTCTATAGGAGTGCTGCAAAATCACTTTTCTGGAAGTGCTTTCCTTTGTGGTATAGCTGTTGCCTTGTTTCGCGACAGACTTCACCTTTGGGTCGCTCAGTTTTAAAACCTTATTTTTCAGGGATGAAAAATCAGAGCGTACAGGGATGTATTCACAGCGTGTTTTAAAACTGAGCGACCCAAAGGTGAAGTCCCTGATCGAAGGCACGATGAGAAATCCAATGAGGCCCAGTTGAAATATTAACCTTTAGTTCTAATTTTATCGTTATCAAGATCCATGTTTTGTTCGATGAATTGAATAATAGTGCCGGCTACGTCTTTTTTTGTTGCTTTTTCAATGCCTTCAATGCCGGGTGATGCGTTGACTTCAATAATTAACGGCCCGCGATTGGAGCGTACGATATCCACTCCTGCTACATTTAATCCAATGATATGTGCAGCGCGAATTGCCATGGTTCGTTCTTCATCGGTAATTTCAATAGAGGTAGCATGTCCGCCGCGATGTAAATTAGAACGAAATTCTTCAGGTGATTTTGCTTGGCGTTTCATGGCGGCCACGACTTCTTTGCCTACTACAAAACAACGAATATCAACACCTGATGCTTCTTTAATATATTCTTGTACTAAAATATTTACTTTAAGACCTAAAAATGCCTCAATGACACTGCGCGCCGCTTTGGTCGTTTCGACTAATACTACGCCCACACCTTGCGTCCCTTCTAGAAACTTAATAATGAGAGGAGGGCCGCCTACCATTTTAATTAAATCTTGAATTTCATCTAATGAATGGGCAAAACCAGTAATTGGCAGGCCAATTCCTTTTTTTGATAATAATTGTAATGAACGCAATTTATCGCGTGCGCGAGTGATAGCGATAGAATCATTCACACATAAAACACCCATCATTTCTAATTGCCGTACCACGGCCGCGCCATAAAAAGTGACAGAGGCGCCGATACGAGGAATCACGGCATCATAATTGGCAAGTGTGGTGCCCTTGTAATGAATCGTAGGTTGTGCAGAGGTAATATTCATATAACAGCGTAACGTATCTATCACATCTGCTTTGTGGCCGCGTTCTCTGGCTGCTTCTGCAAGCCTTCGTGTGGAGTATAAATCATGTCTTCTCGATAAAATGGCAATTTTCATAAGATAAAACCTTTCTTTGGGTCTTTTATAAATGAACGAGCAGGGTCCACAATAAAGCGTTGACGGATAGCACTTCTGCCTAACAACATGCGAAACAACATAGAATCTCGTTCAGTCAGTGTCACTTCGACTGACCAAGTTTGGCCTGCTAGAACAATGGGCGTCGTAATCACATAGCGTTCTTCGCGATGACCGCCGGAGTCACTGACCCAGCGTTTATCAGTGATGTCTGCTATGCAGGTGATGATTTTGTTTATGTTGTGTTGGATGGGATGGATATCAAAACGAATCTTATCTTGATTGCCTTCCTTGTAAGGCTGTAATTTAAAAGCATGTAAGGCCGAAGTGCGAGCGCCCGTATCTACTTTAGCTTTTATTCTACTAATGCCAAGTTCAGGTAAAGCGACCCATTCTCGCCAACCAATAATATTACTTTTTCTACGTTGTGCGCTCATTCCGTACCGGTCGTTAAATGTCCATGGTGCTGACATTACCTGAATCTTATATTCTGCGCAATACCATTGCGTAATGTTAGCGGGATCCGCTGGTTTTTTTATTTTTTTTCAAAAAAGCTGTCATTTGCTTGGCATTGAGTGGTTTGCATAAATAATAACCTTGTCCTTGTGGACAGCCATTGGAAACCAGGAACTCTAGGTCTGCTTTTGTTTCTATTCCTTCCGCAATGACGTTCATATTTAATTTTTTCCCCAACGTAATAAGGGAATTAACAATGATGGCGTCAAAAGAATCAGGCGTTATATTGAACACAAATGATTTATCTATTTTTAATGCTCTAATCGGTAAATTTTTTAATCGTATCAAAGAGGAGTGTCCAGTTCCAAAATCATCGATGGTGATCCCAATACCTGTTTTAGATATTTTTTTTAAAATAGCTTTAAAATAACTGGCCTTGGTTAGGAAGGCGGTTTCAGTCAGTTCCAGTTCGAGTAAATGAGCTGGCATATGAGTACTTTTAAACATACGCATCATAAAATGCAGAAAGGATTTTTGCAGTAATTGGTTAGATGAAATATTAAAGGATATTTTGAATTGATTATGTCCCGCATTGTGCCATTTTTTAGCTTGTTCACACACCGTTTGTAAGGCCCACTCGCCAATTGATGAAATTAAACCATTGTTTTCCGCCAATTTAATAAATGTATCGGGCGATATTAGGCCGATTGAAGGATGGCGCCAACGTAGTAATGCTTCCATGCCAACCATTTCTTTCGTCGCTAACTTAAAAATAGGTTGATAGGTTAAAAATAGCTCTTTTTTCTCTAATGCAAATTTTAATGCATTTTCCAAATAAGATTGTTTTGTGTATTTTTTTTTGATGGTTTCCGTATAGCATTGATAATTATTGCCGCCTAATGATTTCGCGTGAGACATACACATGGCGGCGCTTTGCAATAAAGCTGACGCGTCAACGCCCGCATGAGGATAGTAGGCAACGCCCATGCTTGCATTGATGCGTGCTGTGATACCGTTGAGATTATAATTTTGGGTAAAGCAATGCATGATCTTGCGTATAGCAGTCTCTGCCGTTTTGGGTGATGTGACATTGCCAAGGAGCACCACAAACTCATCACCATCAATACGGGCAATAAAATCATCTGAATTGAGGCAGGCGGCCAATCGTGCATGCGTTTCTAGCAAAAGCTTATCACCCATTAAATGACCCAGATGGCTATTAATAGATTTAAAGTTATCTAAATCAATCAATAATAGACCTATAAGATGATTATATCGCTTGGCGTGAGCAATTTTTAGAGTTGCTGCATGATGTAAAGCATGTCGATTTTTATGAATATTCGCAAATTGATCAACCAACATTTCCTTTGGGGGCATAAAAAACCTCGCTGACTTGTTATTTTTAGTATAGTTAAGGACTGGAAAAAAGGGGGGCAAAAACAGCATATATTTGCTGCAATATAACCTCTTGAATTTATTATTTTTAATAGGCTTGTTGTCATCGATGTCATGGCAGATTACACTAGCGTATCGGCGTTAATTAAGGAAGATAACAATGACTGGTACATGGATGGAACAGCTGCAAACTACGTTAACCAAGGACATGGGGAGCAAAAACGGCAAATTACTTTATGATAAATACAAAACTGCTTTTTCCACGAGTTATCAAGATTATTGTTCTGTTCAAGTTGCGATTGATGATATTTATAAAATGGAACAACTTTCGTTAGAGAAACCTTTTCAAGTTGATTTTTGTCAGTTGTCAGAAAAAATAGAACATCCTTTGCATTTGAGACTTTTTCAATACAAAGAGGCAGTGCCTCTTTCTGATATTTTACCTATTTTGGACAATATGGGGCTGCGAGTTTTTGATGAACGTCCTTGGAAAATCAATTTATCAGAAAAGCCGATTTATATTAGTGATTTTAGCGTTGCTTGTACCGGCAATAATGTGGTTGATATTCAAAAAATAAGACCTTTATTTCAAGAAGCATTTATCTCTATTTGCTCGGGAATGTGTGAAAATGATGGATTAAATAAATTAGTTTTGAGCGCCGAGCTCGCTTGGCGTGAGATTGGTGTATTACGCGCTTATGCAAAATACTTGCATCAGGCACGTTTTAGATTTAGTCAGGCTTATATTGAAAAAACATTGGTGCAATATGGTGAAATTTCAAAAAATATTATTAAGTTGTTCACGTTGAGATATGATCCTAAAAGAAAAGCGATAGCTCCGAATGCAATCAATGAACTAGAGCAAAAAATTCTTGCTGCATTGGATGCAATGACTAGTTTGGATGATGATAGAATCATGCGGCGGTTTTTTCAGTTAGTTCAAGCAACTTTGCGTACGAATTATTTTCAAACCCAGGAAGGCAAGCCTAAAGAATATCTTTCATTTAAATTAAAATCGAGTGAGGTCCCAGAATTGCCCTTGCCGCATCCTTTGTATGAGATTTTTGTGTATTCTCCCCGGTTTGAAGGCATTCATTTGCGTGGCGCAAAAGTCGCTCGAGGCGGTATTCGTTGGTCAGATCGTCGTGAAGATTTTCGCACAGAAGTTTTAGGATTAATGAAAGCCCAAAAAGTCAAAAATGCGGTGATTATTCCCTCGGGCGCTAAAGGAGGATTTGTTTTAAAAATGCTGCCGGCACAGGCAACGCGTGAGGTGATACAAGCTGAAGTCATCTATTGTTATAAATCTTTTATTCGCGGGTTGCTGGACATCACCGATAATCTTAAAGAGAAAAAAGTCATACGGCCTGAGGATGTTGTTTATTATGATGATGAAGATCCTTACTTGGTCGTTGCGGCAGATAAAGGCACTTCAACGTTCTCTGATATCGCTAATAGTATCTCTAAAGAGTATGATTTTTGGCTGGGGGATGCTTTTGCCTCAGGCGGCTCGACGGGCTATGATCATAAAAAAATGGGCATTACTGCGCGCGGAGCCTGGGAGTCAGTGCGCCGGCATTTTCGCGAATTAAATAGAAATATTGATGATTCATCTGAACATATTAGAGTCATCGGGATTGGTGATATGAGTGGTGATGTCTTTGGTAATGGCATGATTTATTCGTCTCACATAAAATTGGTGGGCGCTTTTGATCATCGCCATATTTTTATTGATCCTAATCCAGATCCTAAACAATCTTACAAAGAACGTGTCAGATTATTTAATTTACCTATTTCATCATGGGAAAATTATAATGCGAAATTAATCTCACAGGGCGGAGGTGTTTTTAAGCGAACAAGTAAAACAATTCCTTTGTCAGCAGAGATGAAGAAATTGTTGGATGTGAAAGATAATTCGCTTGCGCCCAGTGATTTGATCCGCGCTTTGCTCAAGGCGCCGGTCGATTTATTATTTAACGGCGGTATTGGCACGTATGTTAAAGCGTCAGCTCAAAGCGATGCGGACGTTAATGATAAAACAAATGATTTTTGCCGGGTCAATGGCCGTGATTTACGTTGTCTTGTCGTTGGAGAAGGCGGTAATTTGGGGTTTACGCAATTAGGCCGTATTGAGTATGCGATGCAAGGCGGATTGATTAACACAGATTCTATTGATAATTCCGCAGGCGTGGATTGTTCTGATCATGAAGTGAATATCAAAATTTTGTTGAACGCGGTTGTCGCGAAAGGAAGGTTAACGGAAAAACAAAGAAATAGTTTGTTAGCAGAAATGACAGATGAAGTTGCCGCCTTAGTGCTAAAGGACAATTATGATCAGGCGTTGACTTTAAGTTTTTCTGCGCTTAGCGCGGCGCGTTATACCGGCTTGTATCAAAGTTATCTTAGAGAATTAGAAACATCCGGCGTTGTGAATAGAGTAGTGGAGTTTTTGCCGGATGATAAAACAATTTTGGACCGCAAGGCGGCGGGAGTGGGGTTAACGCGGCCTGAATTATCTATTTTATTGGCATATAGTAAAATTCATATTAAAAGTGAAATTCTAAAGTCAAATCTAACGGATGACCCTTATTTCTTGAATACATTAGTGCATGCGTTTCCAAAAAAATTAGAGAAATCGTATCAAGCTGATATGAAAAATCACAGGTTATGGCGAGAAATTATTTCAACACAGCTGAGCAATCAAATTGTCAATGAAATGGGCATTACTTTTGTTTATCGCGCGCAGACTGAAACGGGCGCGACTGTTTCAGAAATTATCAAGGCCCATGCTATTTCATCTAAAATTTTTGATGCGCCTGCTTTAGCAAAATTGGTTGATTCTTTAGGAACAAAAATTTCGGTTTCATTGCAATATGAGTTATTGCACTATGTCCGTACATTATTGAACCTTTCTACGCGATGGTTTTTGCGAAGTCGTTATTTGCAGGATAACATTGGTGAAACGATTGAGCATTTTTCCGTGCGAATAAAAAAATTGGAAGTGATTATTCCTGGTTTAATGACTGGCGAAACGAAGAAATATTTATCTGAGTTGATTGATCGATTTGTTCAACATGGGTTTTCTAAAGAGGTGGCGAGCAGAATTGCTGTTTATCGCGCGCTTTATACTTCATTAAATATCATTGAAGTAGCCTCTCAGCATGAGTTTGATTTAATAAAAACAGCCAACGTTTATTTTCGTATAGGCGCCCAATTTAATTTAGTCTGGTTCCGGGACCAAATATCAGCGGATTCTCGTGAGGGACATTGGAACACATTGGCGCGTTTGACGCTGAGAGATGAGCTGGATGTGCTGCAAAAAACGCTTACTTTGTCAGTGATACGCAGTGAAAAGCACGAAAAGAACGTTCAAACGCTTATACAAAATTGGATGAAAACACGTCATCGCCCAATAGAACGTTGGGAACAAGTTTTGCAATTGCTGCATGGAAGTGAGCAAATTGATTATACGATGTTCTTCATTGCGCTGCGGGAGTTTTCAGGCTGGATGTTAGCGCGTGATATGTGCTAATCAATAGTATTCAGGAGATAGTTTAATTATGAGAGCAATTATAAAGCTTTTTCTAATTATGTACGCTCCATTGGCTTTGATTTTGACAATATTGTTTTATGCTATTTTCCAAATTGATGAAGCCCTTCAGCGATCATTGTTTGAAATTCATAGCCTATCATACACAGAGGTATTGCTGCACCTGCTTATTTATTATGGTGTTAGTTTATTGCTGCTTTTTATTGTCGTCAGTTACTTGGCTGTGGTCATGGTCAGCAATAAAAAAGCAGTTTATGCGTTAAGTCAATCTAATAAAGAAATGATAGGCCTTTATGTGTTTGATATCTCCATTCGTGAAGGCTATGAAACAAAAATTCATGAATTAGCTTATCATGATGTGCTGACGGGACTGCCGAACAGACAATTATTGTTAGACCGTATTAGTCAGGGGTTTTCTCAAACAGAACAAGCAGAATCATTATTAGCCATTTTATTTTTAGACCTGGATAAATTTAAGCAGATTAACGATACATTGGGCCATGATGTTGGCGATGAATTATTAAAAATCATTGCAGTTCGTGTGAGCGCATCGATCAGAGGCACGGATACGGTTTCTAGAACAGGCGGAGATGAATTTATTATCGTACTGCCGGACATTAATGATAGAAGCGATGCTGAGAAAGTGGCCCAAAAAATTCTAGATAGGATAAATGGCCTTCTCGATGTAAAAGGCCATCAGTTAGAAGTATCAGCCAGTATAGGAATAGCACTTTATCCATCGGATGGCGATACTGTGGTTGAGCTAATGAAGAAAGCTGATATGGCAATGTATATGGCCAAGGAAGCGGGTGGGAACTGTTATCGTTTTTATGATGCCGCTACTTTTTCTTGAGGCTTATTGTCCGCTAGAAAGAGATACATCGCGGGTACTACGAATAATGTAAATAAGGTACCAATAGAAATACCCGCAGCTATCACAAGACCGATATTAAAACGGCTTGCGGCGCCGGCGCCGGTTGCGGTGATTAAGGGGATGACGCCGAGGACCATGGCGGCAGTGGTCATTAATATTGGGCGTAAGCGAATTGCTGCGGCCATTTCGATTGCTTCGCGTTTGCTTTTTCCTTCTTTTTGTAAGTCGTTGGCAAATTGGACGATCAAGATACCATGTTTACTGATCAACCCGATTAAGGTCACAAGTCCTACTTCGGTATAAATATTCAGAGTAGCCCCGCTTATACCTAGACTAATAAAAATCATCGCACCGCAAATTGACATGGGCACGCTGATTAACACAATAAATGGGTCTCTAAAACTTTCAAATTGTGCGGCAAGAGAAAGATAAATAATTAAGAGCGCAAAGAAGAAAGTCAACAATAATGCGCTGCTTTCTTTCATGTATTGACGAGATTGCCCGCCATAATCGATGGTGTAACCTTGCGGTAATATTTCTTTTGCAAGCGCTTTAAAAGTATCTAGCGCTTCTCCCATCGTGACACTCGGGAAAGAGACAGCAGAAATGGTTGCGGAATTGAGCTGTTGAAAATGGTTTAAAGATTCAGGCACGATGTTCGTTTTTAATGATGCAATGCTAGACAATGGAACACTAGTGCCGTTTTTTGCTAAGATATAGTAATTTAACAATTGCGAATCATTTAGACGGTCAACTTGTGATACTTGCGGAATGACCTGATAAGAACGCCCGGACAAATCAAAATAATTGATGTAGTTTTCACTTAAGGCGGAACTTAATGAGCTGCCTATATCGAGCATGGTCAATCCAAGTTCGGATGCTTTGTCGCGATTTAATGCGACTTCAGTTTGCGCTTTATCTATTTTTAAATCAGAATCCAAGTAGAGAAATATCCCTTTTTTCCATGCGTTGGCGATTAAAGTTTGGGCGAGCGTATTGAGTTCATCATAACTGCGTGTGGTTTGTATGACGAATTGGATTGGCAATCCACGGCCGCCGCCAGGAAGAGAAGGGGGTTGAAAAGCGGCAATTTTAGCACCGGAAATTTGATCTAATAAATGTTGCACGTCAGGTTGTAGCTCATTCGTTGTGCGTTTACGCTCTTGCCACGGTTTTAAGACCATGCCGCCAATACTGGTATTTAAGCCATTAAAGCCATCTACCATAAAAGTATGCCCGGTTTCTGGAAAGGTAAAAAATATTTTATTAACAGCACGGGAATAAAGCTGCGTTTGATTGAGTGTGGCATTGGGTGCCGCTGTGAGCATGGCCAGTATAATTCCCAGGTCTTCTTGGGGCGCTAATTCCGATTTAGAGGTTGTAAACAGAATGTAATTGCTGGATAGAATAATCAGAGCAAATACTAAAATGACACTTAAAAAATTCAATGCACTACTGAGAGCGCGATGATAAATTTGACGAAGCTTATCGAATAAACGATCAATACATTTTATTAATTTATTATGGTTATTATTGTTAACTGTTAAAAAGCGGGAACACATCATGGGAGAAAGCGTGAGTGCAACAATCGCTGATATGGCAACAGCGCCTGCAAGAGTAAATGCAAACTCGGTAAATAAAGCCCCTGTGAGCCCTCCCATAAATCCGATAGGAACATAGACGGCAATAAGCACAACGGAGATGGCAATAATGGGGCTTGCTAATTCTCGTGTGCCTTGAATGGCGGCTGGAATAGGCTTCATACCTTCTTCTATATGGCGATGAATATTTTCGACAATAATAATGGCATCATCAACGACCAGCCCAATCGCAAGCACCAAGGCCAGTAATGTTAATAAATTAATGGAGTAGCTGAATAGGAACATAATAAAAAACGCGCCAATCAATGAAAGCGGCATAGCAATCACTGGGATGGTGACGGAACGGACAGAGCCTAAAAATAAAAAAATGACAAGGGTGACAATGAGCAATGCTTCTACCAGTGAATGGATGACTTCGTGTATAGCGCTGTTAACAAACTCCGATGCGTCATACACAATCTTTGCATTCAATCCTTCAGGTAATTGCGCTTGAATGGCAGGAAATGCTTTTCTGATGTTATCAATGACCGTCAATAGGTTGGCAGACGGCGCTATTTTGATACCAATATAGACAGAAGGTTGTCCATCGAATTGAACGGCGCTGTTATAATTTTGTGATCCTAAACTGACTTGACTGACATCGCCAAGACGCACGATTGCACCATTATTTGACTGAAGAATTAAATTTTTAAATTCATTGACAGTATGTAGGTTGGTATTGGCGATTAAATCGACGGTGAACATATTGCCTTTGGTGCGGCCAATAGCAGAAGGAAAATCATTGGCTGCCAGTTTGTTTCCTACTTCTGCAGCGGTCATATGATGCCCTGCTAATTTGACAGGATCTAGCCATGCACGCATGGCAAAGGTTCTTGAGCCTAAAATTTCTGCTTGTTGCACGCCGGTAACGGCTTGTAATTTAGGCTGTATATTTCGCACGAGATAATCAGTAATTTTATTGCTGGGTAATATGTTGCTGTAAAATCCAATATACATGGAATCGATTGTCTGACCAATTGCAACGCTAATAGCGGGTATCTGTGACTCTCTGGGTAGTTGATTTAACACGGCATTCACTTTGGTGTTAATTTCAGCGACAGCTTTGATGGGATCATAATTGAGTATTAAATTTGCCTGAATGGTGCTTAGTCCTTGTGTGCTGGCTGAAGTCATATAATCAATGCCGTTGGCTTGGGCAATAGAATTTTCTAAAGGCGTTGTAATAAATCCGGCAATGACGGCGGGGTTTGCGCCGGTATAAGTAGTTGCGACAGTCACGACGGCATCTTGAGTAAAAGGATATTGCAAAATAGGCAAAGAAAGTAGAGACCGTATCCCCAGCGATAAAATAAACAAGCTGACAACACTTGCTAAAACAGGACGTTTAATAAAAATGTCAGTAAATGTCATATTTATCATTCATCCTTGGGTGTCGGATTTGGGTCATTGGTCGGCGTCAGTTTATTGTTGATAATAACAACACTTCCATTTTTAAGTTTAAGCTGCCCGCTAGTCACTACTTTGTCGCCTTCTTTCAGTCCCTGGAGGATAGTAACTTGGTCACCGCGTTTTTCTCCTGTCACGACGAATGTTTGCTGAGCGATTAATACAGGTTCTTTTGATTTAGCATCTTTACTTTTTTTAATAATAAATACCACATCACCATAAGGATTAAAGCTGATCGTACTAAGAGGCAGAGTCAAATGTGCAGTAGGACTGCCTGTATTGACTGTCACGGAGGCAAACATGCCGGGCGCTAATTGGTAGTTAGGATTAGCGATGGTTGCTTCGACTTCAACGTTTCGCACGCTTGAGTCTAATCCAGGATTGATGGTTGTAATAACACCATGGAATTTCATGCCTGGAAAAGTATCAATGGTAAGATTCACGGCTTGGCCCACTTTAATAGTAGCCATCGTTTCTTGAGGGACAAAAAAGTCCACATAAATAGGGTCTAGGGTTTGTAGCATCGTAATTTTATCACCTGGATTCAAGTATTGCCCGGGATTGACGGCAGAGATACCAACTCGACCGTTGAACGGTGCGCGTATGGTTTTTTGTTGAATGACAGCGAGTTGATGTGCAACCTGGGCAACCGCGCTCTTGAGATTAGCGTCGTCAGAGTCTAATGTTGCTTTACTGACTGCATTGATCTTGTATTGCGCGCTGTCCCGTTTGTAGACGATGGCAGCCAGTTCAGCGTTGGCCTGCAGGCTATGTAATTCTGCAATATCAGGGTCAATATTAAGTTCTACTAATAAATCATCTTTTTTAACAATGGCGCCGGGTGTAAAGTGAATGGTGCGTACCATGCCGGCGAGTTCAGTAGTGACATTGACTCCCAGTACAGCGCGCAGGCTGCCAACCACTTTAACTTGTGATTGCCAATTATAATACTTCACATCCATAGCAGAAACATACGCGGGTGGTTCTCCCATGTGTGCCAAATAATTGGCCATCATACGGGCCGTGAAAATCTTATAGCCAAAGATGCCGCCAAATAATAAACCGACCAAAACCAGCATGATTATCATAGGTTTTATTATCGTACGATTACTTGATTCCACCATCCGCCTCCTAAGGCTTGAAATAATGCTGCTGTATCAGCATAACGCGCTGTTTGTGCTTGAATGCGTTTAATAACGGTTTGTTGATATTGTTGTTCTGCATTCAGCACATTGATAAAAGTCACTGCTCCTAATTTAAATTGTTCTCTGGTGAGTTGTAGTGTAGCACGACTTGCTATTTCAGCGCGTTTTTGTGCTTTCAGTTCTCTGGCATCTTCATCCAGTGCCCGTAATACATCGGCAACATTTTTGAATGCTTGCAACACGGTTTGACGATACTGTGCAAAAGCGATGTCGTAAGCGGCAATGGCAGCACGTTTTTGGGCCCTGAGGGCGCCGCCATGAAAAATAGGTTGCAAGAGTTGGGCGCCATAGTCCCATACATTAGAAGAAGCGCGAAACATTTGGTTAGGAGAGGTGGCTGAATAGCCATAATCTGCATTCAAAGTGATTTGCGGATATAAATTTGCGGTAGCAACACCGACTTGCGCACTGGCTTGATGTAATAAGGCTTCCGATGCTTGAATATCAGGCCGCTGCCGCACTAAAGCAGAAGGCAAGGACACGGGAAGTTGTCCAGGCAATGTCAGGGCATTCAGATGAATATCAGGTAATTGGCTTTCACTTGGGGATGACCCAATTAATATGGCCAATGTGTGTTGTGATTGCGCGAGATTGATTTCAAGCGGTGGTAAAAGGGCGCGTGTTTGTTCTAATAATGTTTGTTGTGACAAGACATCGGATTGCGCAACACCGCCCAGCTCAAATTGTTTCTTGAGAATGACGAGCTGCCGCGCATTATCCTGGATCAGTTCCTTCATTGCAGTGATTTGAGCTTGCAGCGATGCGACTGCAATGGCGGTTGTGACAATATTGGAGGTCAAGGTGAGGTAGGCGCCCTGAAGCTGGTAGTATTCATCATCGACTTGGGCTAATGCTGCTTCAATTTGCCGTCGTGAACCGCCAAATGCATCCAGGGTATAGGTCATGTTGACGGTAGTATTATATAAACTAAAAACACTGGATGGTACCGCATTATTAATGGTGGATCCCCCAAAGCTTTGGCGCTGTGGGTTCAATGTAAGATTAAAGGCAGGGAATAATAGGTTTCCTACTTGTGTATTATAATTTTCCTTTGCTTGAACGAGTGTTGCTTTGGCAGCGGCCAGGTTGGGGCTGTTGGCAAGCCCTATGGTAATGAGCTGATTAAGCGGAACAGAATGATAAAGTGTCCACCAATCTGCTGGAATCGTTTGCCCTATGTTAAATTGCTGGGCCTTGCCTGATTTTCCCGCATTTGTGATACTGGTCGTCTTTTTGGGGAGCTGTTTTTTAGTATAACTGTGTGCCGCAGGCGGCGACGGGGAATGAAAATCAGGCCCGACCGCGCAAGAGACAAGCGCGCAACTTGTGACCAGAACGATAAGCTGCTTTAGCAAAGACACAAATCACCCTTCCCTCTAGGAAGTTTAAACTTTGTATTTTATAGGATTATAGGGTGGTTCGCTATTGACTTTTGTTGATCAACAACAAGGTGAAAGTTACTGTAAAATCGTGCTAAACTACATCATAAATGTGCTTAATATTGATGATGGCAAATTGTTTGTCCAAAAAGTCCAAGAGCATTTAACTGGCAATCTAAGAGGTGAAGCAATGACACTTGCGCAATGGTTTGAGCAAAACGGCATAGAGAAAGGCATAGAGAAAGGCATAGAGAAAGGCATAGAGAAAGAAAAAAACACCATTGCTCAACGTCTTCTGTCTGAAGGTTGTGATTTTGCGTTAATAATAAAAGCAACTGAATTGCCGCTTGAAGCACTCATAGCGTTGAAGGAAAAGCTTCATTAACAGATTTTCCTATTTAACTTGAATGTCTAAATCCTTTTCTATAGAATGACGTCGTTATTGCGGGGTGGAGCAGCCTGGTAGCTCGTCGGGCTCATAACCCGAAGGTCGTTGGTTCAAATCCAGCCCCCGCTACCAAGATCAAAGAGCAAAAAAATATAAAACCCCAATTGGGGTTTTTTTGTTTTAAAACATAGAGTTGAGAGTGGTTTTTTTGGTGACAAAAATAGTAGCAACATTAAGTGAGCGTTTGGCTCCGCTCGTGCGGACGATGGGCTATGAGTTTGTGGGCTGTGAGTATCATGGCCAAGGCCGGCATAGTGTATTGCGAGTGTATATAGATAGTACGAAAGGTATCACAGTCACGGATTGTTCGCGGGTCAGCGAACAACTCAGTGCGATATTGGATGTGGAAGATCCTATCCGGGGACGCTATTCTCTGGAGGTTTCTTCTCCTGGTGTAGATAGACCATTATTTGAGATTGCGCATTACCAAAAGCAAATAGGCATGCGGCTCAAAGTACGCACTTATGCGCCTATTCAGAATCAACGTAATTTTGTAGGCGTTTTGTTACGGGTGGAAGGAAATGATATTTACCTTCTAGTAGATACAGATGAAAAGGCCCTG
>JAHFSI010000056.1 GCA_023265835.1 Legionellales bacterium
CCGCAAAGACTGAAACAGTGCAATCAGGATACGCCATGGTGCTAATAGCTGATCTATTAATCCCTTACCACGAAAACCGCTAATTGAGATGAAGTGAATAGGAATACCCGCTTCAGGAACCCATCTAGCCTCAGGGCCCTGTTCAGTACCCAGCCAGCTCACCTCTACATCTTCTTCACGCAATTTCTTTGCAATAGCAAGCCCTGGAAAAATATGCCCGCCTGTGCCACCTGCCATTATTAAAACACGCGCTAATTTAGGCATCTTTCAACCCCAGCATCACCATTCGGTTTTCATAATCGATTCGTAATAATACAGCAATCACAATACAGTTGATAAGCATACTGCTGCCGCCATAACTAACTAAAGGCAATGTCAGCCCTTTTGTGGGCAATATTCCCAAATTAACCCCCATACTCACCGTAAATTGCATTGCCAACCATAAACCAAAACCATAAGCCAGAAAACCCGCAAAATGCCGTTCTAATTTTTGCGCCTGACGGCCTATCAAAAAAATGCGTAATACCAAAAAGGTAAATAAACTTACCACAACAAACATCCCTACAAAACCCAGTTCTTCACCAATCACAGCAAACAAAAAATCGGTATGGGCTTCAGGTAGATAAAATAACTTTTGAATGCTTTCCCCTAGCCCCGCACCCAACCAGCCGCCTCTGCCAAACGCAATCAGGGCCTGTGTGAGTTGATAACCACTATTAAACGGATGGGCCCACGGATTCAGAAAAGTCGTTAAGCGTGCAACGCGATAAGGTTCAGAAATCGCAAAAATAACCATTGCAGCCAAGACGATAAGAAAAAGAAATATAAAATACTGCAACCGCATGCCCGCCAAAAACATCATGCCTAATGCCGTTGTCATAATGACGGCTGTTGCACCGAAATCCGGCTCGCATAAAAGCAATAAACCGACCACTGCCAACAAGGCCATGGGTTTTAAAAAACCCATGATACTTGCCTGGATGTCATGATGAGATCGCACAAGATAGCTCGCCATATAAATCACGACAGCAAATTTAGCTAATTCAGAGACCTGAATTTTCAAAGGGCCATAACCAATCCAACGCGCACTCCCATTGACGGTATGTCCTATTCCCGGCAATAAAACCAATGCCAGCAAAACAACAACACCCATCAATAAAACGATATCGATTTTTTTCCATAAAATCACATCAAATTGCACGACAATGCTTCCTATCAATACGCCAAGAACCAGCCCTACTATCTGGCGATACAGAAAATAAAACGGCTGATGTAATTGTTTATCCGAAATCACAATAGAAGCCGACGCCACCATCAGCAACCCTATCGCTATTAACGCCGCCACCGCAAAAAGAAGCCATCGATCATAAGGCACTGGCGGAGACATCGTGCGCCGCGCAGTAGATGGAGCTGCCATTTTCATGTTCACTTGTCCGTTCATGAGAGTAATGCGGATTGTATCCTAAAAATGTGTGTGTCGTTAGTCTTGTGGTTTAACATTACTTGTCACTGCAGCGGTTGCTACTGTTGGTTACTAAACATTGACCTTAATGAGACCTGTTAGACTTGCAATATGGTTCCATATGAGGTACCATAATCTTGTATGAGCAAGATAGACAAAATATTACAAAAAATGCGGCACAATCCTCGTGATTGGCGAATTGAAGATATTAAAACAATAGCAAAGCGCTATGAAATTAATTATCGCCAGCCTGGATCAAGCCATGTTACTTTTCGATTTTCAAACGGCGAAAAGTTAACTATTCCTGCTCATAAGCCAGTGAAGCCAATATACATACAAAAATTTATTAATTTATTAGATGCGCAGTTAGGAGGTATAAATGAATAGAAAATTAAAATATCCTGTCACTATACGTCCTTTAACAAAAGAGGAAGGTGGCGGCTATTTAGTAGAATTTCCAGATTTGCCAGGATGTATAGCAGACGGCGAAACCATTGATGAAGCATTAAAGGAAGCCGAATCAGCAATGAAATCTTGGATCGAAACAGCAAAAAGCTTTGGGGACGCTATTCCTGAACCAGGTATTTCTACAAAATATAGTGGCCAATGGCGCTTGAGAGTTCCAAAAAGTTTACATGCTGCCCTCACACTAAGAGCAAAACTGGAAGGCGTTAGCCTTAACACTTTATCGGCTGTTTTATTAGCTGAAGGCCTTGAGCATCGAGTTCACCATCAAAAATGATTGTGACAAGCGGCGTGGTTCCTTCATAACTTGCCTGCTGTTTTGTAGCAATTATTTACATTAAACCACACTGGGAACAGCTCACCCCTCCACTCGTCATTGCGAGCGAAGCGAAGCAACCCAGTCTTTTCGGCACTGCTTTTGAACGTCAAAGGTACTAATCAACGCTCAAAAGACTGGGTTGCTTCGCTTCGCTCGCAATGACGGCGTTGTGGTTTCATTCAGCGGCAGTGAGGCGCGCTGTTATCGATTATTTACATTACACTACACTGCCTATACTGCGAAATTGTTGGGTCTAAATTTTCACGTAACTGCTTGAGCTCGAGAGTTCTCTCGTCATCAAGGCGGCGCATGCGCTCCCAATCAGGGCGGCCCATCGTATGGTGCCGCTGAAAATAATCAAGCCAGTCTCCCTCATGCTTCCACCGTGATTCGCCTCCCACCGCAATGGCACCCTTAGTCAGACCCAATACCGCAAAAGTAAAACCGAGCCCGCTATTATCATTTAAGGGAAACCAGGAATCTTTTTGACCCGTAATCTCATTTTGGAATGTCAACACTTGCAATGTGTTCCGGTTGTAGTATGAATCTGAATCACGACCGCAATATTCTTGGGCTACATGAGCAGGAACATCACGTTGCGCTTGTCCTACTTCCATCCAGTTACAATCGTTCTCAATCACATTACTAGTCAAAACACAAGTCATATACGTCTCGAGTGCTTGTATTAAAGGAGAAAAATCAAAATGAGCAGAATTATGTGTTTCATTATATTGTTGATAAGTTAATCCTATGACTTTACTTGTGCTCTCATCAATACGCTCCATTTCCATAATGAGCTTCAACATCGAAGACTTTGTGTCAGCATCCATATATTTTTCTAACATAGAACACATTTTCGTATCTTTGGCCCAATAAGCATATTGATAAGCGGTACAGCGAAAGGCTCTGCCCGAATAGTCAGTGAATTTAGCTGCGCTCGAAAGCAATTTTGATCGTGTCGCCCCATCCCTTATGTTTAACATTTCTTCTGCCTCCTTTCGTTTCCCACGAGCAACGGATAATAAAAAACCTTGGATTGATAATTCTTTTGCAGCAAACAGTCCTATCGAACTCGTTTTACCTTGAATGCTTGCAGTGGTTTTTATCTCTTGATCGTCAGATCGCTTAGCGTCTGATGCAGAGATATTAGGTACTTTAGTGATACGATTATCTTTTTTATTTGGACGATGTCTCTTCATGTTTTTTAATTCCGTGTTATGTTGTTAAAAAAATGGGCGCCAATATATCATTAACGATGTAAAATTTATAGGAAAATTAGTAACTGCTTGCTACTTAATGTAATAAATATTTAAAAAAAACGATTCTCATGGCAATATCCTGATATAAAATCTACATCACCACACACATTTTTCTATTTTGTGCCCTGTCATTTTCTGGTATAGCAGAAGAACGAGTTTTGTTACATATCGAGAATATGCTCAGTGCACTAGGCCTATCAGGCGTTGCTTCTGAAAAAGTGCGATAGTCTGCTGGTTTTTCTTCTGAATTAAATGGTACGACCTGGCATTCTAGGTCGCTATTTTTGTCTTGTTTTGAAAAAACATTTTTTTGATGTTCTTTCGAAAAGAAACCGATAGCACGTTGATACGCATGTTTTGTTGCTTTTTGTGCAATAAACCCAATCAACAACATATTAACTGCGAGTAAAATATAGAGTCCTATCTTTGGAAAATCTGCTTCAGTCGTGGTAAGCAGGGTAGAAACCGATAAAAGCGTTGATGCAGTCACTGGTACAGGCCTTGCTTCTTGAGATTTAAAATAGACAAGGCTGGATGTTTCCCAATAAATAGCGTAATAAGTATAGTCTGGTGCTATCAAACGTCCCATAATAAGCGTATCGTCATTTGGTAATACAGCGCCAGGAGAATAATAGTGATTAGGATAGTTAGATAATGGTGATTGAAAGGTAAATAACCGGTTGTTATGATTATCTAGTATAAAAGCATCGTTCTCTCCCATAATACTGAGTTCTGACCCATCAACATCTTCGAAGTAATGACTATTAGTGACAAATTTATATCCTGATTTTAAAGGATATTGCATAGACGGCATGAATAGGACGTTATTTTTTTTACCCATACTACATTGAAAACTGCCTGCAAAGTTATCAAATTCAAGAGACAAGCTAAAATCATTTTTTTCCGAACACTTATATATTCCTCCGCAGGAAAGTGTAATTTTCCCGTTATCTAGAATATCTAAATACTTATTACATTGAAGCAGGGATTCTGGTTCTTCATTAGTTTCATGATTAGTTAACGCAGGCAATGGCCCTATTACTTTATTACAGTCATCGAGAGAAAAAACATGCAATACACCTTCTTTTTCATAGAGCTGTATAGGCATAGAAAATTTGTCAACTATTCCAGAACATTCTTCGGTCAGATATTGGGATGATAGTAGATCATCACTGATGATTTCGCCTAATAATGTATGTTGATAAAGAATCCAGTTAAGCCCATACCCATCATCCTCTCCCACTAAATTATAGATGAATCCCTTTGAAGAAGCCGCTTGTAATAGGCCGTAAGGGTTAGGCCCATATGGATAAGCCTCACCAGCTAATATATTAAATTGGCCCGAAGGTGAATTGCTAATATGTAGCATGGGAAAATCTGTTGTGAAATCAGAGCCAGCTGTCATAGCATGACCGCCCATTGAAATTTGATACGTTTCTTTTGTTTCACCAGGCACACGGTCCCACAGCACTTTCAACCCATTGGATAAATATAACGTGGATGGAAATTCCGAGGTCTTATTATAATGCAGCGCATAGCCTTGTAGGCTTTGATCTCCTACCAATAAAACACTGTCACGATTACTGTCCAAAGTCATTTGTTCTATGTCACAACTGACTTGTGCATCGCGAGTGAGCTTGTAGGTGTTGATGCCATAAGCGATTACTTTAAATTTACCTTTGCCAAAAAGTAAGGTGTCTTTGCCATTGGTTGTGCCCCAGATAGTTAATGCGGGATAATGTGCGCTGCCTGGGGCGTGGATAGTGATGCCAGTTTGTTGAGTAGGATTGGTATTTCTTGTAAGCCATTTAGCAATATAGGCTTCTTTAAAAGCTTGCTTGGTTTGTTGTTGCCCACATATTGGATAATAAATACTTTCTATCACTTGATCCCAGTAGTAAGGGTTTTCATCGTAATTTTTCCAAGCATTAAAAGCATACTGAAAACCATTGTTTTCAGATGAGGGATATTCGCTATAAACAAGAGCTCCTGTTTCTGGATCAAACTGCGTTAGCAAATTGTTCATATGATGCTGGTGATAGGAATACATAAAAAAATTAGCATCTGTCGGGATGTCATAAGGATCACATCTATCATTAAGAGGCAATCCAGCCAAATTTTCACGAGCAACAGGAAAATCAGGATAAGTTAGTTCCGGATAAATTCGATATCTTTTTCCAAGATAAGCATTGTATCGATTAATAGCGCTGATCGCTGCTTGATAGCTAAAGATATTAGCTGCGGCATTACCAGGCGCACCAAGCGGTAACTGCCCTTTAAGAGCCAAATCAACAATCATACCCCCTGATCCAGGACTTTCAAAAGTAACTGCTTTTTTTGAATATTTAGCAGCACATAACTCTGCGAGGACAGCGCCCAAAGAATGCCCTGTAAAACTAATTTCAAAATCAGGGTATTGGCGGATTACTTCTATATTCACAACCTCCACAAAAGGTATCGCTTTACTTAAAAATAAAGAAGGAACCATTTTTAAAAATATTTCAATATCTTCTTTTATAAAATTTTCAAAGGCATCGCTTCCTCTAAAAGCAATAATTATTTTTTTAAGCTGCTCATTAACATAGGGGAATGCATAAAAATAATCACTCGAGTTCAAAATAGGAAAACTACCATTAAATTCTTTCCAGTTAGGTGGAAGATTATAAGTTGCATTATGGTACGTATTGTTGCTTAATAAAGCGTAAATATAATGATTTTGCATAACCATCACCATCTCCAAATTAATAATTTTCTGTGAAATTATTAGTCTCATTATAAAGAAAGATTCTATAAAATAAGCGCGTGTTACGATCTAAAAAATATCAAAATAATGTTAGAAATGATAACTGTAGAAACTCCCCAGACTACAAATCCAAATAAATTATTTTTTAATTTTTTTTGCGGCTGTTTTTTAAAGAAAAATCTTCTTATTTTACAAAATACAGTGCCAATATAGGCAAAAAATGCAATCAATAGCACAGGAATCCAATAGCCCGTCCAAAGATACATAAAAAAAATTTCCATTACAGATCGATAGAAAGATGTAAATAACGATATAGCGCATGTTCCAGAGCTAATACTTCCTTCATTCCATCCACTGCATATGTGGTTTAGTCCTACTACAGTTCCCATCGGCAATATCCAAGTAACCACCAAAATCACATCAAATATTGTCTCTACTGCTAGAGTTTTTTTATTAGATGTATATGCCATAAAGAATACTCGCCGATTCAAACGCGAAGTGCAACTGGTGGATATTTCGAGGTTTACATTCTCATAACCAACCAATAAGATCAAGAGATTTTTTTGATGTTATCATTCAAATATAGTACAGAGTGGGAATCCGATGACTGCGACATGATTCAGGGCAGCACAAGTCGCCTTAATTCCTAAACAGGCTCTACCTGAATCACGTCTTTAAATTAATTGTACCCCGGGTACTTCGCACTAGAATGCGGGCAAAATAGCGGGTCAAAATAGACTAATGGCATTTGATTAAAAACGTCTGTTTTGATTACCGCAGTTTTTCCAGAATCACCTTCAGTATTGCTGATTGAAAAATCAGATGCTTTAATACGTCCAACTTTCACTTCCCATATCCAAACAGTATCTTTTCTATTTTCTTTGCCTCTTACGTAATCGCCAGTTTTACTTCCTAACACGTAACGAAATGTGATGTAATTTCCTGCTTTAGGTAAATGTCCTTTTGGTTTATTGGTTTCAAGTATATAAAACTTGATATAAAATTAGTCTATGAGACTATAGTCTCCACCGGAGGATTAATTAATGGAGCACTTGAAGATATTTGATTTGTTCTGTGGTACAGGCGCTTTTTCAAAAGGTATAGAAAATGCAGCGCCTACTAAATTCAGAGTAGTTTTAGGCATAGATATTTTGAAAAATGCCGCAGAAACTTTTAAGCTAAACCATCGTCACGCTAAAGTCGTATCTAGTGATATTAGAAAAATGAAACGGTCTGATATTATGCGACTAACGGGTGTTAAACGTGGCCAATTAGATATTATTATTGGTGGACCACCATGCCAGGGTTTTTCTTCTATCAGGCCATTTCGATCAACTAATGAAGACGATCCACGTAATTCTTTATTTGAAGAATACGCCTCATTTGTTAATTATTTCAGACCAAAATATTTTATACTTGAAAATGTTGTTGGGTTGGCTACTCATAAAGGAGGAAATACCCTCTCGATAATTGAGAAATGTTTTCACATGCTTGGTTACGAAGTTGAATGGAAGATTTTAAATGCAGCCCATTATGGAGTACCTCAAAAAAGGGAACGTCTCATTATGATTGGAGCAGAAAAAGGAATTAAGTTAAATTTTCCAGTCCCTACACATTCATATAATGGCGCAACGATAGGCCATAAGAACAAATCAAAAATGATACATTCGATCATTCAGAAAAATCTCAGCAAATCTCTTACAGTGATTGATGCTATTGGAGATTTACCTGAAATTGGTTCCGGCGAAGAATCGAATTTTTACGAAAAATCTCCACTAAATAAATATCAGTTAGATAGAAGGAAAAAAATAACCGATCTTACACTGCATATGTCAACCAAACATAGCGATAAAATGCTGCGAATTATTAAACATGCAGGAAAAAATATAAATTCCATACCTAAGCACCTGATATCGAGTGGCTTCAGTTCTTGCTACTCTAGGCTAGATGCAAATGAACCCTCTGTGACAATTACAGTTAACTTTGTTCATCCCGCCTCAAATAGATGTATTCATCCTTACTTAGATAGAGCCTTAACTCCAAGAGAAGGCGCAAGGTTACAATCTTTTGATGATGATTTTGCATTTCACGGAAATAGAACTGATATTGTAAAACAAATTGGAAATGCTGTGCCGCCATTACTTGGTACCGCTATAGGTAAAGAAATATTAAAATCACTTCGTTAAAATTATAAAGACTTGACCATTTTAATTAACATATGCCCATTACATTGATATCTAGCTCTGTTTTATGATAAGACATCTACATCACCGCACAAGTTTTTTTATTTTGTGCCTTATCATTTTCTGATGCCGCAGAAGAACGGGCAAATCTATTTTTGTTACATATCGAGAATATGCTCAGTGCACTAGGCCTATCAGGCGTTGCTTCTGAAAAAGTGCGATAGTCTGCTGGTTTTTCTTCTGAATTAAATGGTACGACCTGGCATTCTAGGTCGCTATTTTTGTCTTGTTTTGAAAAAACATTTTTTTGATGTTCTTTCGAAAAGAAACCGATAGCACGTTGATACGCATGTTTTGTTGCTTTTTGTGCAATAAACCCAATCAACAACATATTAACTGCGAGTAAAATATAGAGTCCTATCTTTGGAAAATCTGCTTCAGTCGTGGTAAGCAGGGTAGAAACCGATAAAAGCGTTGATGCAGTCACTGGTACAGGCCTTGCTTCTTGAGATTTAAAATAGACAAGGCTGGATGTTTCCCAATAAATAGCGTAATAAGTATAGTCTGGTGCTATCAAACGTCCCATAATAAGCGTATCGTCATTTGGTAATACAGCGCCAGGAGAATAATAGTGATTAGGATAGTTAGATAATGGTGATTGAAAGGTAAATAACCGGTTGTTATGATTATCTAGTATAAAAGCATCGTTCTCTCCCATAATACTGAGTTCTGACCCATCAACATCTTCGAAGTAATGACTATTAGTGACAAATTTATATCCTGATTTTAAAGGATATTGCATAGACGGCATGAATAGGACGTTATTTTTTTTACCCATACTACATTGAAAACTGCCTGCAAAGTTATCAAATTCAAGAGACAAGCTAAAATCATTTTTTTCCGAACACTTATATATTCCTCCGCAGGAAAGTGTAATTTTCCCGTTATCTAGAATATCTAAATACTTATTACATTGAAGCAGGGATTCTGGTTCTTCATTAGTTTCATGATTAGTTAACGCAGGCAATGGCCCTATTACTTTATTACAGTCATCGAGAGAAAAAACATGCAATACACCTTCTTTTTCATAGAGCTGTATAGGCATAGAAAATTTGTCAACTATTCCAGAACATTCTTCGGTCAGATATTGGGATGATAGTAGATCATCACTGATGATTTCGCCTAATAATGTATGTTGATAAAGAATCCAGTTAAGCCCATACCCATCATCCTCTCCCACTAAATTATAGATGAATCCCTTTGAAGAAGCCGCTTGTAATAGGCCGTAAGGGTTAGGCCCATATGGATAAGCCTCACCAGCTAATATATTAAATTGGCCCGAAGGTGAATTGCTAATATGTAGCATGGGAAAATCTGTTGTGAAATCAGAGCCAGCTGTCATAGCATGACCGCCCATTGAAATTTGATACGTTTCTTTTGTTTCACCAGGCACACGGTCCCACAGCACTTTCAACCCATTGGATAAATATAACGTGGATGGAAATTCCGAGGTCTTATTATAATGCAGCGCATAGCCTTGTAGGCTTTGATCTCCTACCAATAAAACACTGTCACGATTACTGTCCAAAGTCATTTGTTCTATGTCACAACTGACTTGTGCATCGCGAGTGAGCTTGTAGGTGTTGATGCCATAAGCGATTACTTTAAATTTACCTTTGCCAAAAAGTAAGGTGTCTTTGCCATTGGTTGTGCCCCAGATAGTTAATGCGGGATAATGTGCGCTGCCTGGGGCGTAGATAGTGATGCCAGTTTGTTGAGTAGGATTGGTATTTCTTATAAGCCATTTAGCAATATAGGCTTCTTTGAAAGCTTGTTTTGCTTGTTGAGCACCACAGACTGGATAATAAGTGTTTATGACCTGATCCCAATAATAAGAGTTTTCATCGTAATTTAGCCAAGTGTCAAAGGCATAGGCATAACCACTTTTTACAGGCACAGGATATTCACTATAAACAAACGCCCCTTCTTCTGGATCAAACTGCGTCAGCAAATTTTTCATCTGGTGTTGATGACGAGAATATTGAATAAAATGCGTATGTGTTGGCTGATCATTTGGATCACATCTATCATCAACTACTCCAGCTAAATTTACAGAGTTGAGGACAATGGGAGAGTCAGGATAAGTGAGATCTGGATAGAGCCGATACCTTGTTCCAAGATAAGCATTGTATCGATTAATAGCGCTGATCGCTGCTTGATAGCTAAAGATATTAGCTGCAGCATTAACAGGTGCACCAAGCGGTAACTGCCCTTTAAGAGCCAAATCAACAATCATACCTCCTGATCCAGGACTTTCAAAAGTAACTGCTTTTTTTGAATATTTAGCAGCACATAACTCCGCGAGGACAGCGCCCAGAGAATGCCCTGTAAAACTAATTTCAAAATCAGGACATTGGCGGATTATTTCTCTATTCACAACCTCCACAAAAGGTATCGCTTTACTTAAAAATAAAGAAGGAACCATTTTGAAAAATATTTCAATGTCGTCTGCCGCATAATTTTTCCATATATCACTACCCCTAAAAGCAATAATTATTTTCTTAAGCGACATGCTGATATAGGCAAATGCATAAAAATCGTCGCTGGGGTTCAAAGGAGCAAAAGTACCGCTGAATGGTTTCCACTCAGATGGAAGATTATTTGTTGGATTATAATAAACATTGTCACTTAACACAGCATAAATATAATCATTCGGCATAATAATCACCTCTCATAGTATATTATAATTAATTTTTTTTAATTATGGATATTTTTTATCGCATAATTTGGAACTAATACAATCATAAAATTGTTTATTTGCATTGGAAATGCAGGCATTTTTTTGTGTTTTATTTTCTAAAAATTTTAAATAGCAATTTTTAACTTCACTATTTTTTTCGACTGTACATGGTACAGTCGCAGTATTGAAACAATGACCGCCAGCATCATAAACATCTCCTAATCGCACACTTTCAGGTTTTTCGATGATAGGATTAATATTATTCGTAATTGGCAAATGTTCAAAAGGAGGCTTAACGATTGGATGAAATAGTCGTTTAATTATCCATGTCCAGAAATTATCATGAATAAATATATTCCATGCATGGCTCCAAAAATTTGAATCGCTAGAAAGAGGAGGATAACTCCCCGCAAACAACAATAACCACCTTGGATATTTTACTCTAAATAAAATTTTACCATCCATTTGATCAACTATCTCACCTTTGATTAAAACATAATACGGAAAAAGATCATATTGTTGCTTAATTATGTAGGTTGCTTTATCAATATTAACATTTGGTAAAAAACCATCTACAACGGGATCATAGGGCTTGAAAGCATTAAACCAAAATTCTTCACTGAATAGGGCGCTGGGTGATATAAAATAGGAGCACATACACCCCTCATTAGAACCATAACTATTATAAGCCAATGGATCAGCTTTAATGATGTAACCATTCTCATTTGTAAAATGCAAATACAAAGAATCACTTACATTTTCATGTAGCGGCCTAACAATTGAAATTGTTACATCTTTTGGCGAATAACCAAAAATAATCATTGCTAAAAAAGTATTAAACCCTAATAAAAATGATATAACTAAAAAAATGAATCCTTTTAATAGAGAACTATTAAACTTACATAAACAAAAAACAATATAATATGATAGCAATATATTAACGATACTTGGAATAAATGCACCAATAATAAAATATAAAAATCCACCGATCATCCCTGAAGAGGGATGCAAAAAGAAAAAGTAGATGATTGTTAGAATTAAAATCAATATAGGTAATTTTGTTTTAGACATTTTTTACTACTACAAAGAAAGAAAAATAAAGAATTTTAGGATGATCCGATATCTTTTCATTGTATACACCTGTACGCTCCGGATTACCTCGATCAATAATGCAACCAGGACTATTTTTATAATAAGGATCTTCCTCTGCAAAAGCGGTAGTCATAAAAATACTGTAAATATTGATGATGCTGGTAAATATAAATAAAAAAAGTGTTTTTTGTTTGGTAATAGTCATTATTAATGCGCCGATTCAAATGAGAAGTGTAGCTAGGAAGTATTTCGAAGCTTAAGTTCTCATAACTAACTAATAAGGTCAAGAGATTTTTTTGATGTTTTTTCGAACCGCGCCAACTGCTTTATCATTTAACATCAATTTGATAATAACGTAACTTATGCCGATACATTTTAATTTCGCATATAATTTTAGGCGGCTGCATCTTTATCATTGTCTGAACTAGAGCTATCAGACAAAAGCACGCCAAGCCCTTTTTCAGCAACAAGATTAAGTAGCTTCAGGGATGTTCCTCTTGGATGCTTTTCACCCTGCTCCCATTGCTTAACAGTTGAAGTACTCGTATTTAAGCATCGTGCAAACACAGGTTGGCTAACTTTTTCTCTTAGCCGTATTTTTTTTATTTCCTTAGATGATAGTTCTTTTACTGGTGCTAAACACAGTGTGTCAAACTCGCGCATTGTAGTTGCATCGATGATATTTGCTTCATATAAGCCTTTTGCCATTTCATGTGCCACCTCAAGCATAGTGGGATGTTTCATTTTTTTTGAAGCCATAATTATTTCACCTCAATTAATTCACCCGCATGGATCAAAGCATCTAGTTGTTTATTTGAAATTTCTAAATAATATGCAGCTAATTTCTTATATACAATTTCCTCTTTATCACTGATATTATCGCGGTCATTCTTAGCATAACCATACATAAAAACAGACCGCTCTTTTTCTTTAAATACGAGGATTGTTCTGTAGCCTCCTCGCTTACCTTGCCCTATTCTAGCGACCCTTTTTTTATAAAGACCATTACCCAACTTGGCATCAAAAAGGCCATCTTCCATCTCATCAACAGCCTTTTTTAAAGCGCTATCACTAACATCCTCTTTTCTTGCCCATTGGCGAAATGCGCGATATTTAAAAATTCTCATTCTTCTTTTCTCTTACAAGTATATCACTTAGTATACCATTTTCAATTGTTTTTTCATCCAATGCATAGACGACATTTTGCCCACCTACATACAATGTATTATTTATACTAATCGGCTCTGTAACAGGAGCAATTTCTTTGTGCCAAAGAAGCTTGCCTGTTTTTGCATCAAGCGCATCAAGCGCATAAACCCCACCACCAGCCGGTGAATAACGGGTCGGATTGGTCATAACTATAGGTTCGCTTACTAAATTTGAAACAAACAATATTCATGCGCCGATTCAAATGTGAAGTGAAACTGGTGGGTATTTCGAGGCTTACATTCTCATATAAACTAACCAATAAGATCAAGAGATTTTTTTTGATGTTACCATTCAAATACAGTACAGGGTGGGAGCCCGATGACTGTGGCACGATTAGGTCTGCTGCAACCTCTGAATAGTTACGAATTTTTTAACTAACCTACTTGAAATTTAGTCGTGAATAATATGAAATAATAAACATTAATTATCAAGGAAAGATCTATGTCAAATAGTCAGTTTAACAAATCTTCTAACGCTCAATCATGCCCTGGCGATAAATATTGGGTACGCCCACATCAAAGAATAATAAAAGATAGAAATGGAAAAACACATATCGAACAAGTGAAGGGATATTGTTCTAGTTATCGTGCTCCTT
>JAHFSI010000057.1 GCA_023265835.1 Legionellales bacterium
AAAAAACTTAGGTTTTTATTTAAATATTACATCTGAAAAGTATAAGGATGTTTATCTTATTTCGCCATTAGGCGAGGTTTGGTATAGCGCTAATAATCCTGCATTGGTAGGTAAAAACATTAAACAATTTTTGAATAATTATGCCCAATTGGCTGGAATATTTGATAAGGCAAATACATTAATGTCTATACAAATTTCTAATATTGAGATGAGTGAAAATAAATTAACATCTCATTTTTATTTAGCAACTCCCATGTTTGACCGCGGTCGCATTATCGCAATTTTAATTTTATCTTTACCTAGTGATCAAGTTAAGAAAATGTTATCCAAAACGGCAAGTCTTGGCCAAAGTGGTGAAATAATCATCGCACAACCTGCTAAACAGGGCAGTATTATTAGTTCCAGAAACAAAATATACATTGATAAAATGGCAGATCTAATCAATTCACCCTTTGGAAAAGTAATTAAAGAAGCAGGAAAAGGCACTTCAGGATTTGGGAAATTGCTCGATGAAAATAATACGGAAACTATTGCGGCATGGCGCTATTTACCTCCATTAGGATGGGGTATTATGGCCAAGATAAATCTCTCAGAAGCATTTTCTCCAATAATAAATTTACGTCATCAATTATATTTGTTGGTTGCGCTGACATTAGGGTTGGTCATATTGATAGCACAATTAGTTGCGGATAATATTCGTCGTGCTGAGGAACGTACTGAGCAATTGCTATTGAATATATTACCTGCCAGACTTGTGGAACGCCTGGAGCATGGTGAGCGCACGATTGCAGATAATTATGAAGCGACTGTATTATTTGTTGATATTGTTGGATTTACCGAATTTTCAAATAAAATGTTTCCCGAAACAGTCGTTGAATTTCTAAATGGTATTTTTTCACTTTTTGATACTATTATCGACAATACAGCAGCTGAAAAAATTAAAACAATAGGAGATGCTTACATGTTAGCATGTGGATTACCTGATCCTAATCCTGATCATGCAAAAATTGTTGCAGATATAGCTTTATCAATGAAACAAAAAATAGCAGAATACAATCTTCAAAATAATACTCACTATCAAATTCGCATAGGGATTGCGAGTGGCGCTGTAACAGCTGGCATTATTGGCTTTAAAAAATTTAGTTATGACGTTTGGGGGGGTACTGTTAATCTTGCAAGTCGGATGGAATCGCAGGGTATGGCAGGCCAAATTCAAGTAGCAGAAAGCACCTATTTACTACTTAAAGACGAATATGATTTTGATAAACGTGGCGATATTGTAATTAAAGGTATAGGAAGTATGACAACCTATCTTTTGTTGCATGCTAAAGGCATTTCTTGACATGATAGGTACCGCTGATTATCATTTAATTCGGCATGTCTGTAGCCGATTATGATGATAATCGGCGAGATAGTTGCCGATTATAAGGATTTTATATGTATCGGAGACTATTAGATTTAAATAACCTATTGAAAAAAAGAAGTTATTTTCTTATTGGGCCACGGGGGGTTGGGAAAAGCACATTAATTGAGCAAGCCCTTCCAGGCGCGAAGATTTATGATTTGTTAGACGCTTCGCAATTCCAACGATTGTTAATTGACCCAACATTGCTCGCCCAAGAAACCACTGCAGATACGTTAGTGGTTATTGACGAAATTCAAAAGCTTCCCATATTACTCGATGAAGTGCATCGTTTGATTGTTAAAAGAAAGCAAGTTTTTTTATTGACGGGAAGTAGTGTTAGAAAGCTCCGAAAAGGCGGCGCCAACTTATTAGCTGGGCGTGCTTTTCAAGCCTCGTTGTTCCCGCTGACTTCTCAAGAAATCCCTGATTTTGATTTACTTACTTACATTAATACGACTGGATTGCCGGAGTTTTACGGCCAAGCAGAAGCGGATGATTATCTTAAAGCGTATGTGGGGACTTATCTCCAAGAGGAAATTAAAGCGGAAGCATTGACACGCAATTTGTCAGGGTTCATTCGATTTTTAGATATGGTTGCGCTTTGCAATGGGGAGGAAATAAATTATGCCAATATATCGAGTGATTGCGGTGTGCCAGCTCGCACTATAGAAGCTTATTTTGGAATACTAAACGATACGCTTATTGGATTTTCTGTCCCGCCTTTCTTAGCAACGACAAAACGCAAAGCCATTACTAGAGCGAAATATTTTCTTTTTGATATAGGCGTAGTTAATGCGCTTACTAAACGTGGACACGTTGAATTGAAATCAGAACTTTTTGGCCGTGCTTTTGAACATTTTATTGCATTAGAATTACGCGCTTTTCTTGCCTATCAAAGAATAGATTTGCCATTACAATATTGGCGGTCTACTTCACATTTTGAAGTTGATTTTATTATTGGAAATAAACTTGCCATTGAAGTTAAAGCAACGAATCTTGTAAAAGAAAAACATCTTAAGGGTTTAAAAGCACTTAAAGAAGAAGGGCTAATTAAAACCTTCGGGGTCATTAGCTTGGATTTGCATGAGCGTCTTACCGATGATGGAATTATCATTTGGCCTTGGAGGCAATTTCTTGATAAATTGTGGGCGGGTAAAATTATATAGGTTACACTTTATGAAAGCATCTGATTTTGATAAAAAATTTGAATCAGGCGAAGATATGACTGAATTGCTTGATCTTACCAAGGCTCGTCGTCCGGGCCTGGAGGCAAAGCGAGTCAATGTAGATTTTCCTGAGTGGATGGTGGAGTCACTTGATAAAGAAGCACATCGATTAGGTATCACCCGACAAGCACTTATAAAAGTTTGGGTTGCTAGCAAACTAGAGCATCATAAACATATTTAAGCAATTACGACAGATTAATAAAAATAATTTGAATTAGTCTCAATTTAATCTGGCATTGACTGTAATTTGCCAAATGATTAAGCTGTGGTTTTGGGTGATGGCACAGGGACCTCTTGTAGTGCATGTTAAAAACCTGGTTTTCCTCTTATGCTTGTTGCTTAGCGCATGTATGGTGGGGCCTGATTATAAAGAGCCTGCTAAGCCTGAGGCGCGGCACTGGAAAACAAACCCTACTTCAGTGAATGAAAGGCCATTTAAAAATCCTGAATGGTGGACTTCTTTTCATGATCCTACGCTCACTCAGTTGATCCAGAAAGGTTACTCTTCTAATTTATCTTTGCAAAGTGCGGGTGTTAAGGTATTGCAGGCGAGGGCGCAGTTGGCGCAATCGGTGGGACAGCTTTATCCGCAACAGCAGGCCATTGTAGGCAATTACACCTATTATCGAGTAGGTGGTGGGTCGTTGCAAAATTTGCTGCCTACCAACATTGATACGGCCATGCTGGGGTTTTCGGCCAATTGGGAGTTGGATTTTTGGGGGAAGTATAGACGCGCTATTTTATCCAATGATGGTATGTTTTTGGCCTCGGTTGCAGCTTATGATAATGCGCTCATTACCTTAACGTCGGACATTGCCAACACCTATATTAAAATTCGCATGGTTGAAGCGCAAATTAAGGTGACCAAAGCGAATATCGAGGTGCAAAAAATAGGGTTGTACTTGGCCAATGTGCGTTATCAGGCAGGACAAACTAGTTTGATTGATGTGGAGCAAGCTAAGACCGAATTAACTGAGACCGAATCTAAATTGCCTACGTTGGTCGGGCAACTACAAGTACAAAAAGATGTATTAAGTGTATTGTTGGGGGAAGTGCCAAATCAGCTCGATGGTTATCTTAATGCACGCCCGCACCGAGGAATTCCGCTGGCACCGGTCTCTGTTGCGGTGGGCATTCCAAAAGAAACGTTGGCCAGGCGTCCTGACATTGCCACAGCGCGGCTGCAAGCCATCGCGCAATCTGAGATGATTGGGTCTACCAAGGCCAACCTGTTTCCATCATTATCATTAGCGGGTACGTTTGCGTTTTCTTCTAATAATATTGGCTCGTCTTCAACTTCAGACCTTTTTCAGTGGTCGAACCGTACCATCACTGCGGGGCCTGGGCTTAACTGGCCGTTTCTGAATTATGGTCAAATCACCAACGCGGTGAGGGTGCAGGATGCGGTGTTTCAGCAAGCGCTATTAAATTATGTGAATGTGGTGTTGAAGGCGCAGCAGGAAGTGCAAGATAATATTACCCTGTTTATTGAAGCCAATGTAGCGAAACAGTATTTGGTCAAATCCAATCAGGCAGCAATCAAGACATTGAAATTAGCATTGGTGCGGTATAGAGAAGGAGAAATTGATTTTACGCCGGTACTCTATGCGGAGCAGCAGCAACTTCGTGTACAATCTTCTTTAATCAATGCAGAAGGAGATATTCCGCAAGCATTGGTGGCACTGTATCGGTCGTTGGGCGGTGGATGGGAAATTCGACGCGGCCATGATGTGGTGCCGGAGGAGATGAAACAGGCCATGGCAAAACGAACCAATTGGGGCGTGCTACTGCAGCCGCAAGAACATCAAATGCCTACAACTTCGCAGCAATGGTTTAGGCAATTATATTTACCAAGGTGGTAAAGCATGAGTGAAGGGTATCACATCAAGTATAAAAATATTGCCATTCTGATTGCAGCCTTGGTGTTATTGTATTTTGTCGTGCATAGCCTCATGAAACCCAAAAGTCCTTCTTTTCCTGCACCTCGGGTAGTTGTACAGCATCCGCAATGGAAAGAAAGGGTGGAGTATGTAACGCAGACAGGAACGTTGGTGGCCTACAATTCGGTCGATTTGGTCGCACGCATCAAGGGCTATTTGAATGCGATTGAATTTACCGATGGTGCTTTTGTCAAAAAAGGGCAGCAATTGTTTGTGATTCAGCCTGAGCCTTATATGGAACAATGGAAGGCCGCGCAGGCGGAGGTGGAAATTCAAAAGTCGCTTTATACTTATTCCAAATCGGAGTACGACAGACAACAACGCATGTATAAACAGAACGCGACCTCGTTTAATAATGTAGAAAAATGGATGGCCAAAACCAATGAATCGGCAGCAGGCATTGCGAAGGCGGTTGCGGATGAGCAGATCGCTGCGATTAATTATAGCTACACTCATGTGCAAGCGCCTTTTGATGGTCGAATAGGGCGGCATTTGGTGGACATTGGAAATTTGGTAGGGAATGGTGTTGCTACCAATTTAGCGACGATCGAACAGCTTAATCCGATTTATGCTTATTTTAATTTGAATGAATTGGATTTAATAAAATTACGGGCAGCGGCGAGGGAGCGTGGGTTTAAACCAGGAGATCTGAACAAGGTCCCTGCGTATGTACGCTTGCAAAATGAATCCACGTTTCAGCATGAAGGTCGATTGGATTTTGTAAATACTGGATTGAATGCTTCGACCGGAACATTAGAATTTCGCGCGCTTTTCAATAATGAAAATTATGTCTTGCTGCCCGGTCTGTTTGTGGAAGTTCGTATTCCTGTCACACTACCACAAAAGAAATTGACGTTACCGGATACGGCCATTTTATACGATCAAATTGGGCCTTATGTGTTAACGGTGGATGCACATCATTTTGTGCAATTGAGACGAATTGAGTTAGGCACGGTGGACCAAGGCATTCGTACGATCAAGCTAGGGTTAACAGATAAAGACAAAGTGATTGTCAGCGGACTGCAATTTGCAACGCCTCATAATAAAGTTGAATTGATATGATATCTAAATTTTTTATTGAGCGTCCTATCTTAGCGAATGTGATCGCTTTATTTATTGTGTTGATAGGCTTGGTCGCCATTATGGTCTTGCCGGTGACGCAATATCCCGCCATTGTTCCGCCGACCATACAAGTGACGACCAGCTATCCGGGTGCGGATGCGAAAACATTAATTGATACGGTTGCTCTGCCTATTGAGCAGCAAGTCAATGGTGTGGAAAACATGCTTTATATGCAGTCTACGAGTACCAATAATGGTAATTATACGTTGATTGTCACTTTTGCGATTGGTACTGATCTTAACTTTGCACAGGTGCTAGTGCAAAACCGTGTGCAAGCGGCGATGGCTCAACTGCCCAAATCGGTGCAACAACAAGGTGTCGTGGTACAGCAAAAATCCACGGCGATATTGCAGTTTATTACGTTAACATCTAGCAATAATCAATATGACGGCTTGTTTTTAAATAATTACGCGGCGATTAACATGCAGGATGAATTGTCTCGATTGCCGGGCGTGGGGAATGTGCTTATTTTTGGCTCGGGTTCTTATGCGATGCGTATCTGGCTTGATCCACAGAAAATGTTGACTTATTCGTTAAATCCATCTGATGTAGTAAATGCGATTAGCCAGCAAAATAAAGCGATTTCTGCAGGACAAATTGCTTCACCGCCCGTGGCGGGTAAGTCAGCATATCAATTCACCATCAATGTGCCGGGCTTGCTTGCGAACGCGGATGAATTTGCCAATATTATTGTTAAAACGATTGCGACCCAACCCAACCAAAATGCAGACAAAAGTACCAGTGCAAGGGTAGTGCGTATTCGTGATGTAGGGCGTGTTGAATTGGGGTCGTCTAATTATAGTATGTCGGCTGATTTGAATAATAAGCCGACTGCTGCTATCGGTATTTATCAATTGCCGGGTGCGAATGCGCTGCAGGTGGCGAAAGAAGTCCGGCAAATGGTTGCGAAAATGGCAAAGAAATTTCCGCCTGGAATGAAATATGCTATTCCATTTGATACGACCAAATTTGTGAAGGCTTCTGTCAATGAAGTTTATAAAACATTATTTGAGGCAACCATTTTAGTTTTAATTGTGATTATGGTTTTTTTACAAAATTTTCGTGCAACACTCGTGCCGACGACAACCGTGCCTGTCACCATTATTGGTGCGTTTTTTGCGATGTTAGTATTAAATTATTCGATTAATTTATTAACTTTATTTGCGTTGGTGCTTGCGATCGGCATTGTGGTGGACGATGCAATTGTGATTGTGGAGGGCGTGACTCAGCACATTGAAAAAGGCGAGACTCCCCATGATGCGTCGATTTTTGCGATGAAAGAATTGATGGGGCCGATTATTGGCATTACCCTGGTATTGATGGCAGTCTTTGTGCCGGCGGGGTTTATGCCGGGATTGACAGGCGCGATGTATGCGCAATTTGCTTTGGTGATTGCAGCAACGGCATTTATTAGCGCCATTAATGCGATGACATTAAAGCCTACGCAATGTGCTTTATGGCTGCGTCCAATTGATCCTAACAGGAAAAAAAATTGGTTCTACCAAGGGTTTGATAAAATCTATCATTCGGCAGAATCTGCTTATCTTGGATTAATCAATCAATTGATTCATCACAGCAAGGCCGTCAGTTTGGTTGGTTTGTTGTTAGTTGGATTGGCCATTTTTGGGTTAAGCCGTATTCCAACAGGATTTATTCCTGTGGAAGACCAGGGTTATTTGATGTTGAATGTGCAATTGCCGGATGGCGCTAGTTTGGGCCGCACTGAAACGCTGTTGAAACAACTCTCCACGCAAGCACAAAAAATTGATGGCGTCGAAGATGTTATTTCAATTAATGGTATTTCATTGTTAGATAATAGTGCCAATTTAGCGAATGCCGGTGTGTTATATGTGATGTTTAAAGATTGGAGCGTGCGGGGCAGAAAAGAAAATTTGCCGGCGCTTTATAACAAACTGAATCAAATAGCACAGAACACGCTGGATGCAAAAGTATTAGTGATGATACCGCCGCCTATTCAAGGACTAGGTAATGCGGGTGGTTTTCAAATGCAAGTGGAATTGCAAGATGGTTCTTTTGATTATCGTAAATTACAGGCCGCGACCGATTTGATGATTCAATATGGCAATCAAGATCCTGCATTAAATCACTTGATGACATCGTTTCGTTCTTCTGTTCCACAATTATTTGCGCCCATTGATAGAGTGAAAGCGGAGTCACTCGGTGTTTCGGTGGGTGATGCGATGAATGCGTTGGAAATTTATGTGGGCTCTTCTTATGTCAATCTGTTTACGAAATACGGCCAAGTTTTTCAGGTGTATGTTCAAGGGCAGCCGAATGCGAGAACGACCATCGATGATGTGCGTCATTTGTATGTGAAAAATACATCAGGTGAAATGGTGCCACTTGGCACCTTGACTGAGATGGGTCCTGCGGTAGGGCCTGCTATTATTTCGCTTTATAATTTGTATCCTTCAAGCAATGTGTATGGGGTTTCTGCGCCAGGATATAGTTCAGGGGAATCGATTAAATCACTGGAAAATCTGGCTGCAACCGTATTGCCGGGCGGGCTTTCTTACGAATGGACAGGAACGTCTTATCAAGAAAAATTGGCGGGCAATCTGAGTTATCTTATTTTTCTTTTATCGTTGGTTTTGGTTTATATGATTTTATCCGGGCAATATGAAAATTGGGTCACGCCGTTGTCTATTTTATTTAGTGTGCCTTTGGCGTTGCTGGGGACGGTAGTGGTATTGAGAGTGTTAGGCATGGCAAACAATATGTATACGCAAATTGGCATCTTGCTGTTGATTGCCTTGGCGGCGAAGAACGCGATCTTGATTGTTGAGGTGGCGCGTGAACAGCGTGAGCTGCATCAGAAATCGATTATTGAATCTGCGTTGATCGGTGCAAAAACGCGTTTTCGCCCTATTATTATGACGTCATTTGCTTTTATTCTTGGTGTGATGCCGCTGGTGTTTGCAACAGGCGCAGGAGCCAATGCGCGGCGTTCCATTGGTATTGCGGTAAGCAGTGGGATGTTGGCCTCGACTTGTCTTGCGGTGGTTTTTGTGCCGGCGTTTTATGTGATGTTGCAGACATGGTATGAAGGAAGGTCTAGGGCGTTTGTTCTAGGTTGCGAGCAAAAAGCACCTGGAAACAAATCGTAACTTAACGGCAGACCTTTGACACCATCAGATTATAATCGACTAGCCAGTTCCTCTACCTACGCATTCTAGTGGATTGCTCAGCATTTTCATTTTTTGTATCTGTGGAAGGTGATACGGTTTCTGTTTTCGACTTGTCAACAACAGCAACAACTTGCTGAGCAGGTAATTGTTTTGCCTTATCAATAGCTTGTTGTATTGCGTGAGTTGCAGGTTTATTGTTATGTTTTCCAAGTAAAGAATGTCGTTTAATAAAAGATTGTTTACTGGTAGGTTCATTTTCAACTTCAACTGCTTCGACCTCCATTTTAACTCGTTCTAAAGCCTCCACTAATTGATCAGTAGATAATTGTTTTTTTTGATATTGACCCACTGCTGTTAATGCTTTGTAAAAAGAATTAGCTATGGCTTCTTTTATTATTAATGGATTCTTATTTTCTTTAGATGGTTGAGTCATTAGTTGAGTCATTAATAGTTCGTTGATATTTTTAAGAAGAGTTAATGTATTAACATCAATTAACTCACTTTTTAATTGATTTTGCAATTCGATATTTTTTGCTAAAAATACATCACGTAGAAAATCAGAATCGGTCGCAATATGTTGTAATGCAAACATGCTGCCTTCGTGGTCATTCACAAGCTTATAGACTACCTCTATAGGACCTGGGATAACAAAGTTCTTACTTTCACCTTTGGTGTCCGCTTGAAAGCTTTGACTTACTGTGTATTCCTTTATTATTATTTTACAATAGACCTCATTATCTTCTCGATAAAAATTAGTATCTCTAACACTATCTTCAGCTTTACCGCCTGAAAATCCAAGACTATAATTATATCCATTAGTTATACCGATTTGATTATTATAGTTAAGTGTATGCGTCAAAATACTTAGTAAATTTTGACTATACGCAGTGTCGAGCTTAGCCGGGTCAATCCCTAATTCTTTGCGAATCATTTCATGGAATTGAGTTTGATCTTCATCCTCTTTAACTTTTTTTATTTTACCATTTATTTTTGTATTTCTCGCTACATCCCTTTGAAATACTCTTAGTCCTTCAAACACTCCGTTTCGGTTTTTTGCTCCGACTTGATCACTGTAAAGCTCCTCTGAAAGCGAAAGTGCATTCGCTTTCGGATTCTTTTTAGCAGCATCTCTCAAATCCTCAGCTTTCAACATGTGTTTATATCGATTTTGCATGTAACTACCCCTACAATACGGCCCAATTTAAGTATAGCCGGTATTTTAAATTCCATTTAAAAAGGGCTTAAATCGATATAACTAGTTATAAATATTGTGTTTTTCTTTCTTGGCTTGAGGAGAAGGTATAGTCCAAACTCTAAGCCTGTTAATTAATTGGATGAAATTGCCCTAAATAATACGTATAATGTAAATTCAAATTTATTATCTGGAGAAGGACTTCTATGAAAAATGTATTAATTAAGCTGATGTTGTTGGTGATGAGTGTTAGCTTTCTAGCTAGTTGCTCGTCGCATAATACGCAAAGTCAAAATACGGGCATAGGCGCTGTGACAGGGGCGGTCGTTGGTGGCCTTGCAGGTAGCCTAGTGGGGAGCGGAGCAGGTCAAGTTGCTGCCATTGCAGTTGGCGCAATTGCCGGCGGCGTAATAGGTGGTTACATTGGGCATTCAATGGATAGCTCAGATAACACAAAAATGAGTCAAGCCATGACAAATAACCCACCGCATAAAACCTCCCATTGGAAAAACAAAAAGACTCATATGACTTACAATATTACACCAACCAGCAATACCATGGCCTACAATGGTAATTCCACTTGCCGTAAATACACAGCAACTGCGATTTCCTCTAATGGCCAAAGACATACCACCAAAGGTATCGCTTGTCTTCAATCCGATGGATCATGGCAAACTGTTAGGTCTTAATTGCTCTTTTGATCATTCGCATTGCCCTGGGCTTCCTTACAAGGAAGTCTCAGGGTAATTCTGTTCTCCATCTTCCGGCTAATCAAAGCCAAAGCATGCTAAAAATATAGAACAATATGCCGTCTTAACAAATTAAAGAAATATCCATGGGAAGAGTTTTTTAAAGTTAAGCAGTCATTTAATGCAAAAAATATGTAATAATTAATCTATTTGGGGATTTAAATGATTGCTATTCTTGAAGCTTATCGTGCGGGGTTGCTGAAACCAAAAAACTGGTTATCCAATTTAATCGCTGGTGTCATCGTGGGTATTGTAGCCTTGCCGCTTGCTATGGCATTTGCCATTGCCTCGGGCGTGACACCTGAGCAAGGATTATATACGGCCATTATTTCGGCTTTCATCGTAGGAATTTTTGGTGGAAGCCGCGTACAAATTTCTGGGCCAACAGGCGCCTTTATTGTGATTCTTGCGAGTATAACGGCCCAGTTTGGAATATCGGGTTTGCAGATTGCCACTGTGCTGGCTGGTTTCATGTTACTTTTCATGGGAATGATCAAGTTAGGTAATGTCATTAAATTTATTCCAGATCCCGTCATCGTAGGATTTACTAGCGGTATTGGGGTTATTATTTTTGTAGGTGAATGGAAAGATTTCTTCGGGTTGCCTGTTCATCTGTCTTTAGATGCTCCATTCTATGTGAAGCTGTTAGCGTTAGTACAATCGTTTCCTCATTTTGATTCAGCAACCACAAGCATTGCGGCTTTAAGTTTATTGATGATATGGCTCACCCCAAAAATAGCAAAACAAATTCCTGGCCCTCTGGTTGCCATGGTCGTAGCCACAGCTTTGCAAGCCATTTTTAAATTTAAAACGGTGACAACGATTGGTAGTACGTTTGGCGGCATCTCATCTGCTTTGCCTGGTTTTCACTTGCCTTCATTCGACATTAGCCATGTTCTTATTTTAATTGGGCCTGCTTTTACCATTGCACTTTTAGGCGCAATTGAATCCTTATTATCAGCGACGGCGGCGGATGGAATGGCAAAAACAAAACATCATTCCAATCAAGAGTTGATTGGACAAGGTCTTGCAAATATCATTGCGCCGATGTTTGGAGGTTTCGCATCCACAGGCGCTATCGCGCGAACAGCGACTAATATTCGGAATGGCGGGAACAGTCCGATGGCCGCAATGGTACATTCGCTATTTTTGATTTTGGTTATTGTCGTATTGTCACCCTTAGCGAAAGATATTCCATTATGCGCTTTGGCAGCTATTCTCTTCACTGTGGCTTATAACATGAGTGATGTTCCTCGCTTTGTTCACATTATTAAGCAGGCCCCTCGTAATGATATCTTGGTTCTTTTGGTCACATTTTTCTTAACCATTTTCACTAACTTAGTCGTGGCGGTCAACATTGGTGTGATACTCGCCATGCTGTTGTTTGTCCGCCGTATGATTCAACTGGTTAAAATTGAAGAACAGCCCCATGAAGATTTATATAGAGAATTGCAGCCACAAGGATTAACTCTACCCGCAGATACGATTGTTTACTCTATTCAAGGGCCCTTCTTTTTTGGGGCCGCGGAGAAAATAGAACATGCTTTTGATGTCACGCATTCTGATCCAAAAATAATTATTTTCCGATTAAAAGAAGTTCCCTTTATGGATATGACGGGATTAGAAACGTTTCAGGAAATCATCGAACAATTTTATAAACGCGGCGTAAAGGTTTATCTTTGTGAAGCGAATGTGCGGGTGACGCAAAAATTATTAAAAATTAGGGTTACGCAATGGATTGTTGGAAATGAGATTTTTTGTTCTTTTGAAGATGTTATAAAAAATTTGAAGGTCTAAGGCCGGTCCTTTGAATTATCTACTTGATTAAATTAATAATATGTCTTTTTTTGACAACAACCCCCCATTTTTAAAAAACCTCCTATACTTAATGCTAGTTAAATAGCAGTTAATAGGAGACTTTATGATTATTGATTTTAGAGAATTAATCACGTTGGATGAGGAAGCATTTAAAGCAAAATTGCAAACCGAATTTGAAAAGGCTCAAGAAAGTGGTGACTTAGCTAGTTTAGGGGATTTGGCATTAAAATTAATTAACTTGGATCAGTGCTCAGATCGGCAGCATGAATTATTTTTAGAGCAATTAGTTTTAGTCAATGAGTCTCTTCCACAAAATGAAAAATTTCGAATTAGAATAGAATGTGATGAAAGCTCATTAGCAAAGTTAGGGCGCTGGATGCCAGCATGGAAAAAACAAGGGATAGATTCCGATGACGTTTCAATAAATATAGCTGTTTCTGATGAAAAAAATGCGCAATCTGTATTAAAAGGTCTGGTACAACAAGTCAAAGAAAATAAAGAGGTGACTAATTTTCCTAGCATTGAATTTCGTGGCGTAAGAGGATATAACCTCCCTTTAATATCATTACAAAAGGATGAGAAATTTGATGAAAATAGAAAAGAACCTTGCATTGTAAGAAGACAAAACAATGAAGGCGTATATACATATCAGATTTGGGGACATCAACAAGGGAAATGGGCACTGAGCAATGTTAATGATCCTAACGATTTGGATTTCATTGTAGGCCTTGAATGGAAAAAAGACAATGTCTTTGTTGCTCCTAGTAATTACCAATTGATAGACATATTAAATAAAGCGCATAAGCCTCTAGAAAGAATCGATCCAGCATTAAAAGGATTAAAAAACCTGGCGGTTCAATTAGATAATGCTGTGGCAGTGAATCGACGTGAAGCAAATAAAGCAGAGAGGATTAATTTAAATGCACCTGTAGTTAAAATACCAGGTAACATAAGACCTAGCAAAACAGCACCGCTCGCCGGTGTACAAATTGATGTGCAAGCTCAACGACAGGAAGAACAACAGCTGCAGCAACAAATACAGCAACAACGGCAGCAACAACAAGTTAGCGCTGCTGCGGGTGATGATAAAAATTTAATTGACCGCAAACATTTTATCAAACGTGATCGCCATAGAGAATTTGATTCGGTAATAAATCGTATCGCAGAATGGAATGCTTGGTTTGGACCTGAAGAAGCAACTAATGGTATTCAATATATGACGCCTGCTGCTGATGCCGCCATGCAACGACATAAACATCTTTTTAAAGGCGGAGTCAGTCTGGATAATGGTAAATTACCTCATGGATTTTTTATTGAAACAGCTGGAGATGGAAAATTAAAATTGAATTACGATCCAAGTCGTAAGAAGGAAAATGCCTCTCCATTTATGTCCAG
>JAHFSI010000129.1 GCA_023265835.1 Legionellales bacterium
TCTTTCATTAGTATGTAGCATCTAAGGTTACCTCTTATGTTTTGATTAAAGTTTTGCGACTCTTCAAAACGGGTAACCTTACTTCTTTATAAGTGTCACATCAAGTCTGAACTATTCCAACTAATTGTATGGAAAGAGTTTGTTGAGCGAAAGAAAGATGTAAGTTTTCTTGCATGATCTTCAAAAGGGATATTACCGATAATTTACCGACATTGACCATAATCTGACCTTCTCTTGTTTTTAAATATTGCAATACATTGATTATTATAAATAAAATTGGCGCTCCCTGCGGAATTCGAATCCGCGTTACCGCCGTGAGAGGGCGATGTCCTAGGCCACTAGACGAAGGGAGCTGGTCGATTTTAGAACATTAAATTCAATGAGTTAACGGCTTCCAGCATCAAATTTAATATAATTTGTATAGATTTAAGCCAATAAAAAATGGTATTATACGCAAATTGTTGGATTTGGTCAGTCATAAATATAAAGAGAGGGACATAAAATTATAAGTTTGTTAAAGGGTTTTATAAGGTCGGTGCAAAAAACAAAGACCTCCCAGAAGAAAAATAAAACAGGGCCATTGATTGTTCCCCGTGCGGAGCACACGATATCGCGCAGCGCGATTAGCCGTCAGGCGTTACAAGTCATGTATAAGCTGCATGAAGCAGGGTTTAACGCCTACTTAGTGGGCGGTTGTGTGCGAGACTTGTTGTTGGGCCAGAGGCCCAAGGATTTTGATATCGCCACTAATGCACGGCCGGAAGAAATACGCAGGCTCTTTAGAAATTGTCGTTTGATTGGAAAACGTTTCAGGCTGGCGCATATTTTATTTGGGCGTGATATTATTGAAGTAGCGACTTTCCGCACGCATCATGAAAATGCGGCGGAGCAGCATGGAAAATCACACCAAGGCATGATCGTGCGAGACAATGTGTACGGCACGATTGAAGATGATGTAATGCGGCGCGATTTTAGAATCAATGCACTTTATTATAATATTGCAGATTATTCTATTGTGGATTATGTCGGCGGAATGCAAGACATCAAAGACAAAACCTTGCATATGATTGGTGATCCAACACAACGTTTTCATGAAGATCCAGTGCGTTTGTTGCGGGCGGTACGCTTTCTTGGCAAGCTGAATATTCAAATTACGCCTGAAACAGAAGGGCCTTTGATGAAACTCAGTCATTTACTTGACCACGTTTCTCCAGCCCGGCTTTTCCAAGAAGTATTAAAAATATTTCAAGGCGGGGCGACGTTAACGACGATTCATTTATTAGAAAAATATCATTTGATAAAAAAATTATTTATTTATTCGCCCGCTGGAAAAACACTGTTAGATTTAGCATTAACAAGCACGGACCAACGTATTCGCGAAGGAAAAACAGTATCGCCGGCATTTCTTTTTGCAGTGATTTTATGGCAGCCGGTATTTGAAAAAGCCACATGGCTTGAAGCAGAAGGAACGCCCGCGTATCTTGCAATGGAACAAGCATTGCAACAGATCATCAAGCAGCAAACGGAGCGATTAACTATTCCGCGCTTGATGCAATTATCCATACGCGAGATTTGTTTAATGCAGCATCGTTTTACTTACAGACGCGGAGGACATCCTCATCGTTTGTTAGAACACCCGCGTTTTCGGGCAGGCTATGATTTATTGTTGTTACGCGCACAAATAGAAGCGCCGATACAAGAACTAGCCGCATGGTGGCAAACATTTTACGCTGCCTCATTTGAACAACGTGAAAAAATGGTACAAGAGATGAACCAGAAACCATCTTCTAATAAAAATAACAGGAAAAGAAAATCAAGAAAAAGGAGAACAAAAAGTAAATTAACACAAACCGAGTAGAATGGAGGATTTATGAAATTAATTAAAACCATTTCTTTTTGCAGTCTTTGCATTATCACATCAGCATGCTTTGCGTTTAGCGCACCAACTAATAGCACGCTCACATTAAGATTAGTCAATCATTCAACTGAAACATTGACCTATACAGGCACAACCAAAACCAACCTCGGTAATGCTTTTTTCATCATGCCCAAAGTCATTCTGCCAGGCGGTGCTGCCACCATCGTCGGCACGACGACTCCATACGTTGATCTCGTTGGTAAAATGCGTTTTCGTGATACTAAACATTTCACCCATCTGCTCAACATTGTCGATCCACGCATGATAGCTTTCCGTGCGCCGGTTTTTTCTATCCACAATGAAAATTTAATTTCTTTTGTTAAGCCTTCTTCATTTGCTAAAAATGAAAACCAAGACCCAAGCTCCGTTGCTTATTCTGCCGCAACAGTCGTGATTGAAGACGGCATCATGCCCGATAAAGATCATAGTGCTATCGCGTAAAAGAATTCTTGCATTGTGGGGTCAGTTTTTTAGTATACTGACCTTTTTAATGAAGATAACAGCGTGCAAAATAATCCCGATATCACAGCAATCCGCGCCCTGCATGAAGCAGGTGATCTTGAGCAAGCAAAAACAGGCTATCTTGCTATTTTGAGCAAAGAGCCCTCTGCTGTAGAAGCATTGCATTGGTTGGGTATTTTATATATTCAACAGAATAATTTTTCTGATGCGGTTGAATGCTTACAAAGCGCTAGAAAATATGACCCTAACGACCTGAATATTTCGTTGCATCTTGCCAATGCACTAAAATTTCTAGGTTTATTTGATAAAGCCATTCGTGTATTACAAACACTGATTGCTGACAACCCAGATTATCCCGCTGCTTTTAATAATCTAGGCACGGTCTACTATGCCAAAGGCCAATTAGATGATGCCATAGCATATTACCGCAAAGCTATTGATAAACAACCCAACTATATTGACGCTTATTATAATTTAGGCTTGGCCTTGTCGAAAAAAAATTTATTTTCTGATGCGATTGAGATTTATCAAAATTTATTGCAACAAGCACCAGAACATTATGCCGCGCGTTTCCATTTAGCCTGCGCCTTCATGCAACTCAATCAAATAAAATCAGCCATCGCTGAATTTACTATTATTGAAAAAACCCAACCTTATCATTTTGAAACGCAGTCCAATTTAGCCACCTGTTTTTTAAAACAAGGCATTTTTGACCAAGCAAAATATCATTATCAAAATGCCATCACCTTGCAGCCAAAAGACACACAAATATTATTTAATTTAGGCTACATCAACATGCAGCAAGGTTTTCTCGATTTAGCCATTCAATATTATCAACGTGCCATTGCCATTGATCCTGATTTATTTTCTGCTCATAATAATTTAGGTGTTGCACTGCTCGCCAAGCAACATCCCGCACTGGCTCTGCAACATTTTCAGAAAGCATTGAGCTTGCAACCGCATAATGAAGCAGTAGCTTATACTGTAACCGCTCTTGCAAAAAACAAACAATTGCTTGCCGCGCCGGCTGATTACGTGCAATCCTTATTTGATGCTTATGCCGACCACTACGAACCTCACTTGCTCAATACATTGGATTATCAACTGCCGAAACTATTTGAAAAGGTAATGACGTCCTATCTTCCTGTGAACAAACAATGGGACATTCTGGATTTAGGTTGCGGTACTGGCTTATGCGGCGAACCTTTCAGCCGTTATGCAAAAAGCCTAACGGGCGTCGATTTATCAGAAAACATGCTAAAATTAGCCGCGCAAAAAAATATTTATCATTCTTTAGTAAACAGCGACATCACGCATTTTTTAGAAAATCAAATTGCCCGCTATGATTTAATTCTTGCAAGCGACACCTTGGTTTACACTGGAGATTTAGAAACCATTTTTCAACTAATTAGCCAAGCTTTGCGCCCGTCTGGGTTATTTATTTTTAATGCTGAGATAACGGATACTGCCACTTTTAAAATGAACGCCTCCGGACGGTTTTCTCACTCCAAAGCTTATCTGGACGAACTCACCGCAAAGCAACATTTCACTGTGCTTTCTTATCAAAAAATAATTGCCCGCGTACAAAACAATACACCAGCGCATGCGCACCTTTATGTTCTAAAAACTTGGCTTTAATCCTCCCCTTATCTATGGTAAATTTCATATACACCGCTCGCGCCTTAAGGAACATTATGCAAAAATTAGGTTTGTTCGCCAGCATTGTC
>JAHFSI010000130.1 GCA_023265835.1 Legionellales bacterium
TAGAGATGCCTATCACAGAGGCCGTCTGGCAAATCCTACAAGAAAAACGCACGCCCGAACAAGCCATGCAAGATTTGCTGGCACGCGCGACGACTACTGAAAAATTGTAAATGAATGTTTTATTTTAGATAGATTTTAATCGTACATCAATTGATCCAATGAAGTCATTTCGCCGCGCGGTGTGGGTTGCACTAACTCATGTAGTACATCGGTAATACAAAGAACGCGTAACACATTCGGGGTAATATCATCAAAAACCACTTTCACGCCCAAGGTTGCGCCTTCCGTTTCTTCAAAGGTAACACCAATACCATAGCCCAAACATAACGAACTCAATTGATCGGCCCGTCTTGCGATAGCAGGTAATAAACCTGTTGGAGCAAATACTTCCTCTACCGTCATCGGCCGGCTATTCAAGCTAAACCGGGCGCCCATGGTCTTTGCAATTTTACAAACTAATACTGACATGTCCATCTGGCCTTACCTCATCTTTTCCACCAAGGCTGCGCAATTTTTCGATTACCCGCAATAAATGCACGCAACCAACGCAAAAAAACAATTAATGAAAAACCATAGCGCTCTAAGGCTGTAAAAAAAACCGTCGCAATCACTGCCAAAATAAAAGTCCATATCCGAATATGAAATAATAAAATTAGCAACGGGAAGCATGCTCTAAAATCGAGAAAAAACAATCTCACACTTCTTGCTGAATCACGCCAATGGGCCATGACTTGTCCTTAGGGTTGTTCATAGGATTATGCCGCAAAAGAGGAAGCGCTGTCACGCTTCCTACATGCATCTTGATTGAATCCCTGCTAATATTAACCATTCTCAAACGGATTCAGGGAACATACCGTTTATGCAAAAACAAATTTATCTCATTATTTTGATTATTTCATCCCTTGTTTTTACAGGATGCGCCCGCCCGCCTGCTGAAACAAAGCCCGATAATACCGGTGCATCACTTGCCGAAGCCTCTTATTCTGTCAGCCGCTCTATCGTCAGCTTGTCAGAAACAGCACAAGCTGCCCACCCCTTGCCTGAATTAGCACCGCCCCCTAATCCTGCCTCTTATGGAATGGCTGGACTCACATCCATCGATTGGTCGGGGCCTGTTGAACCTTTAATTCGACAAATTGCCAATACAGCCAACTATCGAGTCAGTATATTAGGCGTGCCGCCCGCTATCCCTGTGCTAGTGACCATTTATGATAAAAATAGAATGCTGGCAGACGTGCTGCGTGATGTGGGTTATCAATGCGGCAGGCGTGCAACAGTCGTTGTTTATCCTGAAAACCGCGTAATTGAATTACGCTATGCAAAAAATTAGGTAATGTATGTTCCAATTGACTAAAACAGTGCTTGTTGTTTTATTTGCAGGGTTACTCACTGCTTGCGCTTCCCATGGGCATCAAAACGTTGACCCGATGAACATTGCCTCTCTCGAAAACATGAGCAATGATGAGCCTATCCATTCAGAAGCCAGCGCACCGGCCGTGAGTCAAATTCGCCTTCACGCATTAGAAGACACCGCCATGAGTTTAGGTGCACAAGGCGGGCTAGCGGTTGCCTCAAAAGAAGTCGATAACCGTATGGAGCATGACAAATGGTCACTGGAAACCATTTATAATTTTAATGGCATGCTCCTGAGCCATGGTGTATTGCCTCCTGTACTGGTTGAAAGTAATGAAAGTCTCAATCTGGCCGACCCTAATACGATACGGGTTGCGGATAAAACCTATAAAATTGTAGTCCAAGCCCGCTTTGCTACCACACCGCCCAACTGGCGTGATTATTTGATAATGCATTTCAACCAACCCGAGATACCTGATAAAGTCCTTCTGCCTCGCAATGCAGAAGAACGTAAAATTTGGGTCAAGGCCATTCGGACAGGCTGGGAAAAAGGCGTGCAACAATCCTATAGCATTTTTCAACAAAATTTGGCGCGCTTAAAACGAGACTATCAAGGCATGATACTGTATCGTAAACTTTTACAAGAAAAAATGATCAGTCCTCCTTATGTATCAAAAACAGAGTTGGGAGTCACAGGTGATGGCAGTGACATGCGTATTAACGATCAGGTGCTGCGCATTACAGAATTGCCAAGATTACAAACGGACAGTCAAACATGGAAAGCTATCGTGGTGAAACAACATGACTACTGATTTTATTTTTCCTCAAGAACCCATTCGTCTCTCTATTGAAAACACCAATGAAATATTGATTCATTGTGTCAAATTGGGCGCCTCGGATGTCACTCTGCAAACGAACGAGCCTATTTTTGCAGAAGTGTTTGGCCGATTAAATAAAGTGACACGCCGGCGGTTATCCAATAATGAAGTGGGTGAAATCATTAATGCGATGTATGGCCCCAATGGTACCGCGCAACTCATGTCCGGCAAAGATTTGGATACCCATTATGAAATCCGCCCAAACCGCAGTGATCGGTATCGTTTTCGTATCAATGCCACGGGATGCTTAGTTGAAGGCCATGATGGAATTCAAATTACCGCACGGACCATCCCCAGCGATCCACCCAGCTTGGAAAGCATGAATTTACCACAACCCGTATTGGATGCCATTATGCCAGAACAAGGGATAGTCTATGTAACTGGCGCAACCGGTTCTGGTAAAAGCACATTGCTTGCGTCCATCATTCGCAGTATTGCGGAAAATGTAGAGAGCAATCGTAAAATTTTAACTTATGAGGCACCTATAGAATTTGTCTATGACAGTGTTGAAAAAGCATCTGCCATTGTCAGTCAATCAGAAATTCCTCGTCACCTGCCTAGTTTTGCGGCCGGTGTGCGAAATGCGTTACGCCGTAAACCACGTTTAATTTTAGTCGGTGAAGCGCGTGATATCGAAACCATTAGTGCAGCCATGGAAGCAGCCATGACCGGTCATCCTGTCTATACCACGCTGCATAGTAATGGCGTTGCAGAAACCGTGCGCCGTCTAGTCACGACCTACCCGGCAGAAGAACGCGCGGGCCGCACGATTGATTTAATTGAAACTATGCGTTTGATCATTTCCCAACGGCTTGCGCCTACGCTGGATGGAAAACGCGTGGCTTTACGGGAATATTTGGTTTTTGACGAAAAAATCCGCGATATTTTACTAGACATTGATCCTATCAACATTACAGCGATGGTGCGCAAATTAGTCCGTGAACAAGGATGCTCTATGGCAACCGATGCAAAAGAAAAATTTGATGCGGGAACTATCTCTGAGCGCACTTATCGTATTATTGCAGAGCAGACTAAGCGGGAAGATAAGGATGTGGGGTTGGTTTAAAAGAAGAGCAATGCTGTCATCCCGCAAAATTTTCGTCAACCATACTCGATAAGGACACTGTTCTAATACGAAAATTTGTGCGGGATCCGGTTACGGCCTTATTAGCAAGATATAATATTATCGTTTAAAAATTTGTTGCTTATAATGGATAAAAAGAGCATGACCAATACAGGTCGCTACCGGATCCCGCACAAATTTTCGTGTTAGGACAGTGTTTTTGTTAAATATCGTTGACGAAAATTTTGCGGGATGACAGGTATGTGCGACATGCGTGAAGTACTTAGGTCGGGCTGCTGCCGCTACTGCTACTGCTGCTACCGCCGGGTTTAGATGGCGTTGCAGAAACACCAGGCTTTTTCTTCTCCGCTTCTGCTTCATGCTCCTTATGCGCCACATCTTGACCAATTTTGGTTGCAGCGGCAGCAGGTGCTCCACCCGCTTCTTTGCCCGCTCCACTGACTCCACTGGCTGCGCCCTCGAGACCCTGCTTCATAGCTGCTAGGCCTTCGCCTTCGCCATAAGAAATTGCCTGGCCGCCGATATAGGTCAATACTCTCTCCGGCACCACATGAATCAATGAAAATACTTTATTTAACACCATAGTCAGTAATGACGAATAAGCAACCACAATTAAAATACCGCCGATCACGCCGGGATCATTGATGATATCCTTCGAAATTTGCAAGAACCCTTGATTAAGCATAGTCAACACAACGGAGGCCACAAACATAGAAGCCATTAAACCAAAGACCATCAGACCAGGCCGTA
>JAHFSI010000131.1 GCA_023265835.1 Legionellales bacterium
TTTCATTAGTATGTAGCATCTAAGGTTACCTCTTATGTTTTGATTAAAGTTTTGCGACTCTTCAAAACGGGTAACCTTACTTCTTTATAAGTGTCACATCAAGTCTGAACTATTCCAAATTAAGCCTAACGATTTCTCCTAACCAATAATCTATCCCACATCAATAGACACTCATTTGCTAACCTTATAAAAGCTAGAGCATCTTTAACGTGAAAAAATTATTTTAACAAAAAAGTAAAATTTCGTTTTACTAGTTCGCACTAATTTAGTATAAATTCTCTATACTTGTAATTTCTCTATCTGAAAAGCCTTCTCCTGAACAGAGAGGGCTTTTTTGTTTTTGGGCAATCTAAAGTTTTTCTCTTCATTTACACAACTTACGCAATTTCTGACATTTTTCCCTCAGCAGTACAGCAAGAAATCCACGCTACGCAAATAAATATCCGCTACAAGGCGGGTGTTTTTGCGTGGTGGGGTTGAGTTACGTCTTTAAAAAATTCATTTACCCTGGAGTGATCTATATGAAAACCAAAATATCCCGCTTAGACCTGATTAACGAATATGAACATGCCCCTGACTCTGCATTGTTTGCCCAAGAAACCATCGCAGCAATTCTCAATTGTTCTTTGGCGACCATTGAACGCGATCGTTGGTTGGGTAACGGCATTCCTTTTATCAAAATAGGCCGCATGGTGCGTTATAGAAAAAGTGATATCTGTTTCTGGCTAAAAGAGCATCGTGCATTTCGTTCAACCACTGAAATGCAACTTGATCCCTTTCCCATTACAAAAGGATAAATCATTATGGGATTACTACATGTCAGTCAATTGCTTGAAAAAGTAGCACCTAAACCATCTTCCTTACAGGTGACGGACGTCAAAGATTTCATCAAGATGAAACTGCCGCCACGGGAGAATATCTTATCGCCGTGGCTGCCAGCGCAAGGGTTGGCGATGATTTATGCGCCGCGTGGTGTAGGCAAAACGCACATTGCGTTGGGCATTGCTTATGCTGTCGCATCTGGCACGCCCTTTTTAGGTTGGCAGCCGCCTAGTGCGCATGGCGTGCTTTATCTGGATGGTGAAATGCCTGCTGCGTTGATGCAAGAGAGACTATCAGCACTAGTTAAAGCGGAGTTACTTGCGCCTTTCAAATTAATTACGCCAGACCTGCAGAAAAATGCGATGCCTGATCTGGCAAAGTACGAAGGGCAAACCATGCTGGTGCCATTTTTGGAAGAGATTGACCTCATTATCGTGGATAACATCTCAACACTCTGTCGTCATACCAAAGAGAATGAAGCAGATTCATGGGCGCCGGTACAGGAATGGGCATTGCGTATGCGTGCTTCTGGAAAATCGGTCTTATTCATCCATCATGCGGGTAAAGGGGGTAATCAGCGAGGAACCAGTAAACGGGAAGATATACTCGATACGGTTATCGTCTTAAAACGACCTGAAAATTATAAGGCCAAAGACGGTGCTGTATTTGAAGTTCACTTTGAAAAAGCGCGCGGCTTTTTAGGCGCTGATGCACAACCGTTTGAAGCGCAGCTCATCGCTAAACCTAATGAGCCTATTCAGTGGGTTACTCGCCCGCTGCAAGATAGCTCTTATGAACAAATAGTTCAGCTAACTAATAAAGGATACGCTCAGAAGGAAATTGCAACACAGATGAATATTCATAAATCGAATGTAAGCCGAAACATAAAACGTGCACAGCAGGAAGGGGTATTAGTATGAAGAAAGCAGTTGCGTAGTTGCGATGTATAGGTAACGCAACTGCGCAACTGTGTCAGGGTCAATGAAAAAAAATCGCATCACCGCCCCGCTGTGCCTTACTCGCTAAACGCTCGCGAAGACACAGCGGGGCTAGGCCATAAGGAGAATACGCACCAATGAGTACGCACCACTTTAATGCAACGACTGAACTTGAAGTTATACGTAAGCGCAAGAAAATACAGCAGCGTAAATCTTATTCGCAATCGCGCTTGATCAAGCTGCGTGTCGAGCTAGTTGCGCTACGCAAAGAAGGTGCAAGCTATCGTGAACTTTCACTGTGGCTGCGACAGTTCAAGCGAATAAAAGTAACACATACTACCGTGATGCGTTATTTAGAAAAACTGCCTGAATTAAAGGAGAGCAACCATGCCGAGTTTTCGTAGCGCGAAAAAACAAGCAGAACATGCAGTAAAAGCCAAGTTAGGTATCAGCGCTGCACGTCATTTACAAAAGAATGATTTGAAAATCCATAGCCTAGGCACTGCGCGTAATTATCAGCAAGCACTCACTCGTTTAACTAAATGGTTGCAAGAGAATAAACTGGGTGACTTAAAAACGCTTAATTCTAAAACAGCCTGTGCTTATCTAGAATTGCGTGGCCAAAGTGTAAAGCAAAAGATGGTTGACCAAGAGAGGCAGGCAGTGCAGTTACATTTGGGCATCAAGCTGTCTGTCATCAAATCAGAATTGGTCGAAGCCATTAAAAGCCGTGCGTACAGCATCGAACAAATTCATTTAATTGCTAACGCACAAACCCATAAAAATCGTCTTGCCACAGAAATTGCTCATGCAGCAGGATTGCGTGCGCATGAACTATTAACACTTCGCCCTAAAAGCGAGCGCGCAGCCAGCACGCATCGGCAGTGGTCAACTCAGCGTTTTAGTGGGCGTAGCGGAGAAATTTATACTGTGATTGGCAAAGGTGGGTTAATCCGTGAAGTTTTAATTCCAAGCTTCCTTGCAAAGCAACTAGAACATTATCGGTTAAACACGCCCATTAAAGTAAAAGACCGAGGCATCTATTATCAAAGCTATTATCAAATCGGCGGCGGTAAAGAATGGTCAAATAGCTTTTCAGCGGCAAGTAAAAGAGTATTAGGTTGGTCACATGGTGCGCATGGGCTGCGGCATACATTTGCGCAAGCACGCATGGAAGAATTGCAACAACAGGGTTTTCTTTATCAGACCGCATTAGAAATGGTCAGCCAACAGCTTGGTCATTTTCGACCTGATATTACAGAGGTATATTTAAGATGATGACAGCATTTTGCGTATGGCTATTTATTATTTCTTCGCTAATAGGGTTAGCATGGTATATTTATGATAAATATAAAATAGCAGAGAAAGAGATAACAGAACGAGAATCATCTTTAAAAAGCTATGCTGCTCTTCTTGAAAAAAATGAGCAAGATCGTAAAAAAGATCATGAAGTCTGTCTTGCGCAAATTTCTTTGAAGAAGGCAGAATTAGTTAGCTATCACCAGCACAGCTTGGAAAAACTTGGAGAAGCACAGAAAATCGAGAATGCTACGAAAAATAAAATTATTTTATTACAAAAGCAAATCAATAAATTACAGGATGATTTGTACAATGCACGACAACGAAGCAAAAGGCTTGCTAAAAAGGCAGAGAATAGATTATAAATACAGTATTGATTGATGCACTCTACGCATCCCGTGTTTCACCGATACGGTTATCAATTAAGGTGTATGTCTTTCGGGACTAGGTTCGTCAACCGTTGATTTTAAGCATTGATGCGAAGCGTAATACAAGCTATTAATGTGTTAGCTTCTTAAATTTTTTATTAACCAATAGAGGAGAAAAGCAAGTAAGTAAAACAAAGTTGTCGGTAACTGATATCGACATGGCGTGAACAGTCCGAGCCAGGGTCTTTTGATCCAACAGGGGCGAATCGGTGGTAACCAATCCGCCGCGTAACTTGAATCAAATTAAGTTATGGGAAATCTAACGGGAAATTTAAAAATAAATTCAAAGAATAAATTTTAAAAAATCTTGACTCTTTTGCCATTTATCAGTATTGTAATCACTCAGTGCCTCAAAGCACCCGTAAAGCGGATAACCGCACCCGACAGTTCAGCGGTTTTTTTATGCTCGTTTGTTTAAAGGTCGGGTGTGGACTAATACAAGACTCGCAAGGGGAATATGTCCGCCGTCTTTACGCGGCTTTGAGCCACCCGGCCGCCTATAACTAGCAGAGGCGAAATCAAAGGCTACGTAAAGGAACCA
>JAHFSI010000058.1 GCA_023265835.1 Legionellales bacterium
ACAGCGGCAGAAGTGCAGGCGTATGTAGCTGGACAAATGGCGCATAGATTAAAAAATTTAAGGCCGCAATCCATTTTAGAAATAGGGTGCGGAACGGGGTTGTTGAGCCAGTATCTTATTCAGTTATTTCCTCATGCGAAGTTATTGCTGACGGATGTTGCTCCGGCCATGTTAATGCAATGCCGGCAATCCTTATCAACGCATCCTGCGATGGATTTGGTTTGTATGGACGGGGAGCAGTTGGCGCTTACTAAACGTTACGCATTAATTGTATCGAGCATGACGTTGCATTGGTTTATGGACTTGCAGCGAAGCTGTATTGATATCACCAATCAACTCGAACGCGGCGGACAATTTATTTTTTCTATCTTGGGTGAAAATTCATTTAAAGAATGGCGGTTGATGTGTCAGCAATTTAAATTGCCGATTGCAACGCCGCATTTTCCGGCAGAACATTTGTTACAGACTATACTGCCTAATGTTGAGTTAGAGGTAGAAACGTATCAACATACTTATTCCAGTGCGTATGAATTTTTGCGTTCATTAAAACAAATCGGTGCTATTGCGCCGCGCATGCGTTATGCGCCATTGCCTTCGGGACAATTACGTCAAGTATTACGTCGCTTTAATACGGAGATGACGATTTCTTATGAAATTATTTATGGGAGATATAGTAGAACATGAAAAAATTTTTTATTGCAGGCACTGATACAGGAGTTGGAAAGACAGTGGTTTCTGCGGTGTTGACGCTGGCATTGCAAGCTTATTATTGGAAACCTATTCAAACTGGGCTGGCAGAAGATCTATCGGAAGGTGATACTGTAAAGGAATTAACGGGGCTGCCCTCATGTCATTTTTTACCTTCGGTTTATGCGCTACAAGCGGGGCTTGCGATTGATCAAGCGGCACGTTTAGAAAATATATCCGTGGATTTGGCTCGTTGTAGTTTGCCCGATGTTTCTTCTTCTTTGATTGCGGAAGGGGCGGGCGGGGTGTTTCATCCATTGAATGCAACGACAACGTTATTTGATTTGATAAAAAAGCTCAATTTGCCGGTCATTATTGTTTGCCGCGGTACTTTGGGTACGATCAACCATTCTTTGTTGACCATCGATGCGTTGCGTCGGCGAGAGGTGAAAATACAAGGGGTGGTTTTTTCAGGCGAGCTTAATTCAGAGAGTGCATTGACCATTGAACGATGGGGCAACGTGCGTACCTTGTTTCATCTGCCGCGGTTTCCCTGTTTGGAACAAGCGGCATTGGTCCAATGGGTAGCAGATAATCAAGCGAAGATTTTGGAGGGGTTGTGATGACGCTTGCGGTGCGTGATGATGCGGTGATTTGGCATCCTTTGACTCAACATCAGATATCGCCTTTGCCGATACCGATTGTACGCGGTGAAGGGGCTTATTTAATGGATGCGATGGGCCGGCGTTATTTAGATTTGGTTTCCTCGTGGTGGGTGACCCTCCATGGCCATGCGGAACCGACCATTGCGAAAGCTATCTATGAGCAAGCCTTGAAAATAGAGCAAGTCATTTTTGCGGGGTTTACCCATGAGCCGGCGGTGAAATTAGCAGAAAATTTATTGCAATTACTGCCCGGGGATTTTACCAAAATATATTATTCTGATAATGGGTCTACTGCTGTTGAAGTAGCGCTTAAAATGGCGTATCAATATTGGCGTAATCAAGGTGAGCTGAAGCGGTCGCGGTTTATTTCATTTAATAATGGTTACCATGGCGATACGTTTGGTGCCATGGCGCTTAGCAAAGAATCTTTTTATTTTAGACAATTTTCTGATTTATTATTTTCGGTGGACATGTTTGATTATCCGGGAACGTGGATTGCGGATGAAAATGTTGAAGCAAGAGAACAACAGATTTTGCGTGAGCTTGAATTACATTTAGAAAAACATGCGCATGAGACAGCGGCGCTTATCATCGAACCGTTGGTGCAAGGTTCAGGCGGGATGAATATGTGCAGGCCGGTGTTTTTACAGCAGCTGACGGCGTTAGTGAAGTCGTATGATGTCTTGATTATTTATGATGAAATCATGACGGGATTTTATCGTACCGGAGAATTATTTGCGTGTCTTAAAGCAAACACGGTGCCAGATATCATTTGTTTTTCTAAGGGGTTAACGGGCGGGTTTTTGCCGTTGTCGGTGACCGCATGTCGTGAACCGATTTATCAGGCTTTTTTAGGCAGTGATTTTACTAAGGCGTTGGGGCACAGCCATTCTTATACGGCCAATCCGTTGGGTTGTGCGGCTGCATTGGCTTCTTTAACATTATTGCAGCGTGTGGAAACGAGGGCACAGATTAAAATGATTGAACAGGTGCATCGTGAAGAATTGATGGCGTTTCTAGATCATCCGCAAACAGAAAAAGTACGTTATTGTGGTACCATTGCGGCATTTGATTTAGTATTACCGGCAGATTATGGATCGCAGGCGAGTGTTAATTTGCGCGCGCGATTTTTAAAACATGGGCTGATCGTTCGTCCCTTAGCAAATATTGTTTATTTATTGCCGCCTTATTGTATAAGCGAAACTGATTTACGGCATGCGTATTCTATTATTCGTCAAGAAATTGAAGGAGCCACTTCATGAGTCATACTACATTGTGCGAGCGACACCAAGAAAAAATGACTTTTCACACAACATGGACGACTGAACAGGCGCTAGCTTTGTTTGAGCTGCCGTTTCCGGAATTAATTTATCAAGCACAAACAGTGCATCGTAAATTTTTTCCAGAAGCCACTATGCAGCTGAGCACTTTGCTGAATATTAAATTAGGCGGTTGTCCGGAGGATTGTCATTATTGTCCGCAAGCGGCTCGTTATAATACGGGAATTAAAGCGGAAAAATTAATGAGCGTGGATTCTGTGCGTGCACAGGCGGAGGCGGCAAAAGAAGCGGGGGCCACGCGTTTTTGTATGGGTGCCGCATGGCGTGAATTAAAAGACCGTGATATTCCGGCAATTACTGCGATTGTCAAAGAAATTAAAGCATTAGGCATGGAATCGTGTCTTACTTTAGGCATGTTAACAGAAAAACAAGCTCAGGCACTGCGTGATGCGGGGCTCGATTATTATAATCACAACATTGATAGCTCACGCGAATTTTACGATAAAATTATCAGCACGCGCACTTTTGATGATCGTTTGCAAACATTGCAGCATGTGCGAGAGGCGGGGATGAAAGTGTGTTGCGGTGGGATTGTCGGTATGGGTGAAACCATTGCAGATCGGGCGAACATGTTAGTGGTGTTGGCGAATATGGAACCTGCGATTGAAAGTGTTCCGATCAATCATCTGGTACCGGTTGACGGCACGCCGCTTTCGGACATGCCGGCGATGGATCCGTTTGATTTTGTACGTACTATTGCGGTGGCGCGTATCATGATGCCGCAAGCGCGGGTGCGATTATCGGCAGGCCGGGTGAAAATGTCAGATGAGTTGCAAGCGCTTTGTTTTATTGCAGGGGCGAATTCGATTTTTTATGGCCGTGAGGTGTTGTTGACTACGGGCAATCCGGAGATACAACGGGACCAAGCGTTGTTGGCGCGGCTGGGGATTGAGTGTATTTAACTAAAGTTGCTTTGTCATTCCCGCGAAGGCGGGAACCTATTTTCACTTATCTCAACCATAAATATTGCCTGATAATTTAATTGTCATGGTATTTTTTTATCGTTAGTGGTACTTGCGGAATAGGTTCCCGCCTTCGCGGGAATGACAATGGGGAAGGCGGGAATGACAATAGGGGAGGTGGGATTTTATCTTGAGTTGGGTCGTTTTGATATTTCTGAGATATCAGAAACCATGGAAACTTGCAGCAGCGGTTTGGGAAAAACACCATGTTGCAAACTTGAAGGGTTTTGTTGTACTGATATTTTTCTTTGAGCTTGATTTAGTTTTGATGCAATTTCTTGGGCTTTTTTGTTTAGCTGTTCCATGTTCGCGTTTATTTTAGTTAGGTCTTGTTGGGCTTTATTTAATTCGTCTTTTTTCTGCTTGATTGCTTCTTCATGCTCTTCATAGAGTATTTTATAGGTGTTTACTTCGTTCTGAGCTGCTTTAACATGGTCTTGTGCTACACGCGTGTTTAATGCAGCTTTTTTGTCTGCAATCCATCCTAAGTATCCGCTGGATCCCACTACGCTGCTTAAGGTGAGCATGGCTTGAATTTTATAATTTAGCAGGGTTACAAACAAATCAGTCGATGCCAATCCAAATAGGGTCAATGCGCAGAGTGATGCGCTTATTGCTACCATCTCAACGGTGCCGATAACCAGTTTGCTTTTGATTTCAGCCAGTGATTGTTGGGCAATATGGTGCGCTTTTTTTTGATTTTCTAATAGAATGGCGGGATTTTTGTTGTGTAAGGCTTTTAATTCATCTGTTATTTTAACTACTTCCTGATAAGCAAGGAGTTGGCGGTCTCTCTCGATCACGAGTTCAGCGTTTATTTTTTCTTCGGCCTTTTGTAATTCGTCAAGACTCATTTCTGGCTGAAGAGATGAAACTGTTCTGGGTTGCATACCGCCTCACGTTTTGATGTTTTGATCTGTTTGGGCGTATTAAATCATAATGATCAAAATAGCGCCAGCATTTTGTCAGCTTTTTCTTACATAAAAGATGGCTTTTCTATTAAAAATGGGGCGCAGAAGAATAAATATTGTACAATAAAGCCTTTTTTGGGCCTGTGATGCGATTACATCATCCCATACTGCGGCCCGCTGCCGCCTTCAGGTGATGTCCAAACAATATTTTGAGTGGGGTCTTTAATATCGCAGGCTTTGCAATGAATGCAATTTCCTGCATTGATTCGCAAACGCGGTCGATTATTTTCATCATATAAAATTTCATACACGCCTGCTGGGCAATAACGTTGTTCAGGGGCATCAAATAATTTTAAATTAATTTCAATCGGCGTGTCAGTATTTTTTAATTTTAAATGACAGGGTTGGTTTTCATCATAATGAATATGACTTAGAAAAACCGAACTCATTAAATCAAACGTGATTTTATTATCCTGTTTAGGATAATGGATTTTTTTGCAATCTTTTGCCGGTTTTAGTTGGAATGGATCAGCGTGGTTTGATAACGTCCAGGGAGCGTGGCCGCGGAAAAGATAAGTATCGATTGCTGCATAAGCAAGTCCCCATTTCAGTCCCCAATTCATGGCGGGCCTAATATTTCGCGCGCGGTATAGCTCAGGCCAAATCCAGCTTTTTTTAATTTGGTCTGCATAATGGACACATTCATCCGTGGACAATGGCAATAAACTTTCTGCAGCGGTCATGCCGGATTTCATCGCGGTGTGTATGCCTTTGAGTTTAGGAACATTTAAAAAACCTGCTCCACAACCGATGATCAAACCACCGGGAAAAGTCAGTTTTGGGATGGCTTGAAGGCCGCCTTCATTCAGTGCACGGGCGCCATATTGAATACGTTTGCCGTTTTCTAGGTACGGTCGAATGGCGGGGTGAGATTTAAAGCGTTGAAATTCTTCATAGGGATTTAAATAGGGATTTTGATAATCTAGGCCGATGACAAAACCGAGTGCTATGAGATTTTTATCAAAATGATAAAGGAAAGAACCGCCATAGGTTTGTGTGTCTAGTGGCCAACCGATAGAGTGCATCGCTAAACCGGCTTGATGTTGCTGCTCTGGAACTTCCCATAATTCTTTGATGCCTAGCGCATAGGTTTGTGGGCCGCAAGTTTTGCGTAATTGAAACCGTTCAACTAATTGTTGGGTGAGTGAGCCGCGGCAACCTTCGGCAAATAAGGTTTGTTTGGCGGTCAACGTCATGCCGGGTTGGTAACGTTCGGTAGGTTTACCGTGTTTGTCTACACCTTTATCGCCGGTGACGATACCGATGACACGATCGTTATCAAAGAGAATGTTTGTTGCGGCAAATCCTGGAAAAATTTGGACGCCTAAGGTTGCAGCGTAGTCGGCCAACCAACGGCAGAATTTTCCTAGACTAATAATATAATTGCCGTGATTACGCATGGGGCGTGGTGTAGGCAGACGAAAAGCGTGCTGCTGGGTCAAAAAAAGAAATTGGTCTTGGGTGACGAAGGTATTCAGCGGAGCATTTTTTTGCTGCCAATCGGGGATTAATTCATCTAATGCGCGAGTTTCTAGGACGGCACCTGACAAGAGGTGTGCGCCGACTTCAGCGCCTTTTTCTAATACGCAAATAGAGAGAGTGGAATCGAGTTGGGCAAGACGGATGGCGGCAGAAAGACCGGCGGGGCCTGCGCCGATGATTAGAATGTCGAAGCTTAGTGTATTATGCGCGGATAAAATGTTTTGATCGGGAGCGCACATTTTATTAATTGCCGTATTGAATTCCTTTTGCATGTATCATTCCTTGATTCGTTCAGCGATAATAAAGTATATATTAATTATTGTTCCAATTAACAAAATATATTTGCTATACTCGTCCTGTTTTTTAATTTAAAAGGAATGACCATGCTACACGTAAAAAAGAAGGCCAAAGCAAAATCTGCTAGCAAAGCGAAAAAAGCTGCTGTGAAACCTGAAAAGAAAGTAAGAAGGAAGAGAAGAGCTGCAAAGAAAGCGCCTAAGATGGCGAAGAAAGCAGTAAAGACGAAAGTTGCAAAAAAGAAAGCTGCGAAAAAAGCGCCTAGGAAGAAGGCCAAGCGTTCTAAGAAATAGTTTTTTGCAAGATTTAAGAAGGCGGCAGAGGGTGCCGCCTTTTTTTATGGCCTTGTTTTTATTGCTTGGTTTGCTTAAGAGATTAAGGAATTTTATTTTACCCCCCCTTCCTGACCTTCCCCCTCAGGGGGAAGGTCAGGAAGGGGGGGTAAAATAAAATTCAAATAACGCTCACTCAAAATGCTTACCCACCCACTCCTCCGTCACCTGCCCCAACGTCGCAGGTTTCCATCGCGGCATATGGTCTTTATCAATCACGACAGCGCGTATGCCTTCAAACAAATCATGTGAATTCATAAAACTGATTGCCAGGCGTTCTTCCATCTGCATACAGGCATCAAAATCCAAACAGCTGCCTTTTTGCAACGCGCGTAATGTGATTTTTAAACTGCTTGGTGATTTGGTGTGAATGATGGCCGCGGTCTTTAAACACCATTCATTATTTTCGCTTTCCAGGGCATTGAGAATTTCTTCCACGGTATTTTTTGTAAAACAACGTTCTATTTCTTTATGATGGGCCCAGAGCGGGGATGCGGGCGTAGTAATGGAAAAGGGTTGAATGATGCGGGTCACGGCGGCTTTATCAGGCAAGGCGGATTCTGCTAATTTTTTTATTAATTGTTCTTGGGTATCTGCAGCAATCACCGTATCCACCAAACCCAGGGCTAAACAATCTGAATAAGAAATACGTTCGCTGGTCAATCCCAGATAAAAACCTATTTTATGCGGCAAACGCGATAAAAAATAAGACCCGCCGATATCAGGAAAATAACCAATACTGGTTTCTGGCATCGAAAAAGATAAATGAGGTGTTGCCACACGATGCGAGCCATGGATAGAAATGCCCGCGCCGCCACCCATGGTGATCCCATCTAGCAATGCAATATAAGGTTTTTGATAATGAAAAATTTGGCGGTTGACCTGATATTCATTTTTAAAAAAATCACCTACTGTGGGGTCGTTTTTAATTTTTTTTTCATAAAGGGAGCGAATGTCTCCGCCGGCACAAAAAGCACGACCTGATGTTGAGCGTATGACCACAGCTTTGATCACTGAATCAGAAGCCCATTGTGTTAGCTGCTGATGTATGGCGCATACCATACTTTCGTCAATGGCGTTTAATGCGGCGGGCCGCTGCAATAAAATAATGCCTAACTTACCTGAATGGCCGGGCATCTCAATAAAATCAATCGGTTTATCGCGTTGCATCTTATACCTTAGCTTCTAGTTTGAATCTATTAGTAAAATCCCTATTTGTTTTATAACACATTGATCTCATTAAGAAAATATATTTTTGCAAATCCGTCATTTTCTATTCAAGGCGCCTACACTGAAGGTGATTATAACGATTCAGAGAAACGAGGAGTGCTTGCTATAAAAACTCATAAATAAAAGGAGGAGCAAGCCATGAAAACTAAACTGACTGTTCTAGCAAGTATCTTTTTAATGATCTTTAGTGGTGTAGCAAGTGCTTCATTTGGCGGAAGGTTATGTGCCAATGATTCAAGGTTTACTTGTTATACCGTCAAAAGAGGCGATACATGGCAAAATTTATTTTCCAATAGTGAGAGACGCGATCTCGTCATGCGTTTAAACAGAATGAACATTCGTTTACAACCTGGCATGCGTATCGCAATTCCTCAAAGTTCGTATGGCAACAACATGATGGACTTTTCTCCGATTCGTACTCAAATTTCACCGCCAGGAAAAAAAGTCATTATGGTTTCGATTAGTCCAAACCAACTTGTCTTTGGTGCATACAACGCGCAAGGAACTTTGCAATATTGGGGGCCTATTTCGGGAGGAAGAGGCTATTGTCCTGATATAGGACATGGTTGTCATACTGCCACAGGAAATTATGCTATCTACAATAAAGGCGGCTCGGGTTGTAGGTCGACTAAGTTTCCTGTCGGTCGAGGTGGTGCTCCGATGCCATACTGTATGTTTTTCCATGGAGGATTTGCGATGCATGGTTCTTATGAGGTGCCGGGATATAATGCCAGCCATGGATGTTTGAGGATGTTTGTGAATGATGCTGAGTGGTTAAATCAGGATTTCACTGCTGGTGCGGGGAGGGTGCCTGTCATTATTAGAAGTAGTTTATGATTTAAAGACTGGAGCGGGCATGTTCACGATATACTTGACCCGCTTTTGTTGATGGAGTAGATTATCAGTCGATCTGACTTGTATACGTAAAGCAGAGACAGTTGTTTGGTTATTAATTAGTTAATGGACTTGATCATGCGACAAGTACCTCGTTATCTCCTCATTGGCAATGGCCGTGTTGCGAAGCACTTTCAACATTATTTTACTCACTTAGGGCTTTCTTTTGTTACCTGGCAGCGTAATCAGACCGATATCCAACTGCAGCAGCAACTTCAGGATATTTCGCATATTTTATTGCTGATTAGCGACCAGCAAATTGAAGCGTTTATTCAGCAGCATTTAACCAATACATCTGCATTGCTTGTACATTTTTCTGGAAGTTTAATCAGTGAAACGGCGCATGGCGCACATCCATTAATGACTTTTAATCATTCGTTGTATGATTTTGATCAATATCAACGTATTCCTTTTGTGGTAGATCAGGATGCACCTGCATTCGAAGATTTATTGCCTGGGCTGCCAAACACACAGGTGCGTTTAGATAAATCGTTGAAAGCAAAATATCATGCGTTATGTGTATTGAGCGGTAATTTCAGTTGTATGTTATGGCAAAAATTATTTTCGAGTTTTGAACAGGAATTGAAAATACCCGCTACGATTGCAGAACACTATTTGCGACAACAAACACAAAATTTAATGACACATCCGCAAACTGCATTGACTGGGCCTTTGGTGCGTGGAGATGTGTTGACGATTGAAAAAAATCTCAAGGCACTAGAAGGTGATCCATTTAAAGAGATATATGAAAGTTTTGTGCGCTGTTATAACCAGTTGAGAGGAGCGGCATTATGATGAATATCATTGATTTTCAGAAAAAAAAGCAGAGCGGCAGCAAAATCAGCATGGTCACTTGTTATGATTATACGAGTGCACGGATGTTGGTTGAAACATCGGTAGATTGTATATTAGTGGGCGATTCTGCCGCGATGATTATGCACGGGCATAAAAATACGCTGTCTGCAACGGTGGAGATGATGCAATATCATGTGGCAGCAGTGAGTCGTGGTGTGAATGATAAAAAATTTATTATTGGCGATATGCCATTTGCGAGTTACAGAAAATCGTTTACCGACAATATCACTGCCGCGCAACTGTTAATGCAAGCAGGCGCGCATGCGATAAAATTGGAAGGCGCTGCCGGTAATCAAGATTTTATTAAACATGTGACGCAATCCGGTATTCCTGTCATGGGCCATATTGGTTTGACACCTCAATTGATGTATATGCTAGGCGGCCTGAAAGTGCAAGGCAAAACGCAATCGAGTGCAGAGCGTTTGAAGGAAGATGCGTTGATGTTACAAGAAGCGGGTTGTTTTGCCATTGTGATCGAAGGAGTGCCTGCATCATTAGGCAGGGAACTGACGCGATTGTTGACTGTTCCTACCATAGGTGTTGGTGCGGGGCCTGATACGGATGGACAAGTATTGGTGTTGCAAGACTTGTTGGGCTTGACGGCGGATTTTAAGCCCAAATTTGTTAAAGCATTTATAGATGGTCAAGCACAATATAAAGAAGGGGTTGAGGCTTATATTAAGGCGGTTAATTTAGGGGAGTTTCCAACCGATGAACATTGTTACTAAAATTAATGAGTGGCGGGAGATTAGTAAAACACTAACCGGTAAAAAAATAGGTTTAGTGACTACGATGGGGCATTTGCATACGGGCCATTTAAGTTTGTTTGCGCGTGCCGGCCGCGAGAATGATGTCACGGTAGCGAGTATTTTTGTTAATCCCACGCAATTTAATCAATCCAAGGATTTTGAATTGTATCCTTGTACAATAGAACAAGACTGTGCGCTGCTTGAGTCGCAAAAAGTGGATTATTTATTTTTGCCGGATGCGGAAGAAATGTATCAAGATGGTTATCAAGTGCAGGTGACAGAAAATACGTTAAGTACTGAATTAGAAGGGCAGCATAGGCCGGGCCATTTTAATGGAATGTTGACGGTTGTATTAAAATTTTTAAATATTGTTCAACCTACGCGTGCCTATTTTAGTGAAAAAGATTATCAACAATTGTTATTGGTAAAAAAAATGGTGAGTGCTTTATGTATGCCGGTTGAAATTGTCGGCTGTGAGACTATACGCGATAAAGATGGTTTGCCATTAAGTTCGCGCAATTCAAGAATGAATGCAGTGCAACGCCAAAAAGCAGGCGATTTTTTCAGATTATTAAGTAGTGATTTATCTGTGGATGAAATCATTAATCAATTAAATAGGCTTGGATTTAAGGTGGATTATATTGCGGAAAAATGGCAGCGGCGTTTAGGTGCGGTGTGGGTGGATGAGGTGCGGTTAATCGATAATATTTCTATAGGGTAAGACTATGTATATTACAGTATTAAAATCGAAAATTGCTTATGGCACGATTACGCAGAAAGAATTGTTTTATGTTGGGTCGATCACGATTGATGAAGAGATCATGAAGCGAGCCAATATTCGGGAAAATGAAAAAGTCCAGGTGGTGAATTTGAATAATGGCGAGCGCTTGGAGACTTATGCGATCAAGGGCAAGGCGGGCAGCCGGGTGTTTTGTTTAAATGGAGCGGCGGCGCGTAAGGCGGAAATTGGGGATAAGATTTTTATTATTTCTTATGCGATGATTGAGGAGAAGGAGACATTAGAACCCATTATTGTGGATTTGGAGCATTAAAAAAGCACCGTCATTGCGAGCGAAGCGAAGCAACCCAGTTTTTTCAGCGCTGCTTTTGAACGTAAAGGGTGCTAATCAATGCTGAAAAGACTGGGTTGCTTCGCTTCGCTCGCAATGACGGTCAGCTGTTACTAACATGTTAAAGGAGGCTCTTATGCTACTCTGCCTAGACATCGGCAACACCCATATCCTCGGCGGGATCTTTGACGGCGGTAAACAAATCGCGCGTTTTCGTTATGCAACTCATTTGATCGGCACCGCCGACCAATTCGGTATTTTTTTGTTAAATATCTTGCAAGCCAATGCCCTGTCACCTAAAGACGTTTCAGCGACGGCCGTTTGTTCTGTCGTTCCCAGCTGTGACTTCACCGTTCGGCATACTTTGACATTATATTTCAAGACACCCTTGTTTGTTTTACAGGCCGGCGTCAAAACCGGCCTGCAAATTAAATATAAAAATCCTAGCGAAGTTGGTGCAGATCGTATTGCCAATGCTATCGGCGGCATCCATCATTTTCCGAATAAAAATATCATTATCATTGACATGGGCACTGCCACCACTGTCTGTGCCATTACTAAAAAACGCGATTATTTGGGCGGCACGATTTTGCCGGGCATGCGTTTGTGCATGGAATCATTAAAATCTAATACGGCCAAACTGATGGAAGTCGATATTGAAGAACCAGCTACGTATATTGGGCGCTCCACGCGCGAGAGCATTCAAGCGGGTTTGTTCTACGGGCAGCTTGGGGCGTTAAAAGAAATTATTGCAGGTTATAAAAAAGAAGTTTTTTCTCAGGAACCGGTAACGGTCATTGGATCAGGCGGATTTGCACAGCTTTATCGAGAAAAATCATTGTTTGATGTGATATTGCCGGATCTGGTGTTACATGGATTGTGTGTTGCTTATAAACTCAATCAAGAAACGCTGCAATATGCGTAATAAAAATGACAATGCCAGTGGCAGTGAGTTACATATTTTTCAAGATAAGTCTCTTGATTTTTGTGCCATTATTTCATTGAAAAAATATGAGCGCGGCCCTGCATTAGGAGGATGTCGTTTTTTGTCTTATCCTTCTTTGGAGGCGGCCATCAAAGATGCAGAACGATTAGCACATGCAATGAGTTATAAAGCGGCGATGAGTGACTTACCGCATGATGGCGGAAAGGCCGTGATTATACGTTCGCAGCGATCGATTGATCATACTTCAATACTGAAACGGTTTGCTGAATGTGTGGGTTCTTTGAAAGGGCGATACATTACGACAATTGATAGCGGCACAACGCAAGCGGACATGTCTATTATTAAAAACCATACTTCCTATGTGACCGGTATTTTAGAGGAAGACGATCCGTCTGTTTCAACAGCACTCGGTGTTTTTACGGGTATTCAGGCTGCAGTCAAATTGCTTAATGGTCGAGACAATTTAGCTGGATTGCATGTCGCAATTCAGGGGGCGGGCAGTGTGGGTTATTTACTGGCCGACTCTCTTCATCAAGCAGGGGCCCGCTTAACGGTGTGTGATATTGATCCTGTACGGGCTGAACGTTGTAAAAATGAATTTAACGCAACAATTGTTGATCCTGCTGCGATTTATGCGGTGCCATGTGATATTTTTGCGCCTTGTGCTTTAGGTCAAATCATTAATCCTCTTACACTAATGCAATTTAACACGAAGATTATTGCAGGCGCTGCTAATGATCAATTAGCCACTTGCGAATTGGCTTACGAGCTTGCTAAGCGCGGTATACTGTATGTTCCTGATTATCTCATTAATGCAGGCGGATTGATTCAGTTGGCTTTGCAGCGGCAAAATAAAAATCGGACGGTGATTACAGAAAGAGTGGTTCAGATTGGGGAGCGAATTTTGCATCTGGCCGCTGCTGCAAAACAACAACAAATGACGCTTTTTGCTATGACGGAGAAGATGGCCGAAAGGGCGTTAGCAAATTGTTCTTAAAGAATTGCAATTTTTTTTA
>JAHFSI010000059.1 GCA_023265835.1 Legionellales bacterium
TCCTGTTCCAGGTGTGTTAAGGTTGGTCTTTGATATCAACCGCTCTTTTCATTTTCAAACCATGACAAAATTACCAGCCCAGCAAGTGGTCGTAACATTAGTTGCCTCTGGAAAACATGCCGAAAAATTAAAATTGACTGAAAAAAAACAAGCCGCAGCAGCATCGACAAAGTCTATCTTGATTAATCGTCCCGTGATGACTGTGATCATTGATCCGGGCCATGGCGGTAAAGACACAGGGGCCATTGGTAAATCGAAAACATTGGAAAAAGATGTCGTATTAAAAATTTCAAAACAATTGGCTGATTTGATTAATCGAACATCCACTATGCGCGCTGTGTTGACACGTAACGGCGATTATTATGTGAGTTTGCATAACCGTCTGGTGTACGCACGAAAAAACAAAGCAGATATTTATATTTCTATTCATGCAGATTCTTATTTTAATCATTGGGCGAGCGGCGCATCGGTTTATGCTTTATCAAAAAATGGCGCAACCAGTATTGCAGCAAGATGGCTGGCAAAACGAAATAATTATTCGGAACTAGGCGGCGTTTCATTAAGTGAATTAAACGACCAAAGTCCTTTATTACGCTCCGTATTAATTGACCTTGCTCAAACTGTCACCGTGACAGATAGCATGCGTTTAGGCACTGCTTTGCTGGATGAAATGGACAATATCACCCCATTGCATTATTCTCGTGTCGAACAAGCGCCGTTTATGGTGTTAAAATCACCCGATATTCCCTCTGTTTTAGTTGAAGTGGGATTTATTTCAAATCCAACAGAAGAATTACGTTTGCGTAACAAAGATTATGAACATAAGATTGCGCTTTCTTTATTTAATGGCATTCGGAATTACCAAAAAAAATATTACACAGTAACAGGGCCCTAATTCATGAATCGTGTGCAAAAATTAAGTGGCATATTAGCCAACCAAATTGCTGCGGGTGAAGTGATAGAACGTCCCGCCTCTGTTGTAAAAGAATTAATTGAAAATAGCTTAGATGCTGGCGCAACTAAAATTGATGTAGATATAGATCAAGGCGGAACGCGTTTAATACGAATACGTGATAACGGTTCTGGTATTCATCCAGATGATTTAATTTTAGCGCTCAGTCGACATGCAACCAGTAAAATAAAATCACTCGATGATTTAGAGAAAATTAATACCCTAGGTTTTCGCGGAGAAGCACTGGCCAGTATTGGTTCTGTTTCGCGATTAACATTGCTCTCGGCCATAGAAAACAGCACTGGATGGCAGGTGCGAACAGAGGGAGTGGAACAAACTTTGCAATCGAGTCCTGCAGCTCATCCGCAAGGAACGACGATTGAAGTACGCGATTTATTTTTTAATACGCCGGCACGTAAAAAATTTCTACGTGCCGAAAAAACGGAATTTGAACATATTGATGAATTAATAAAACGCATGGCTTTAAGTTCATTTGATGTCAATTTTACGTTGAAACATAATCAAAAATTAATACGTCAGTACCGATCAGCTTCTTCCGACACAGAACGTGAACAGCGCGTGAGTAGTTTGTGCGGTCAAGGATTCATAGAAAATGCCTTAAAGGTAGAAAGCGCAATACCCGGGTTGAAATTATCCGGCTGGGTTGCATTGCCTACTTTTTCCAGGGCACAAGCAGATTTACAATATTTTTACGTGAATGGTCGTATTGTGCGCGATAAATTAGTCAATCATGCAATGCGTCAAGCGTATCACGATGTATTATACGGCAATCGCCATCCTGCATTTGTATTATTTTTAGAAATCGATCCGCAGCAAGTAGACGTAAACGTGCATCCTGCTAAACATGAAGTCCGTTTTCGTGAAAACCGGCTGGTCCACGATTTTATTTTTCATAGCATTGAAGATGCCTTGGTGCATATACGGCCTGGACAATGTGGTATCGCGCCGCCTGCTGCAAATTTGGCAACGGGTGAAATTGCTATGCCCGTCACGGTCGAATTCAATACAGAAAAAAATTTTTCAACCTATGCACCGCAACAGCAAGCTTTGCCTTTCAAAGTACACGAGCAAATGGTGGCGTATCATGCTTTACATGCCATGCCAACCTCCGCTGAAAATAGCCCTCATCAGCATGCAGATACGACTGTTCCGCCATTGGGTTTTGCATTGGCGCAATTACGTAACATTTTCATTCTCGCAGAAAATGCGGAAGGATTAGTTTTAGTAGACATGCATGCGGCACATGAACGAGTGCTTTACGAACAATTTAAAAGAAATTTTTCAGGGTCTAGACTAATCTCTCAGCCATTATTGGTTCCTTTGACCGTGAAATTGAGCGAACGAGAAGCCAGCTTGCTAGATGACAATGCACACACATTTCAGCAATTGGGCCTGCATTTAGAAAGAATAGGCCCCGATATTTTAGTCATACGAGAAGTGCCCGATGTGTTACGTGAAAGTGATATGGAACAATTATTGCGTGATATAGTATCCGATTTAATTGAACATGAAAAGAGTACAAAAATAGAAGACCGGATTGATCATTGGTTAGCAACCATGGCCTGTCATGCTGCGGTACGAGCAAACCGAAAATTATCTATTCCTGAAATGAACGCGTTATTGCGCGCAATGGAGAATACGCAGCACAGTGGACAATGTAATCATGGAAGACCAACCTGGACACAGTTCTCTCTTGCTGAATTAGACCGATTATTTTTGCGTGGGCAATGATTATGATAGTTTGTCTTATGGGGCCCACTGCATCAGGCAAGACTCAATTGGCGGTGCAATTAGTACAACATTTCCCTTTTGAAATTATTAGCGTAGATTCCGCGATGGTTTACCGTGGTATGGACATTGGCACGGCCAAACCCGCACCTGAAATATTAGCCATTGCGCCCCATAGACTCATTAATATTCGCGAACCTCAAGATCCTTATTCCGCAGCCGAATTTCGACAAGACGCATTACGGGAAATCGCAGCCATCCAAAAAAAAGGAAAAATCCCGCTGCTCGTTGGGGGTACAATGTTATACTTTCGCACTTTACAACAAGGCATTGCAAAAATGCCCTCTGCGGACACTGAGCTCCGATCAACCTTGTCGCGCGAAGGCGTGATGTTGGGATGGCCAGCTTTACATCAACGCTTAGCACTCATTGATCCTCAAGCAGCCCAGCGAATTCACCCACAAGACAGTCAACGTATTCAACGTGCATTAGAAGTGCATGCACTGACAGGAAAAACATTAACGGCTTGGCATGATAATCAAGAAAAAAATGGCTTAGACCAGACGATACATTATTTGGTTGTAGCACCTAACGATCGTGCTGTATTACACGAACGTATTCGACAGCGGTTTTTGCAAATGTTGGCCTCAGGCTTGATCGATGAAGTGAAAGCGTTGTTTTCACGCGATAACTTGACCTTGTCTACTCCAGCAATCCGCTCCGTTGGTTACAGACAAGTATGGGAATATCTTCAAGGCAAATTAACTTTTGATGAGATGCGTGAAAAAGCAATCATCGCAACACGACAACTCGCAAAACGCCAATTAACATGGCTGCGAACTTGGCCAGATGTCGTGTGGTTTGATAGCGAAGCAACTGATTTGTTTGCCCAAGTAGCCCATTATCTAACTAATAACTATCTTATAACTAAATATTGATTCATTTAGACATCAACATACTATTGATTCATACGGGAATCAATTACAACTTGATTTCTTTAGATATCAAGCTATTAAAGCTTTAATTAAAAAAAGATTTACGGAGCTTCAACTTGCGAGAACAATTACAAATTACTCAACATGACTTAGCGAAGGCTTTAGATATTAGCCAAACAACATTACAAAGAATTGAGGCGGGAGTAAGCAACGATCTCAATACATTAAAATATATACAAATATTGCTTAAATTTCCCGAAGTTGCGCTCTGGCAATTAAAACAAACAGGAAATCAAGTGCATAAGGATGTTTCAACTAAATTGATAAAATATTTTCAATCAAGAACTAAAGAGAAAATATAATACTCTTACCTAAAACATGTCTGTCACATTAATTAGACGCCGTACTAGGCTGTGTTGTAATAATATTTTGTGGTTTCCCAAGCATTACCATCGTTTTAAGCGTTTTTAACGCTTGATATAATTGAAAGTCTGATTGGGCGAGTGAGACAGAGTCATTTTTATCATCCGCTGTGATGGAGGCAGAATCTTTGCCTGAAAGATGGCCCTTTAATTCAAATTCTCTAATAGGTGCCATTGCAATAGAAGTATCGGTTTTATCATTTTCTATTTTTATGTCTTCAACTGTGATATCAGGCAGGATACCTTTGTTCTGGATGATGCGTCCAGAAGGAGTATGATAAAGCGCAGTCGTTAATTTAATGGCATGTTTATCATCGAGAGGCAGTACCGTTTGAACTGATCCTTTGCCAAAGCTGTTAATTCCAACGACGATAGCACGATGATAATCTTGCAAAGCACCTGCGACAATTTCAGAAGCAGAAGCCGAGCCTGCGTTCACTAACACAACCATCGGCGCGCCATCCAAGATGTCACCTATGTGTGATGCTTTTGCACTGTATTTTGCGCTAGGAAAACGTCCTTCCGTGTAAACGATGAGATTGTTAAATTGATTTGTTTTTCTATCATCTAAAAACTCATTCGCTACTTGTACGGCTGATTCAAGCAGACCGCCTGGATTATTGCGTAAATCCAGGATTAAACCTTTCAATTGACCTCCCGCTTGTTTTTTTAACTTATCAATAGCAGAAACCATGAGTTTAGCAGTGGGCTCTTGAAATTCACTGATACGAATATAGCCCAGTTTATCGCTTAGCATATTGCTTTTGACGCTGGAGACATGAATGGTTTCGCGTGTTAGCTTATACACTAACGGCGTCTTCAGGTTTTTGCGAATGACAGTAAGCGTCACAAGCGTCCCTTTTTTGCCGCGCATGCTATCAACGGCTTCATTTAATGTCATCTCATTCACTAACTTGCCATTAATCGCAACAATGTAATCACCTGGTTTAATACCCGCTTTTGAGGCAGGAGTATCATCAATAGGGCTAATCACTTTCAAAACACCATATTCGCTCGTTACCTCAACACCTAATCCGCCAAAAGCACCCGTTGTTGTCATGAGCAATGCTTTATAAGAGTCTTCATCAAGATATTCAGAGTGGGGATCTAGGCCATTCAACATGCCGCGAATGGCATCTTCCAATAATTTTTTATCACTAGTTTGTTGCACATAAAAATCTTTGATTTGCGCAATCGCATTAGTGAAACGATCAATATCATCTTTTTGTAATGTATCGGGTTTAATCGAGGTTGCAGTAAGAGAAGGATCCGGTTCTTCTTCTTTAAAAGCATAAGAAGGAGATACAAGAGTAATACTGAAAAGCAAAACAATCGCTAACGTAAAGAAAGACTTTAGTCTGTGTTGCTTCATAGTAGAGCTCCAATAATGTAAATGAGGTAGTTTGAGAGCCACTTTAAGTATAGTTCATTTTCCGCCAAACAAAGGGAACGATGATATTGGGGCATTCCATTACAAAAACACTAGCAAAAAGCTTAAAATAGCCTGAAATTTTTACAAAAAATCAGCAGTTTTCCTGGTTATCCTCTTCATAGTTATCAGTATTTCCCCTTATTTTTAAAATACGATATAAATCGTACAGATCAAGAAGAAATGAGACTTAATAAAGATTGACCTGTCATTTCTTGGGGTTTTGAAATCCCTAATAAATAAAGCATGGTGGGAGCCACATCCGATAAAAGTCCATTTGGCTTGCTAATCATAGCGTTACGGCCTACATAAACGAAAGGCACTAATTGTTGAGTATGAGCAGTATGAGGTTGTTGGGTATGCGTGTCGAACATGATTTCAGCGTTCCCATGATCTGCGGTAATAAGCGCTTCGCCTCCTATCGCACGTAATGCCTTGATGATTTTTCCAAGACAGGTATCGAGTGCTTCGATTGCTTTGATGGTTGCAGGAAGCTTGCCGGAGTGGCCAACCATATCGGCATTAGCAAAATTACAAATAATGATATCGTATTGTTGTTTATTGATTTCTGTCATTAAACGGTCCGTTAATTTCAGCGCGTTCATTTCAGGTTGTAAATCATAGGTTGCAACTTTAGGAGAAGGAACAAGCACTCTATCTTCGCCAGGACAAGCTTGTTCAATCCCGCCATTAAAGAAAAAAGTAACATGTGCGTATTTTTCAGTTTCAGCAATCCGTAATTGTTTTAAACCAAGATGACTGACATATTCACCCAATAGATTAATCAAAGGTTGAGGAGGAAAAGCGATAGGAACTTGGAAGGTCGCATCATATTCAGTGAGCGTTACCATGTTCACGTTAGGTTTTTTTGCGCGAACAAAACCATTAAAGCGCGTATCAATTAATGCGTGTGTCAATTGACGGGCGCGATCCGCGCGGAAGTTCATAAAGATCACCGTGTCCCCATTTTGGATTGTGATAGGTGTATCTGTTTTTTTCTCCTGAATGCAGGTTGCTTTAACAAACTCATCATTTTCTCCTCGCGCGTAAGCGAGATGTAACGCAGTGATAGGATCCGGGGCTTGGTAATGCGCTTTGCCAAGAGTCAGCAAATCATAAGCCTCTTGCGTACGTTCCCAGCGTTTATCGCGGTCCATCGCATAGTAACGACCTATAATGGATACAATTTTCCCGCAACCCAGTTGATGACAATAATTGTTTAGCGCTGTTAAAGAGGATTCTGCGCTGCGAGGAGGTGTGTCTCGTCCATCTAAAAAGGCATGAATATAAACTTGGTCTGCCTTGTGTTGATATGCGAGTTTAATCAGTGCTTGAATATGTTGTTCATGGCTGTGTACACCGCCGGGTGAGAGCAAGCCTAAAATATGGATGGCTTTTTGAGTTTTGACTGATTGAGCTATGACCTGGGTTAGTACAGGGTTCTTAAAAAAGCTGCCGTCTAAGATCGCTAATTCAATACGGGTCAAATCTTGATGTACGATGCGGCCTGCGCCCATGTTAAGGTGCCCTACTTCTGAATTGCCCATTTGTCCCTCAGGCAGGCCCACAGCAAGACCTGATGCAGACAGCAAAGTGTGTGGACACTGTTGCCAAAGAGCATCCCAGTTTGGCGTATTAGCAAGGGCGATCGCATTGTCTTCGATTTCTTCACGATGTCCCCACCCATCCAGGATGATCAAAGCAAGAGGGCGTGGTGGCTTAGTCATGGTATTGTCCTATCGTTCAGTGTATGAGTCTGCGCTATTATTAGTAATAGATTAAGTAAAATCAACCTAGACGGATAAATCTCATTGGCAGATTGCCCTGCTATCGTTAGAATATTAGATTCATTTATTGGATCATGCTATGCACATAGTAAGACAATTAAAAAAAGGACTAAGCTGGCTTTTGGTGTTAAGCGCAAGCTGTAGTGCTTCAGCAGTGACCACAGCTGGCCCATCTAAAAAAGACACAGCGGTGGTCGAACAAAATACGGTAAGTTCTAATTCAACGGCTCCTGCGGACACGGTGAAATCAACAAGTTTGCCTGTTCCAGTGACGCCAGAGGATGCTGCTGCTCATCCAGCTTCTGCTACAGATACCACCACTGCAGCGACTACTACAACCGCAGCCGCCACAGCTGATTCAACGACTGTAGTCAATAATGATCCTTATGAACGTTTTAATCGAGCGATGTTCCAATTTAATGAAGTAGTGGATAGATTGATCATGAAGCCCATAGCGACTTTGTATATCAAGATAGTGCCTAAACCATTGAGCAAAGGGTTAAGTAATTTTTACAATAATATTGATACTATCCCGACCGTTGCTAATGATTTATTACAAGCGAATTTTTATCAAGGTACCAGTGACGCATGGCGCTTGGCCATTAATAGTTCGGTTGGGATCTTGGGTTTTTTTGATTTTGCAACAGATATGGGCCTTGAGCCGAACAAAGAAGATTTTGGTTTAACGTTGGCCCAGTGGGGATATAGAGATTCAAATTATCTTGTATTGCCGCTCTTAGGCCCTGGTACAGTGCGTGATCAAATTGGCTGGCCGATCAATTATTACTTTTTAACAATTTATCCTCATATCTATCCCGTCATACAGCGTAATGAGTTGTATCTCACGAGTTTGGTGGTAAAACGCGCAGAATTACTGCGCTATCAAAATGTATTAGAAGAAGCTTCATTAGATGATTATACGTTTATTCGAGATGCGTATATGCAGCGGCGTGCGTATCAATTGGAGCGTAATGCAGAACTCAATGATCCTTATCTTGAAAAAAATAATCCATCAGAAGCTGAAAAGGTAAGTTAATTGATACAAGTTGCATTACATCAACCGGAGATTCCACCCAATACAGGAAATATTATTCGCCTTTGTGCAAATACGGGGATTGTATTGCACCTTATTCATCCATTGGGCTTTGCTCCTAATGACAAACAATTGAAACGCGCCGGCTTGGACTATCATGAATGGGTGAAAGTAATTCATCATCGGGATTATGCTGCGTTTTTAGAGACGGCGAAGCCCTCTCGTTTATTTGCTTGTTCTACAAAAGGCCAGCACTGTTATACTCAGCCCCATTACCGGGAGGGCGATGTCTTTCTTTTTGGGCCTGAAACGCGCGGGTTGCCTAAAGATATTTTAACTAGCTTGACTAATGAACAGGTCGTACGTATTCCTATGTTAGCTAGCTCACGCAGCCTTAATCTTTCAAATGCAGTTGCTATAATGGTTTATGAAGCATTAAGGCAGATTGGATTTAATGTGTTAAACTTAGGTTAAAATAAAGAGAAAATAATTATGTTGATGACAAATATAAATAACACAATTCAAGGGATGAATGAAATAGCAAGGCAAGCTTCTATTTTAGCAGCAGGACTGCAGAATGCCGCACCTCCAGGAGCTTCGCTGCAATCAATGCAGTATCTTTTAGAGATAGCAGCGCAATTAACAAAAACCAGTCAGGAGATTGAAAAATTAGGGCAGGATGGCTCTAAAGGACTTAAAGAGAAGTTGCTGCTATTGATGCGAGAGGCGGTTGTTCAAGAAGAAGAGCTTAGAAAAAAAAATGCGATGGAAAATAAATTTCGTTTTGTTCGGGAACGCCTGCACACTATTTTTAATGAGATGGAACAAGAGTTGCAGAGTGTGACAGAGCATGCAGAAAAGCAAACCAAAAAAAATGAGCTGTTAGAAGATGAAGTTGCAGTCTATGTTTATCTTTATAATGCGCATGGGGCGGTTTTATCGAGTTGGCAGCATTTATTAACGCCAAAAGTATTTTATGAATATAGTGTAAATAGGCCTATTTATAAAGAGAAGACAGATATACAAACCTTGCTTCGTTCCAAAAGCAATAAAACCCAGCATGCTTATTTAACCGTTGGCATTAAGGCATCGCATATTGTTCCATTTGATGTAAAAGACAATTTGGGAAATCAATTAATCAAAATCAAAGAAGGCGCTTTGTCCATTGAAAAATTGCTGAGTTTTACTTTTAATGAGCAGGATTATGTATTAAATGCCAAAGGGGAATTGATTAAAAAAGAAAAATAGGATTATTTCGATCTTCGACGTGAAGGATCTGTTGTGTTTTTATTGCCTTCACTGATGGTTTCTTTCTGGAGCCCGAGTTCGTGTTTAAGTGTTTGTACGATAGGTGCACTGCTGCCTAACCAAGTAAAGAATCGCTTGACTGCTTCACTGTGTCGTTCACTTTTTACCTCTAAGGTAGAAAAGAGATTATTAAAATCAGTCGTCGTTTTTTGTATTTCTTCTTTTTCAATGGATTTAATCGTTTCGACATCTTGCTTTTTTTTGGTTTCAAGTGTGGTTTGATATTGTTCGCTGCCGCTTCGGATATCTTTTGTTTTTTGATCTTGTTGGCTGGCTTGAGTTTTTCTATCAGAGGTCTGGTCTTGTTTTTTATAAGCTAAAAATTCACGATGTTTTTTTTCAGAACCTTCTTTGAAGAGGGCGCGCTTTGTCTTATCATCCAATGTATCTTGTTTTTTAATGGTTTCTTTTTTATATAGCTCTTTAAGCGAATGAATTTTTTGTTCGCGTTTTGTATCAACGTATATTTTTTCTTTTCCACGAATGCCTATTCCAGAAGGCGCAGTGCTTCGTTCTTCATCGGCTGTTGCAGGAACGGGCTTTCCTGTTTTTCCCTGGCTGCGGCACTTGGCGCATACTTTGCCGTAACTCGTGCCTTGCTTGTCCAATTGCAAAAAAGCCGATAATGGCTTTTCTATGCCGCAGGCAATGCAAGTGCGCGTGAGTTGGCTAGTTAAGTTTTCCATCATAGTATTGTGTCCGCTGAAACCGTTTTGTCTGTGTAATTTAATTGTACATGATTAAAATGTTGTGTGACAGCACAGGAGGAGCTGAAGTATTCTTCTCACACAGCATAGTAAAGAAAACAAGGCCTATGTGCAAATGACTATCGGCAGTATCTCTTGTAGGACATTGACGATAGCTGCTGGAAGCTTGCAGAAGCTCTTGCTGTTCATAACAGATTGGCGTATTCTCAACGCGTTGATTATATTGCCTTTGGTCAGTTTGATTGCGGCAATAATTATTTTTTTTATCTATCAAATGGAGAATAAAAATATGACAAAAGGGCCGTCGTTACAAGATCCTTTTTTAAATACTCTGCGTAAGGAAAAGATTCCCGTTTCGATCTATTTAGTGAATGGAATAAAGCTGCAAGGGTTAGTTGAATCATTCGATCAATTTGTCGTGTTATTAAAAAATACGGTCAGTCAAATGGTGTATAAGCATGCGATTTCTACTGTCGTGCCTTCTCGTAATGTTCCCTCGCCTTTAGACTATAGTAATCACAATAATCAGACTGGGAACCATACTGGAGCTGCTACATCGTCAAGCAAAGAAAAAGAATAGAATCTATTAGAATTGTTCTCTAATATAGCGGCGTTTTTGGTTGCGCGGGGCTCTGTTGCCCTCTAGAATTGATACTTTAAGAGAACCATCATTTGGAGCGTAACCTTATGCCGTGGAACGAACCCGGTGGAAATGGCAAAAACAATGACCCATGGAATGGGAAAAAAGAACAAAAGCCGCCGGACCTGGATAAGTTTTTAAAAGACTTGATTAGACAGTTACGGTCTCTTTTCACTCATAAAACGGGCAAGGCCGCTTGGCAGCCTTCTATGAATCATGAAATGGGGTTTGTTTTGGGAGTGGCGCTGGTCATCGTATTTTTTGCTTGGGCCCTTTCTGGATTATTTATTGTTAACCCTGCTGAAGAAGCCGTCATTTTGCGTTTTGGAAAATATTCTGAAACGATGCAGCCCGGCTTGCATTGGTTTGCACGCTTTATTGATAGCAAGTACATACTGGATGTGCAGAAAATTTATTCATTTTCTCTGCAAGGTGATTTTATTACAAAGTCCTCTGATCAGAGTGATTTACCTAATTCTCTTGACGATGCTGCTGCAAAGAAAACAGCGGAGCTGTCTGATCAATCTAAAAATTTAGTGAACGTAGAATTGAACGTGCAATACCGTATCAGCGATCCGCGTGCTTATTTATTTAATGTAGTAGATCCAGATGCCACGATCAAAGCAGTGGCGTCGGGCGCGTTATCTGACATGGTTGGTCAAATGAAATTAGACGAAGTATTAACAACAGGCCGCGAAACATTAAGTTCGGGAATTTTAGAGCGTGTTAGAAAAGTGCTTAGTTCTTATAGCGCAGGTTTAGAAGTTATTACAGTGACCTTACGCAAAGTGCAAGCACCTGATCAAGTGCGTGCGGCATTTAATGATGTCAATCGCGCAGACCAAGACAAAGCAACTTATGTGCAACAAGCGCAAGCTTATGCTAGTAAAGTAGTCCCTATAGCGCAGGGCGTTGCAGCGCGCATTCTTGCAGATGCGAATGCTTATAGACAACAAGTTGTGCTGCAGGCCCAGGCAGCCATTGCAAAATATCAGGCGATCGTTAAAGTCTACGCGAGCGCACCTCAGATTACCCGCGAACGTATGTATCTCGAGACCATGCAAACGGTATTAAAAAATACAAGCAAGGTGTTGATTGATGGAAACGTTGGAAATAATTTAATTTATTTGCCGTTGGATAAACTAGCCGCGAACAAAGAGATTGTGAAAGCTAGCGGCAATCCCGATCTGGCCGTGCCGCCAGCGTCAAGCAGTCAATCTTCTGTCGTTAACAATACCACGCCGGAGGTCAAAAATGACGCCAATTAAAAAAAACTTGATCATCGCTGTGATTTTATTATTGCTGATTGTGCTTTTCTTTAGTGTTTTTACAGTGAATGAAGGACGCAGTGCTTTTATTTTACGTCTAGGCCAAATTGTTAACGATGGGAAAACGGGGCAGCCTGCTGTACAAGGGCCTGGGTTACACTTCAAAATTCCTTTCATTGATCGCGTACGCTATTTTGATATGCGTATGCAAGAACTTGCAACGTCAGCACAACGTCCATTGACAGTGGTGACTAAAGAGCAGACCTATCTACAGATTGAATATTTTGCTAAATGGCGCATTAATAATCTTACTAAGTTTTATACTAGCACCGGCGGCAGTATACGCTGGGCGGAAACTTTACTTGAACAGCGTATCAATGATATTGTGCGTGCGGAATACGGTAAACGCACCAGTATTCAAGCTATTTCGACCGGCCGGGCAAACATGATGGCAGTGATTAGAGAGCAAGCAAATAACATTGGTAAAGATCAAGGTATTGCTGTGATGGATGTGCGTATTCAGCAAATTACTTTGCCTAAAGAAGTGATGGATTCGGTCTTTAAACGTATGGCCACGGAACGTAAACAATTTGCCGAAGCTAAGCGCGCAGATGGTATGGAAAAATCAGAAGAAATTAGAGCAAAGGCCGATCAACAAGTCACGGTCATCAAAGCAACGGCCTTAATGCAAGGTGCGGGCATTCGCGCTCAAGGTGATCAAGAAGCCGGAGAAATTTATGCAAAAACATATGGCAGTGATCCCGCTTTTTATACTTATTATCGTAGTTTAGAAGCCTATGAAGAAAGTTTTAAAGATAAAAATGATATTTTAGTGTTAAAACCCGAAGGGCATTTCTTTAGTTATTTCCGCGGTGAGTCCAATGGCGCGAGTAAAAAACAATAATCAAAATACAATCAAATACAGGAAAAACAATGGGCAAGCATATCGTTATTTTGGGCAGCCAGTGGGGCGATGAAGGGAAAGGCAAGATTGTAGATATGTTGATGGCGAAGGCATCTGTCGTTGTTCGTTTTCATGGCGGGCATAATGCAGGACACACCATTATCATTGATGGGCAAAAAACTATTCTGCGGTTGATTCCTTCTGGTATTTTGCATCCGCATGTGCATTGCTTGATTGGAAATGGTGTTGTTATATCACCTACTGCTTTATTGCAAGAGATGGGTGAACTAGAGCGTCGTGGCATTCAA
>JAHFSI010000132.1 GCA_023265835.1 Legionellales bacterium
GTTAATTTAACTGCCTGCGCCAGCAGAACAGATTCTGCGCCTGTCAGCGACATTAATACGATTGAAGCGCTGCCGAAAAATGGCATTTATCGGGTTACAGCGGGCGAAACGCTTTATTCCATCGCATGGCGTTATGGCTTAGATTATCGTGATATTACACAACGTAATCATTTAACGCCGCCTTTTCATATTCAAAAAGGGCAACTTCTTTATTTGACTCAAAATGCGCCTGTAAAAAAACCAGCTGCCCTCATTAAAATGCAGGGACCCAATGCCCCAACGGCCTCTTCTTCTCAGAAGAAAAAACTGCCGCCCAGGAAAACAATCATTCCTAAGGCCCCTACGCAAGAACCGAGTGCAGTGATTTCTTTTTGGAGTTGGCCTGCCTATGGACCCGTCGTCAGTTCTTTTTCATCAAGCAGTAAAGGCATTAATATTCGTGGTATTGCCGGGAGCCCTATTTTTGCTACAGCCGCCGGCAAGGTAGTCTATAGTGGACATGGCTTACGCGGTTATGGAAATTTAATTATTATTAAACATAACAGTAAATTTTTATCTGCTTATGCACACAATAGGAAAATACTCGTTAAAGAAGGCGATTGGGTTAAAAATGGACAAAAAATTGCTGAAATGGGCAATACAGGCATACGAGATACGCAATTGCATTTTGAAATACGCAAAAACGGCCAACCCGTGAATCCTCTCATGTATTTAACCCGCAAAGTCTAATATAATGCTCTGATAGGGCGTTTTTTTACCCGTCATTTCTAATCTAAAGGATCCAGGAATGTCTAAAAAAAGAAAACCCAAAGTTAAAAACACGCGCAGATCCGCAAAGCCTTTAAAGAAAAAAACTCCGAAGAGAAAACCTTTAAAGAAAAAACCGGCAAAACAGAGGAAAAAAGCGGCAGTTACTGCTAAAAAAACAAAATTTTTTAAAAAAGTACCTGCTAAAAGCTTAAAGAAAAAAAAGATGATCCACAATAAAATAGATGACCTGCATGATCCACATGAACTGGTAGAGCAGCATGCAAAAAAACAAGCAGAGAGCGCCCCAAAAGGCACTATTAGCGAATCAACTGACCCTACGCAAATTTATCTTTCTGAAATTGGTGCCTCTAATCTTCTGACCTTTGAAGAAGAAGTGAAGTATGCCCGGCGGATTCAAAAAGGCGATAAAGCAGCCCGGGCCGTCATGATAAAAAGTAATTTACGTCTCGTGGTAAAAATTGCAAGACATTATTATAACCGTGGGTTGGAGTTTCTTGATTTGATTGAAGAGGGTAATTTGGGTCTATTGCGCGCTGTGGAAAAATTTGACCCTGAGCGTGGATTTCGCTTTTCCACTTATGCAACCTGGTGGATACGGCAAACGATTGAACGGGCGATCATGAACCAAAGCCGCACTATTCGATTGCCCATTCATGTGATTCGGGAGCTCAATAGTTGTTTGTCGGCTGCTCGTGAAATCATGCGCACAGAAAACCGTGAAGCCACTCACCAAGAAATTGCAAAAAAACTCGGCAAACCGGTGGACGAAGTGAAAGAGATGTTGGACCTTAACGAGCATATGATTTCTTTAGATACCTTAATTGGCAGTGAAACGGAGACAGGCAGACCCCTAGTTGAATCCATTGCAGATAAACATAGAACAGACCCTTCTGATCTATTGACTGATGAAAATCTCACGCAGGACATTGAGTACTGTTTATTAGAATTGCCTGAAAAGCAACGTGAAGTGTTATGCAGACGTTTTGGGCTAATGGGCCATGACCGCGAAACCTTGGAAGAAACAGGCCAAGGAATTGGCTTGACGCGCGAACGGGTGCGGCAAATTCAAATGAATGGATTAAAGGCCTTGCGTGAGCTGATGTACCGTCGAGGAATTACCAAAGACTAACCTATTGGGTAACGAATGGGTTATAATCCCTGCTTTTAACTGTTAGAACAAAAACACTTATGCTATCTAAAAAACGTAAAATTCTTGTAACTTATGCTTTGCCTTATGCAAATGGTCCTTTGCACCTGGGGCATTTAGCTGGGTTTGTCCAAACAGACATTTGGGTGCGTTTTCAAAAAATGCGTACGGCAGACTGTTTGTTTATTTGTGGATGTGATGGACACGGCACCCCCATCATGATTCAAGCAGAAAAATTGGGGCTATCACCCGAAAAATTAATTGAACAGTTTCGTGCGGAGCATCTTCAAGATATTAAAGGCTTTCTCATTGAAGTGGATAATTATCACACCACACATTCCAGTGAAAACCAAGCATTAGTCATGACTATTTTTAAGCGTCATTTGGAAAAAGGCAATATTAATAAACGCACGATTAAGCAAGCTTACGATCCCGAAAAGCAAATGTTTTTACCTGATCGGTATATCAAAGGTGAATGTCCGCGTTGCGGAGCGCCTGATCAATATGGTGATAATTGTGAAGTGTGCGGCGCCACTTATACTCCAATAGAACTGAAAAATCCTTATTCCACTTTATCGGGCGCCAAACCGATTGAAAAAGAATCGGAGCATTATTTTTTTAAATTACAAAATTTTTCAGCGTTATTACATGACTGGACTCGCAATGGGCATTTACAACCTCAGGTCACTAAAAAATTAGATGAATGGTTTAAAGTCGGCTTGCAAGATTGGGACATTTCGCGTGATGCGCCTTATTTTGGTTTTAAAATTCCGGGTGAAGAGAACAAATATTTTTATTGTTGGTTGGATGCGCCTGTCGGATATATAGCGAGTTTTCAAAATTATGCGGCCACTCATTCTCAATATGATTTTTCGAGTTATTGGGAAAAAAGCAATAAAACGGAGCTTTATCATTTTATTGGAAAAGACATACTTTATTTTCATACTCTGTTTTGGCCGGCCGTATTAAATGGTGCAGATTTACGTACGCCGACGGCGATTTTTTGCCATGGATTTTTAACCATAGACGGCCATAAAATGTCTAAATCGCGTGGAACGTATATTAAAGCGCGAACGTATCTTGAGCATTTACCGCCAGAATATTTTCGTTATTATCTTGCCACTAAGTTTAATGATCAAATTGAAGATATGGATGTTAATTTTGAGGATTTTACTCAACGGATCAATGCTGATTTGGTGGGAAAATTTGTCAACATTGCCAGCCGATGTGCCAGCTTTATTCAGAAAAATTTTGATGGGAAATTGGCAAAACAAATGTCTAAGCCGGCACTCTATGAATCATTTGTCAAAGAAGGCGATAGCATTGCTGATAAATATGAAGCACGGGATTTCAACCAAGCGATGCGGCAAATCATGGCGTTGGCTGATCGTGCTAATCAGTATATAGATGAATGTAAGCCATGGGCCATGATTAAAAACCCGGAATTACAGCAGGAAACGCATGCTGTTTGTACTTTAGGGCTTAATTTATTTCGGTTGTTAGCGATCTATCTTAAGCCTGTATTGCCGGCCATTGCACTCAAAGTTGAAGCTTTTTTAAATGTGGCGCCTTTTACTTGGGCAGACAAAAATAAACCGTTATTAAAACAGGCTATACAAGTTTTTCAACCGCTCACGCTGCGCTTGGAAAAAACCCAAATTGACGCGATGAAACATGCAGCCGCCCAAGACCACTAATACAAAACAGTTTTTACTGGCTACCATTCGCGAGGCAGAATGTATTGGATGCACGAAGTGTATTCAAGCGTGTCCTGCGGATGCGATTTTAGGAAGTGCTGCTTTGATGCATACGGTTATTGTGGATGAGTGTATTGGTTGTCAGTTGTGTGTGGCGCCTTGTCCGGTGGATTGTATTGATATGGTGCCGGTGGGGGGTGTAGACAAGGACAAGCGAAGACAGATGGCGGACAATTTTAGAAAGCGTTATGTTGTGCGGGAGGCGCGGTTGGGAAAAGAAAAAGAGGTGCAAACGGACAACAATGTGATAGATGAAAAAAGAGCGTATGTTATTGCGGCGTTGGAGAGGGTTAGGTTAAAAAATAAAAGGAA
>JAHFSI010000060.1 GCA_023265835.1 Legionellales bacterium
TTTCCAAACCGTTATTATATTGAATTACGCGGCACAGGACAGACAGATCAAGAAAATTATATTGATGCCGCATTGATGCTGGCTGAGGCCCATGCCTTGCCTGTGGTTGCTACGAACAATGTGCGTTTCATCAAACGTGATGATTTTGAGGCGCATGAAACGCGTGTTTGCATTCATGAAGGCTTTATTTTGGCGGACCCGCGGCGGCCGCGACGCTATACTGATCAACAGTATCTTCGCAGCCAAGAAGAAATGCTTGCTCTTTTTGCTGATGTTCCAGAAGCGCTTGTCAATACAGTCGAATTAGCAAAGCGTTGCAATGTTACACTCACACTAGGCAAAAGTTTTCTGCCGCGTTTTCCAGTACCGGTGGGTTTTACCATTGAAAGCTATTTATGTCATGCCGCGCAAACCGGGCTTGATGATCGTTTAAAAATTTTTTTTGATCATGCTGATACGGCGCAACGTGCTCCCTATGATGCACGCTTACAAACTGAATTGGCCGTAATCAACAAAATGGGATTTGCCGGTTATTTTTTAATTGTGGCGGATTTTACTCGTTGGGCACGGGAAAATGGTGTGCCTGTGGGGCCTGGCCGTGGTTCAGGCCCCGGCTCTCTTGTTGCTTACGCGTTAAAAATTACTGACCTTGATCCATTGCAGCATGATCTGTTGTTTGAACGTTTCTTAAATCCAGACCGGGTTTCCATGCCAGATTTTGATATTGATTTTTGCATGGAAGGACGCGATCGTGTCATCGATTATGTGATGCAAACGCATGGTCTGGATGCCGTGGCGCAAATTATTACTTACGGCACGATGACAGCAAAAGCCGTTATCCGCGATGTAGGACGTGTACTTGGCATGAATTATGGTCATGTGGATAAAATCGCTAAACTGGTGCCGTTTGAAATCGGCATTACGCTGGATGCCGCCCTGCAGCAGGAAGAATTACTACGTGAACGTTATCAACAAGAAGAAGACGTACGCACTTTGATTGACCTAGCGCGTAAATTAGAAGGAATTACGCGTAACGCCGGCAAGCATGCAGGCGGCGTAGTCATCGCTCCGTCTAAATTAACGGAATATACCGCGCTTTATTGTGAAGAAGGACAATCTCATCATCTCGTCACGCAATTTGATAAAGATGATGTGGAAGCAGTCGGCCTGGTTAAATTTGACTTTTTAGGTTTACGCACTCTCACTATTATTGATTGGGCACTACAAGAAATAAATAGTAACCGTCAAGCCGCTCAGGAAACTGCGTTAGACATTCAACTCGTGCCGCTTAATGATCCTGCGACGTTTGCCTTGTTAAAATCGTGCAAAACAACGGCTATTTTCCAACTGGAATCACGCGGAATGAAAGATTTAGTGAAACGCCTGCAACCTGATTGTTTTGAGGACATTGTCGCGCTCGTCGCACTGTTTCGCCCAGGTCCTTTGCAATCCGGCATGGTGGATGATTTTATCAATCGCAAACATGGGCGCGCCAGAGTGATGTATCCGCATCCAGCACTGGAACCTATTTTACGTCCTACCTATGGGGTGATTTTATATCAAGAGCAAGTCATGCAAATTGCGCAGGTGCTTGCGGGTTATTCATTGGGTTCTGCAGATTTGCTTCGCCGCGCCATGGGCAAGAAAAAAGCCGAAGAAATGGCCTTGCATCGTGAAACATTTTGTAAAGGTGCGATGGAACGCGGGGTAAATTTTGATACGGCCACGCATATTTTCGATTTAATGGAAAAATTTGCCGGATATGGATTTAATAAATCACACTCTGCTTCCTATGCTTTAATCGCATATCAAACTGCTTGGCTTAAAGCACATTATCCTGCAGAGTACATGGCCGCTGTATTATCCGCTGACATGGACAACACGGATAAAGTCGTGCATTTTGTCGAAGAGTGCCAAGCATTAAATTTGCAAGTCATTCCGCCTAATGTCAATCGTAGTATCTATCGATTTAAAGCCATCGATAAACACAGTCTATTGTATGGATTAGGCGCGATTAAAGGCGCCGGAGAAGCAGCGATTGAAATGATTGTGGAAGAACGAAACCGCCACGGTGAATTTAAAGATTTATTTGATTTTTGCCGCCGTCTCCATTCACGCAAAATAAATCGGCGTTTATTAGAAGCATTTATTAAAGCAGGAGCATTAGATACGATCGCCCCGCATCGTGCTGCTGCCATGGCCAGCTTAAATCAGGCGTTACAACATGCTGAACAAAAAGCGAGGGACCATTCCATGGGCCAACATGATTTGTTTGGCAGCTTGCCCATGCAAGACAGTACGATTCAATATGTTCATGCGCCCGAATGGAGTGAGCAACAACGTTTATTTGGAGAAAAAGAAACACTGGGGCTTTATCTAACTGGGCATCCCATTCATCGTTATTTGTCCGAATTAAAAAATTTCACGAACGGGCGGCTTACTGCATTACGTCCTAGCACAAAAACCATTGTTGCAGCAGGCATCATCACAAACATTCGCACCATTCAAACGAAACGCGGTGACCGCATGGCTGTCGTGACATTGGATGATGCAACAACACCAATGGATGTACTCTGTTTTGCAGAAAACTATCATAAATATCGTGAATTATTGGGTAAAGATAAACTCATTATTGTGGAAGGTGAAGTCAGTGTAGATGATTTCAGCGGCGGCCTGCGTTTATTAAGTCGTGAAATATTTTCTATCGATACCGCGCGAGAACGTTATGCGAAATATCTACAAATTCGACTTTCCCCTACTTTTGATGTGGCCCAGCTTGTGCCTTTGTTAGAAAAATACCGGGGCGGGCGTTGTTATATTGCAGTGGATTATTGGCGGGCAGATACCAGGGCTAATCTAAAATTAGGGGAGGCTTGGCGGATAAGGCCGGTAGATAGTTTATTAGATACCCTACGAGATGTTTTTTCGGCTGAGAATGTGGATGTTGTTTATTAAATGGTGTCAACTTAAAAAAATAAGTTTGTTGAATTATTTTACCCCCCCTTCCTGACCTTCCCCCTGAGGGGGAAGGAAAGTACTTAGCAAGACTGGTTAGAACATTCCTTCCCCCTCAGGGGGAAGGTCAGGAAGGGGGGAATAAATAAATATTCATTTCATTTTATGTGAAAAATTTTATGATCAACGTCACAGAAAGTTCCTTATCAAAACCACTGTATTTACTCGTTCTATTATCCGGCTTTGCCGCCCTGTCATGGGAAGCACTTTGGCAAATCAAATCATCATTAGCATTAGGTGTGTCTGCTTGGGGCACAGCGATGACATTAGCTGTTACCATGGGCGGAATGAGCGTGGGTGCTTTACTGATGGGCAAAGCACTTTCCAACGGACTGTCTCTGCATGCCATTCGTCTTTATGGATTACTTGAAGTTATGATAGGTATAGCTGGTCTTTTACTGAATTATGCTTTTGGTGGCTTAGAAAAATTAGATAAATGGGCTTATGCAGCAGGCCCTTTTGGCATGTCATTGGTTTACATACTGGGCATTATTGCAATATTAGGCGTTCCTGCTTTATGTATGGGAGCGACACTGCCTGTGTTTGGGGCAATCACTCAAAAATATCCTGCATCCATTGCAAAATTATATAGTCTTAATACGTTAGGCGCAGCTATCGGTGCCTTGGGAACTGCATTCATCATACTGCCTTTATTTGGCGTGACGCATACCATCTGGACTCTATCAACTATCAATTTAATTATTGGCTGTGTTACATTGCCGCTTAGCACAGCCTCTCCCCTTGTGTTCGATGCCGGCGCGAAGCGACGGGTGAGGGGTACCTTTAGCGGCATTACACCTCCACAATTATTCATTGTATTTGCAACCGGCTTTGCCACTTTCACTCTTGAAATTGCCTGGTTTCGCTCACTGATATCTGTTTTGCCTAGCACGGCCGATGTCTTTGCTATGATTTTGGCATGTACGCTCATTGCATTAAGTCTGGCAGCAAAACAGGTCTCAGTGTTAAAGAAAAAGAAAAAACTACTAGGCACTCAATTGTGTATGGCCGGAACGTGTATTTTGCTTGTGACCCCTGTAATTGAGCGCATTGGAAATATCCATGTTTATTTCAAACAAGCCGTCGCGCATATTAAACCTTCAACACTGATGTATGCTGGCTCTACTCCAAACTCGACACTGAATCCAGATACTTTTATAGGAAACGGCTATGCTGCAGCGCTTTATACATTACATATTGTTGCACTATTTTTCTTGATCTATTTACTCATTGCTCCTGCTATGCGGCTTCTAGGTATTGCATTTCCATGGATAATAGACGATCACCGTTCCTCTTTCGCAATAGGAAAGTTGTATGCTATTAACACCGTTGCTGCGATACTAGGATCCATAGGTGCAGCATGGTTTTTGCTTCCTTTGATTGGACTTGCTAAAACTGCATGGATAGCAGGTATGTTCGTTATTATCGCAGGCATTCTAGTCTTGCCAAATAAAAAACGTGTGCTGTGGACTGCACTTGGTTTCATTGCTTTGCTCATTGCATTGTTTTTTGAAAGCGGTATTGGCAAAACCCATGTGCAAGGTTATTTTGCAACAGATGATCAAGGCAAAGCAGCCAAAATTTTGGGCTTTTTTGAAGGCCCCGATGCGACTGTATCTGCAGTGGAATATGCTGATGGCACGCGCGCATTGCTAATCAACAGCACGCTCGCCGCATGGGAATCTGAGAAATACCGTTCTAGCATCCATTACATGGCGTGGATGGGCCATTTGCCCATGCTACTTCATCCAGCGCCCAAAAAAGCGCTCGTTATTTGTTTTGGTACCGGCCAAACAGCGAATGCAGTCAGAAAAGAAAACCCCGAACAATTAGATATTGTCGATATCAATGCGCGTGTTTTTCAACTAGCGCATTATTTTAAATCCAACGAAAATGTGTTGAATGATACGAGGACAAAAACCTATGTCATGGACGGCCGTGCTTATTTGCGCCGCACAAAAACATTGTATGATGTCATCACACTGGAACCCATGCCTCCCGGCACAGCAGGCACGAATGCACTCTATTCTAAAGAATTTTATGAAACAGCACGAAAACGATTAAACCCTGGCGGAGTGATTGCTCAATGGTTACCGTTACATATTGTCGCGCCTTACTATTCTGCTTCCATTGCAAAAACATTCCTTCAAGTTTTTCCCAATGCAATACTCTGGCTAGATCCCGATTCAAAGACAGGCATTTTGCTAGGAACAAAAGATGAAAATACTAGACTCGCAACCCATTGGCCCGGCCTTACACGCGTGCCCATCACTCGTAATTTAACGAATGAACAAATACCAAAATATACAGCACTTGACTCCAAAGGACTCGCGCAATATAGCCAATATGGAAAGGTAATTAGCGATGATAATCAATTACTCGCTTATGGAAAAGTCTTATATCTCAGCAATCTGCTGCCAGAAAATCTTGCGCTTTTGCATCGTATTAAAATGAATGATATGTAGGAAATTACACCGCTTCTAAATGTTCTATCAACAACTGCACTTTACATTTGTTTCTGAATTCATTGACGTCCATCCTATAAACAATATTGACTTTTTCACAACGATAATTAGGCCAATGATTCACATCGGCATTAAACGCAATGGCGTCTAATAGTTTTTCATCTTTTGCCAACGTCATTTTTAAATGCTTGCCCGCCAATAAACGCTGCTCCACTATTTCAAACACACCTTCAAACAAAGGTTCTGGAAACGCCTGTCCCCAGGGCCCTGCCTCACGCAATAGTTCAGCGACTTCAAGTGTTAATTCATGGGCATCCAGTTCGCCATCGCTTAACAACACATGATGTAAATCTTCTTCTTTCAACTGTTGTGAAACCACTTGATTAAATGCCCGAGAAAAATCATCAAACAAAGCACGCGGCAACGTCAATCCTGCGGCCATGGCATGTCCGCCGAATTTTGTTATCATGCCGGGACATTGCATGGCGATTTGCGCTAACACATCTCGAACATGTATGCCGGGAACAGAACGTGCAGAACCTTTTAACTCTGTCTCATTGGCCAACGCAAAGGCAATCACAGGACGGCGAAAGCGGTCTTTAATCCGTGACGCTAAAATGCCAATCACACCTTGGTGCCATTCTGAATCAAATAAGCAAAGACCACGCGGCAATTTTTCTTGGTCCAGTTGGATCGTTTTTAAGAAATGCAGGGCTTGCTCTTGCATGTCATTTTCAATAACACGACGCTCATCATTTAATTGGTCTAATATTGCCGCCATTTCACGCGCACGCGTTAAATCATCACATAATAAATTTTCAATGCCTAATGACATGTCATCCAAACGGCCTGCTGCATTCAAACGCGGCGCTACCACAAATCCCAAATCCGCCGCCACAATACGATTAGGATTTCGATTGGCTAATTCTAATAGAGCACGAATACCTGGCACACAGTGGCCGGCACGAATACGTCGCAATCCTTGTTGAACTAAAATGCGATTATTATGGTCTAATGCGACTACATCCGCTACCGTGCCTAACGCCACCAAGTCGAGCAAGCGTGACATATTAGGCTCAGGAATGGCTTGCTGAATAAACCACTGCTTATCCATTAAATAACGTCTCAATGCTAACATCACATAAAAAATAACGCCTACGCCCGCCAGATTTTTACTAGGAAATAAATCATGCGGCTGGTTCGGATTAACAATAGCATCAGCAAGCGGTAATTGCTCTGCTGCCAAATGGTGATCGGTAATAATCACTTGTATTCCTAGTTCTTTGGCTGCTGCCACCCCTGCATGGTTTGCAATACCATTATCAACCGTGACAATTAAAGCGGGATTAAATTCTTTCATTGCCACCTGAACTAATTCAGGTGTTAAACCATATCCAAACGCAAAACGGTTAGGCACCAGAAATGACACATTTTTAGCGCCAAAACTGCGTAAAGCACGAATGGCAACCGCCGTGCTTGTCGCACCGTCTACATCAAAATCACCGACAATTAAAATCGTTTTTTGTAATTGTAATGCTTCGTATAAACAAGCAACGGCCTGATCAATGCCTAATAAAGACTGATAAGGCAAGAGATGCTCAAGCCCTTGCTCCAGCTCAATATGAGACTTCACGCCCCGCGCAGAATAAATACGTTGTAAAACCATAGGTAAATGAGGAAAAAGCAACGCATCTGGCTCCGCCATTCGTTTTATTATTTTTTTCATTCTAGTCCCTGATCAAAATTTTATATTAATTTTTTATTATGCTGCATAAATCGTTTGATATTCTCTAATGCTTTTTGCATCTGCTTCTCATCTTCAACCAAGCTAAAACGCACATAGCCATCACCGTATTGCCCAAAACCAACACCAGGCGATACTCTAACATGGGCTTCACGCAACAAAAGCTGCGCAAACTTTAATGAACCCATCTCTTGAAAAGGCTTAGGAACTTTTAACCATAAAAACATCGTTGCTTTAGGTACCATCACGTCCCAACCAGCAGCCTTTAACCCCGCACACATGACGTCCCTGCGATGTTGATACATTTTACACATTTCTGTGACAGTCTCTTGCGGGCCCTCTAATGCAGCAATGGCAGCCATCTGTACAGCAGCAAACGAACCATAATCCAAATACGATTTAATATGTTTCAATGCACCCACTAACGTACGGTTGCCGCATAAAAATCCGACCCGCCAACCCGCCATGTTATAGGTTTTAGATAAGGTATAAGATTCAACAGCAATGTCTTTTGCACCCGGCACTTGTAAAATAGAAGGCGCTTTATAACCATCAAAAACTAATTCAGCATAAGCCAAATCATGTAATACCCAAATTTTATGTTTTTTTGCTAACTCAATCACTTTAGTAAAAAAATCTAAATCAACACATAAAGTGGATGGATTCGTTGGAAAGTTCAATACCAGCAGCTTGGGCTTTGGCTTCATTGTGTCAAGTGTCGTTTCAAGCGTCGCAAGAAAATCAATGTCCGGCAACAGCGGAATACGTTTGACTGTTGCGTCTGCAATAACGAAACCCCAATGGTGAACAGGATAACAAGGATCAGGCACTAATACTGTATCGCCGGTACTGGTGATAGCGAGTGCCAAATGCGCCAACCCCTCTTTAGACCCTATCGTTACTATAGTTTCTTTTTCCGGATCGAGCTCTACTTGATAACGCCGGTCATACCAGCGGCTAATGGCTTGACGTAATGGCAAAATACCAGGCGATGGAGCATAACGATGCCAAGCCGAATTTAAAGCTGCCTCGCGCAGCGCTTCCACAATATGCGGCGCTGTCGCCTGGTCTGGATTGCCAAGACCAAAATCAAATACTTCTGCACCTGAGGCAACGACTTCTTTCTGCAAATCATCCAATACACTAAAAAGATAAGGGGGCAACCGTTTTACTCGAAGAAAATCATCATTCATAAGCTACTTTTCCATATAATTCTTAGGTACCATAATCATGACGATCCATGCTGTCAACCAAATCTCACAAGGAAATGTCATGTCACTTAACTTAGATGAAAATTCAGCCAGTTATCAAATCCGTGCCTATCAACCCGGCGTATTACAAGTCAACGATCAAACTTTTACAAACAGCATCATTATCACTCCCGATAAATTGATTAACACATGGCCCCCTCAAAGCATTGATGAACTCACTCGCGAGCATCTGACTGAAGTCATTGCTCTGCACCCTTCTATTCTATTAATTGGTACAGGACATGAACTGCAGTTCCCTGATATAAAAATTTATGGTGATTTAATTAATTACGGTATTGGCGTGGAGATTATGAATACCCATGCTGCTTGTAGGACGTATAATGTATTGACTTCGGAGGGAAGGAGTGTTGCAGCGGCATTGATTATAAAATAATCATCTCAGGACTTTCTCCTTGCCAAGGATTAACACTATTTCCTAGGAGGAAGATGTATTTTTTCCCTTATATTTTCCGCCACCTGTTTCCCTTCAACTTTTGATGAATCGTAATACCCACGTTCAAACAGTGCATGGCAACCACTTCCGACAAGCCAACGCAATCCTTTTACAAACCATAGGATCCACCCATCACGAGATTTGCCTAGTATATCCAACTTGTCATCTTTTGACTCTGCTAGGGCTTTACGAAGCGCATTGATTCTTTGCGCAGCTAATTCTACATTACTTGTTTTTAGATCATCACTTAATTTTAATGTCGCAGTCTTACGCAATATAGCAAGTATCTCATCGATTGCCTGTATTTTTGGAGTCACGGGTTGAAATAACCGGGAATTTTTGCCTCCTACTGACATGTCAGTAAAAAGTTTATCGTGATATGTTTTAAGGCCATCCACAACCGTCTCATTGTATACTCCTAACACCAGCCCTTCTATCATCGAATAAGATATTTTTTCTATTGTTCTTTTTTCATTTAGAACTACCGTGATTATATCTGGGTGCTTCTGATTGGATGTAATTTCTATTGGTTTAACACCGTACCATGCTTCTAATACTTCAAACATTCTGTTGTTTTCTTCGGGCGATAATGATGATCTTTGCATTTTTTACCTCATAGAATTGACTGCACGCCAGAATTATATACTATTTTAGTATGCTTTATAAAAACCTATACAATTCAAAGAGATGCACTCATCTCTTTCGTATTATTGAGGCTTTGTTGAAAAATTCAAAATCAGATTTTAAACAAATGCGCCATGCTCACATGGTTATTTTCAACAGCCATGATTTCTATACCATAATCGCCAATACGGACACAAATGCCCGCACGGGGAATCATTTCCAGCGCATCTACAATTAATCCATTCAGCGTCCGTGGGCCGTCTGTTGGAAATTGGCAATGTGCTTGCCGATTTAACGTACGAATCGCAACAGCACCTTCCACTAAATAGCTGCCATCCGATTGCAGCCGGATTGTTTTTTTGTTGCTTGTCACATGTAAGGTAAACTCACCGACAATCTCTTCTAAAATATTTTTTAAGGTAATTAATCCTTGAATTTCACCATACTCATCAACAATCAATGCCATCCGTTGACGTTGGCGTTGAAAATGTTGTAATTGCATGTTTAGCAATGCCCCTTGCGGCACAAAATAAGGTTCGTGCAATAACCGAACCAACGTTTCCTGATTCAAGGTTTGTGTCAAAGCCAGGTTGATAACTTCCCGCACATGTAACACACCAATAATTTGATTGATACTTTCCCTATAAACCGGCAGCCAATCATAGCGGCTTTTTGCAATCAAATGTATTACATGCTCCCACTTATCGTTCAAATCAATGCCCATAATTTTATGGCGTGGGATCATCACGTCATCTACAGTGACTTTATTTAAATCCAAAATACCTAATAACATCCTTTGATAAGGCAGCACTTTACCCGTGCCTTCATAAACAATACTACGCAGCTCTTCTCGATTTAAAGGCTCGATTACATGTCCTGAAACATTAATCCGCATCAAGCGTAATAAACCATTTGAAATAGTATTGATGACCCAGACCAACGGATAAAATAATTTAAGTAATAAAAATATCGGCCAGGCCATGACTTTAGAAACTTGTTCAGGATACAAGGCTGCGATCGTTTTAGGCGCCACTTCAGCAAACACCAGCACGACAAAAGCCAATACGACGGAGCTCAGCATCACGGCTTCTTCACCAAAATAATGGGTCGCAACTAAGGTAAGCAATGCCGCAGCAAAAATATTTGCAACATTATTACCAATCAAAATCATGCCCAACAAACGATCCGGCCGTTTAAGCAATTTTAATATCAAAATGGCCCAACGCTGTTTCATGGCCGCTGCATGACGCACGCGATAACGATTAATCGCCATTAACCCTGTTTCTGCGCAGGAAAAAAATGCAGATGCCAGAATTAAGGCAAGAATGATGGCACAATAGCTAACTAAAACAGATTGACTTAATGCCGGTCCTTGCACGCCAACAACCTTAACTATCTAAAAATGGGAGTAATGTTCAGTATTCCTTTAATTGAGGTAATTTTCAATAGGGGATAGGCAGACAATTGCTATCAGGCGAAATGATTTTTAGTTTTGGATAGTAATATTGAAAGCGTTTAGTATCACGGGTTAATAAATGCCAACCTTCAATAGCTGCATGAGCGCCTATGAAAAAATCGGGCAAGGGTAGAGTTTTAAGGCCGCCTATTTTACGATATTGAAAAAATGCTTTACCTGCCAAAAAAGCAGCCTCCCATGGAAGAGGTATTCTTTTAAAAATAGCCTGTGATAAAACGACTTCCATCTCTTCGATTTTTTGGAACCCTATAGATACTTCCGCATAGATAATAGGGTTAATGAAAAGTTGATTGTGGCGGGCAGATTTTTCTAAGATAGTTGAAGACCATTCAAACCACTTGGGATCTTCTGTTATGATATCCAAGATGACGCATGAATCTACCAAAAGCCCGCTCATTTTTTGCCTCTCGTCAAAGCAAGAATTTGATCCGTCGTCATTTTTATGGTAGCTCTACCACGCAATTGTTCTGTTATTGTCTGACCACGTTTGTTTTTTTGAGGTAGAGTAATCAGGTAAACTTTTCCCTTTTCCTCGACAAAGTCGATATCTGTATAGGGTAAGAATCCATATTTTGTTCGCAAATTTTCAGGTATGGTCACCTGACCTTTTTGTGTGATTCGCATGTTAAATGACCTTTATCATTACTATTACGCAGTAATAGTAATACTATAAAATTAGAAAATCAACTAGTAACTACTCGCCCTTGTTATTACCCTCGTCATTGCGAGCGGGAGCGAAGCAATCCAGATTTTTCAGGGTTAATTAGGACAACTGATGTTTCAAAGCAGCGTTGAAAAGCCTGGGTTGCTTCGCTCCCGCTCGCAATGACAGGGTGAGTAATTACAATAAAAAATGAATAAGAGCACTAAACGACAGATTTATGTTATTGATCACATTAGTTTGATGAGCTCGCTCAACGGCTATCGACATTCTAAAAATCAAAAGCCTCTTCGGAGGCCTTTGTTATATTACAATTTAGCAACCACATTAAAAGGCCCAATTTTTAAAGAATTTACACATTGAAACAAAGCCGCCTCAAGTAATTTAAAACTCGCTTGATAAATACCAGGACAAGTCGATTCCCTAGGCCCGCCAATATTTAATATGCTAATTTCATTTTTCTCAATCCAGTCAACAATCAACTGCGCATTAACATGAATTGGATTTGACAAATTAACAATTAAATTTGGTTTTTTCAGTCTCTGCGCTTCTTCAATTGTTAATTTTGTTCCATCTTTGATTTTTTCAGGAAAAGATAGCTTAGGAACGATGATTAATGTGCCTTTAGAACCTTTAATATTTGCTCTAGTTCGCGCATCATAGTTTTCTTTCTCCGTTTTAAACTCTCCTGCAATTTCTTCTAGATTTTTATATTTTGTAGGAATAGTTCCATGCTCATCTAATCTTCCTTTAGGACACCAACCCCCATATTCAATATCTAATAATATGGCTGCATCCAGCGCAGCACGATCAACTCCCGTTTGCCCACCCGACATGATTTTTCGAAGCATATTTTTAACCTCTAGTTAAGTTAAGATATTCAAAAGGCGTAAATCTTTTAGGAAAGTCATATACATCAATGCCCGTTCGTTTTTTTACATAATTTACAAATATACCCATCATACCTCAAAATGCGAAGTTGGCAGCCACCGATAGCTGCAATTGCTGAAAGGTTATGTCAACATAACAGAACTACATCACCGATCAAAACGATCTTGGGCTTGGGGTTTTATGTTCTTGATGGTCGTGGTGCTGAGTAAGTTTCTGTAAGCCTGCTTTTTTTTGACTGAGATAAGCTACGAAAACCGCCCGCCCGAAGACACCGTCGCCGAGGTCCGCGCCCGTCACGCCGCGGCCAGCCCCAGCGTCACCCACATCCAAGGCAAAATCAAAACCAAGATCTGAGTCCTCCCGTAAGGGGTAAAGATCCGCAAGCCGCCAACTCTGCGATGTAAAATCATATTTTTCGAATTTCAATGCACGGCCCTGTGGTTTGCCATCCTGAAGTTTTTGCGTAGTGTTAAAGAGTCCATCACCATAGACTTGTGCCATGCTCGCGGTCATACCTCTCTGCTCACCGCCTATACCTTGCTGCCAAAATAGCATGGCTCGCGGATCATTCCAGCGACCGCCAAAATAATCTACATAGTGATCATCATATATTTGAAGCAATTCTTGAGGCAGATTTAGATTATAGTGTCTTCCAGTCGTCACTACTTCATTCCGCCTATCATT
>JAHFSI010000061.1 GCA_023265835.1 Legionellales bacterium
AGGCGGCGGTGCAGTCGGTTTAATCACTTATATGCGTACGGATTCTGTCAATTTAGCCGATGAAGCCATTGCTGAACTTCGTCGTTTTATTGGCAGCCGTTATGGCAAAAATCAAGTTCCAGACGAACCCAGGGCCTATAAAACAAAAGCCAAAAACGCCCAAGAAGCACATGAAGCCATTCGTCCTACTTCCGTGTTACATTTACCTGAAAATGTAAAAGAACATTTGAACGCCGAACAGTTTAAGCTCTACGACTTGATTTGGAAACGCACGGTCGCTTGCCAAATGATCTCTGCTACCATAGATACTGTCGCTGTTGATTTAAGTGGCGGAGAAGGAAATATTTATCATGCAACCGGCTCCGTCATTACTGACCCAGGTTTCATGCTCGTTTACAAAGAAGACGGCGATGACAAAAAAGCAGATCAAGATGAAGACCGTATTTTACCGCCTTTAACAAAAGGCGATATAGTGGATTTAAATGATATTCAGTGTAACCAACATTTCACTGAGCCACCGCCGCGTTATTCTGAAGCCACTTTAATTAAAACACTCGAAGAATATGGCATTGGGCGGCCGTCAACGTATGCTGCTATCATCTACACGCTGCAACATCGTGAATATGTTTCATTAGAAAATAAACGTTTCAAACCCACCGATGTAGGACGTATTGTCAATAAATTTTTGACTCAGCATTTTACCCAATATGTGGATTATGGCTTTACCGCAAAACTAGAAGATGAACTCGACTCTGTTGCTTGCGGCGAACAGCAATGGATACCTTTATTGTCTGATTTTTGGAAGCCGTTTAAACATTTAGTCGATGAAGTATTAGAAACAGTCAAGCGCAGCGATGTCACACAAGAAGCACTTGATGAAGCCTGTCCTCAATGCGGCAAACCTTTATCTATCCGTTTAGGCCGTCACAACCGTTTTATTGGCTGTACTGCTTATCCAGATTGTGATTACACACGCAGCTTAGATGAAAGCAAAGAAAACGCTGTGACTGCTGAAGTAGTAGAAGGGCGAACTTGCCCTCAGTGCGGCGGCCCATTACAATTACGCACCGGGCGTTATGGTAAATTCATCGGCTGCAGCAGCTATCCTCATTGCAAATTCATTGAATCCCTGCAAAAACCAGTCGACACCGGTGTCGATTGCCCTGAATGCAATCAAGCTAAACTGTTAAAACGCAAATCACGCATGGGCAAAATATTTTTTTCTTGTGCACGCTATCCTGATTGCAAATACGCTGTTTGGAATGAACCTGTTGCAGAGGCCTGTCCGGTATGCGCATGGCCCATCTTGACGATCAAAATTACTAAAAAACACGGCACCCAATTAGTTTGCCCTCATAAACCCTGCGCGTTTACCAAACCAATGGACATCAAAGAAGCGGAGTAGTTTTAAAATCAAGAACTCCCCGCCGGCTCATCCTCCAAAATCTCAACTTTCTCAATCACCACATGATCAACCGGCACATTCTCATGCCCCGCCCGCATCGTAGTCGGCACTTTTTTTATTTTATCTACCACCTCCATCCCTTCAACCACTTTCCCAAACACACAATAACCCCAACCATTCGCTGTCTCAGATTTGAAATTCAAAAAATCATTATTGGCCACGTTAATAAAAAATTGTGTGCTGGCAGAATGAGGATCTGAAGTTCTTGCCATGGCCACCGTACCACGCACATTGGCCTGCGCTTTGTTTGCTTCATTTTGAATAGTAGGTTGTGCATGCTTTTGCTTCATGTCCGTATTAAAACCACCGCCTTGAATCATAAAACCATCAATCACACGATGAAATATAACACCATCATAAAAGCCATTTTGTGCATGGGTTAAAAAATTTTTTGCCGTGACAGGCGTATTTTTGAAATCCAACTCAATCGTGATGGGCCCATGGTTTGTTTGAAATGTAATCATAAAAAGTCCTCTTTTAAGTCGGCGTAATATAACAATAAACCGTAATTAAAGATAGATTGACCTGTATTCTTGATTGATGTGTAATGAGACGTCCATGTTTGACTAATATACTTTTAACCAAAAAAATGGAGTTTACTATGTTAAAATTATCAAAGTATCTTTTAGCCGCAACTTGCTTAACCATGACGACTATCGCACTAGCGGGCACGACCGTTATGATGAATTTTACCTCCGATAAAGGCTCAGGCAAACCAGCCGGCGCCGTGCTTATCACAGAAACAAAATATGGTCTTTTATTTACACCTAATTTACATGATTTAACTCCAGGCGCCCATGGTTTTCATATTCATCAGAAACCCTCTTGTGATGATAACGGCATGGCAGCTGGCGGACACTTTGACCCTAAAAATACCGGAAAACATTTAGGCCCCTATAATGACAAAGGCCACACCGGCGACCTGCCTATTTTATATGTCAACTCAGACGGCACTGCCACTACACCCGTACTTGCGCCCCGGTTACATACTATAAAAGACATTAGCGAACATGCTTTAATGGTTCACGATAAAGGCGATAATTATTCTGATGAACCAGAAAAACTCGGCGGAGGTGCTGGTAGAATGGTTTGCGGCATCATCAAGTAATAAGGCACGCAATGATGGAGCCCCTCTTAGCCATTTCCGCATTCAACGATAATTACATATGGACCTATATTGATAAAATAAAAAAACAAGCCCTCGTCGTCGACCCAGGCGACGCGGGGCCTGTCATTGCCGCATTAGAAGATTCGGAAATCGATCTGACCACCATTTTATTGACCCATCATCACAAAGACCATTCCGGCGGCATAAAAGAATTAAAAAAACGTTGGAATGCCGTAACAGTTATTGGTTCTGCAAACAGCCCTTGCCATGATCTGACACAACGCGTTAGTGAAGGCGATAAAATTAGTTTTGGCCCTTCCACACTGCATGTATTAGAAATCCCCGGCCATACCCTAGACCACATCGCTTTTTATAATAATGCTGTATTATTTTGCGGAGACACATTATTTAGCGCCGGCTGCGGAAAAGTATTTGAAGGAACCTACGATCAAATGTATCAATCGCTGATTAAACTAGCACTTCTTCCTGATGATATAAAAATATATTGCGGCCATGAATACACCTTGGCAAATCTACAATTTGCTAAAAAAGTTGAACCACAAAATTCTGCCATTGAAGAGAGAATCTCTTTCGCCAACCAAATGCGCAAAAACAACCTTCCCACACTTCCTTCCACTCTCTACCTCGAAAAACAAATGAATCCTTTTCTGCGTTGTTCTATTGCTACCGTCATTGATTCAGCTGAAAAACAGGCTGGCAAGAAACTAAAAAGCCCGGTAGAAGTTTTTGCTTGTTTACGTGAATGGAAAAATAATCAATAAATTATGAAATTTCAAATCCCTGATTAATTGCCGAAAACATTTGATAAAATCCAGAAAGCACAACGAGTTCAACATACCCCTGCATACCATAGGCTTTAATTGCATTCGCCTGCACTTCATCAGGTATATTTTTCCAAAGCAAAGTAGCATTTAACACTTGCGCCGCACAATGATAAGGCACTGGAAAGGTTTGTTTTACAACTCCTTTCGTTTTAAGCGTATTGATGACCGCCTTAGGCACGCCCGCTTCAATGGCATGTTCCAGATGATCTGCCCATTCAAAACTTGCTTCGGTATAAGCTGCCACCGCAAGCACAACAAATTGATACACATCACGCGACAAATGCCCCTGAAATTTAAGATAAGATCCCAACGCCTCAATTTTTTGACAAAGCTCAGGATGATTCATCAACGCATAATAAGGCCCGCTAAACGGCGCATGATGGCTTTCTCTTTTTGCCACCATCATGTCATAAATCAATTTGTCTTTAAGACTAAGCTTGTTCGGATCAAAAGGCAATTTTGCCATAAAAATACTCCATTATTCTTGATAAGACCCTACTGCACAGGCCGCTGACCAATCTTAGACAATTTTCCCCTGCTAACAAGCATGTTAGCAAAATAATCGGGGATTGTCAGATAGATTGATTGCCGAAACACATGTTATGCTGCACCCACCAAAGCAGGATAAGTAAATAACAGAAAATGCGTTAAATTCAGTCCAAAATGAGTCAAGATGCTTCCTTCAATTCGTTTAGTCGTGAGATAGACCCATCCATAGCCCAGACCCGCTACCGCTGCTAACGCCATAAATTTAATACCACCCGCATAATGAGCTAAACCAAAAAAAATTGCGGCAATTAACAATGCTAAATAATCACCATATCGTATTTTTCTCATCATCAATGCTAAATTTTTTTGTAGAAATCCACGAAAAAAAGCTTCTTCTGCCATACAGACAAACAAAAGATTCGTAACCATCCAAAGCCAAATACTATCAGGGACCTTAGGATCAAATTTGATAAACCCTAAAATATACGCCGCAATAATGATGCTCAAAATAACTATTGGCGCCTTAAGCAATAATTGCTTAAACAATAACATCCATTCTTTTTTTGTAGAAACGAGTTGAAACCCAATACCCAAAATAAAAATGCCTACAATGGTTTTATCAAAATTAAGATAGAAAGTAAAAGGGGCCGCATTAGTGCTAAGATAAACATTATCAAGCACCTTCAAATTATGAAATCCAGGAAACTTATGCGCCGCCAAACCAATGCTAAGCACAATAACCAATAATCCCGAAATGATACGCATAAAAATAAACATTTTTTCCGCTTGGCTATAATAAACAGCAAAAGCCAATAAAATAATAGGAACCAAGGCAACAAGCTCAAGCTGATGGTTTATCAATCCTAAAATTACCGAGATAATCAAACTAACACTCCAGGCCGGTATTTTTTGTTTTCCAGGCACCCAGAGTAATAATACCGTTAGATAAAGAAATAGATATGAAAATAAACTGCTATACACATGACACCTCCGCATAATAACACATGATCCTATACTGATGCTTTATGGTTTTTATCTTAAAGCATACTGAAAAGCTCTAATGAAATAAAATATCCATTCTCTTGTTTTTAATTCTAAAATTTAGTATGGATTTCTAGCCACCGCCTCTTGCACTCTGGTTAAATGAATAGATAATTTAAAAAGCAGCATATAGAATCCATAATCACTAAGAGTAAAAATTTTATTTTTTATCAATTCCGTTTCAAGTTCTTTAGTAAGCGGCATGCTAAAAGCACAATCTAATCGAACAAAATACTCCTCTGTACGTATACCATCTGGAGGCAAATAAACAAAAGTGCTTACGCCCTGTTGCCGAATGGAATTAGTATGAGAAACAACCCTTTCTCTTTCATATCGTCTTAACAACCCTATCTCATATTTTTGAAGATCCATAATGGGAGCAAATGTTAGAAACGCTTTATATAATCTAGTATTCTCTGTGCTCGAATCACATGTATTGCTTATTAAAAATCCTTTTACACTACGAAACTCTTTTCGTTCTATATCTGGCATCACAACATCACAAAAACCATCGCCTTGAAAAAGAAAGGATTGATCTTTCAATGCAATAGTGTAGAACCTTTTATCTAGATTATTCGGGAACGATCCCAACTCGCTCAATAGGCGATTTTGATCAGATGCCGACAGGTATTTAGGGAGATACAATCTCACATCATCATAGACTTCAGACATTATGCAAGCAGGTCCCAAAAATTTTCTTTAAAAAATTGATCAAATTCAGGGGGAATATCTGTTACTTGATGTAGAAATGTTTTGGCAAATGTATACACCTTATAATACTTATCCAAATTTTCTTGAAAAAGCTTCAGATCACCCGTGCTTTGGGTAATAGAAATAGTAACCTTCTCGGCACTGCCATGCGAAGCAATACTATGGCTCGGATCAATATTACCAGCTTGCAGCAAACAAGGAACCATAAACATTAATGGCATAACCCTACCAATAGCATTTGTACTTACACGATTCAGATTAGGATAAGTGAACATAGTTAATATTCCGGATTTAGTGTAGCCAAAAAGTCATTTTTTAAAATACCAAAAAATAAAGTTTTTTCGACATCATGGGCTAAGGAAATAATTTTTTCATGATTTTTTAACATATCATTTTTATTTTCATAAATAACATCAATGTCTAAGCTGGAACCTTTAATATTTCCGTCTAATAAAGCACTATTTGTCATTTGAAAAACACAATGAAAATTTTGAAAATCAAACTCACTTCGCAAAATGTTCGTATTATTAATCATCGAATTTTTAGCCAAAAATAATTCGATCTGAATTTTTTCAAAAACATTCATATTTTCAAAAAAATTAATATAACGCACACCCAATCTAAGTGGATTTTTCACAAAATCTAAATTTTTCATTTCATTAAAAACCCACTCAATTTCATCGCGATATTTAACCCAGCCCTTATATTCTTTAGGACATGCGAGAGAAAAACACCGTGGGCCGATTTGAAAACTAAAATCATTATTAGTCATACGATAGTAAGGTGAAAATTTAAAATTTGGGTCATTATCACGAACAAAGCCTGGTAGCTCAAGTATCGGCAGCTTGCTAAAATTGGGATATTTATCTTTGAACTTATTAAAAATAATTCCCAAAATAGCATCAGAAGGAAGATTCGAATCAAACCTTAGCTCCACTACAGCCTCTGCAATAGGGCATGGATTAATTTTCTTAGGTGCTTTTTTTAATTGGTCAAAATTCATCCTATTTCCATCCTAATCAACAAACATTATAGCCTTCCAATATATTAAACGATCTTAATTTATAGAAATACTAAATTTTTAAAGCGTTACTGACACATGATTTTATACTGATGCCTTACATTTAGAAAGCAGAATTATTTCAGCATTTTCTTTTTAACTTCTGCATGACGAAAACAACAAGTCAGATGATCATTTACCATCCCGACAGCCTGCATAAAAGCATAACAAATAGTGGTGCCCACAAATTTAAATCCCCGCTTTTTTAAATCTTTAGACATCTTATCAGACAGAACAGTATTCGCTGGAACTTGATCGTGACGTTTCCATTGATTTTGTATAGTCTTTCCCTCTACAAACTGCCAAATATAATCAGAAAAACTCGCAAAGTCTTGTTTTACGGCTAAATACGCTTGGGCATTATCAATGACAGATTGGATTTTTAAGCGATTACGAATAATTCCCGGGTTCGCCAATAACTCTTTATAATCATCCCTATCATAATACGCTATTTTTTCCGCATTAAAACGATCGAAACAAAAGCGATAATTTTCGCGCCTTTTCAATATAGTCAACCAACTTAATCCTGCTTGCGCCCCCTCTAAAATCAAAAATTCAAACAACAGCCTATCATCATAAATCGGTTTTCCCCATTCTTTATCATGATAATCAATATAAATAGGATCATCACTTACCCAGGCACAACGTGTTTTACAGTTGTTATTTCTTGACATGTGAACATTCACCTTAATGATGGAGATAATACTTGGACATTGTTGAGAATTGTATACTCAAGCATGGAAAACCAAAAGCAAAATCCATTAAAAATAAGAGACTTTAGTTTGCTTTCATGTAAAATAATATCATGAATAAATCTATTTTCCGCTTCACATTTAAACCAGCCGTTGAATCCCAGCGAGAGCTTATTCATCAATGGCTACAACAAGACTATATTAGCGAGTGGATTCATGGGCAAGGGCTACAAAACACACTATCAGGCTTAGAAAAATTCTTTCAATACCAAGCCAAAGGTGAAGCACTAGACCGACAAACTAAAATAACTCAGCATTGGATTGGTTATGATGGCGACAAACCTTTCGTCTATTTACTCACTTCAAATGTTTTCAAAAATACTGCTGATCCCTATGCAAAATATAGCGAACTAGACGGCCCAGCTATCACTTTAGATATTTTCATCGGCAACACTGAATACCTTGGAAAAGGACTCGCCAGCACCGTCATTAAAGAATTTCTGCAAAGCCAATTTTCAGATGTCTCTGAAGTTTTCATCGATCCAGAAAAAGACAATGTAAGAGCCACTCATGTCTATCAAAAAGCAGGCTTTCGTATTGTCGGTGAATTTATAGCCCCATGGCATCCAGTTCCGCATCACATTATGAAACTTGACATGAAACAATTATATGGTAAGTATGGTGCGCCGAATTAATTAGAAGAGGCCAATCATGACAGCACAAGCTAAACAGCATCAAACCATTTCTCATGGAAAAAAATTGATTAGAAATAATCATGATTATTCTAACGAAGTGAAATTATTCAAAATCGCAGCCCAAATGGAAAAGGAAAAATTACCCAGTATTTTTATAGTAACCGCTATAAAAACAGCTTTAGAATTTGAAGGTGTCGCTGATTTATTAAACTTATGGTCTAAGGAAGACGAAAAAAATGAAAAAGAAGAAATTATATCCGATATTCAAGACATGATTGATGCTTGTAATCAAAAAGAAACATCAGAAGAGATATACGTAAAATTTAATGACCTAGACGCTATTGCTAATAATATTAGAGCCTTTAAAGATAGCTTATATCAAAAAGTAATGGAACAAGGCGGCATTAGCAAACTAGCCGAGCTAACCGGAATACCACAACCTTCCTTATCTAGGTTTTTTAATTCAAACGCCATGCCCAGAAGAGCTACCGTTCTTAAAATTGCAAAGGCACTCAATCTGGATGAAATCAAAATTGATATTTTGTGGCGCAGGTAAAACACTTAATGCGCTTCTTGCCAGAAGATGAGCCAATAAAAATATTCATATAACATGTTAGGATTATAATAAAAATGCAAAAAATTTTATTGATCAGCGATACACACGGAAAACTAGATACCATTAATGAAAAAATCTCACAAACAAAAGTTGATTTTGTTATTCATGCAGGGGATTTTGGTTTTTACGATGAAGAAAGCCTAACTCAATTAAGTCCACGCGAACTGCGCCTACTGGTATCCCATTCGCCATTTTGGCGTCAATACAGTATCGACAAACAAAGTAAACGTGAAGAACTCATTGATATTGTAAGGAAGCATCAGTTATTGGGTGACTTCCCTGGCTACATTTCTGGGGAAAAACAATTTATTGCTCCCATTTATTCTGTCTGGGGAAATCATGAAGATGTACAAATATTAAAAAACCTTAGAAAAGATTTGAAAATTCATAATCTACATTTGCTAGATGAAAATCATTTTTACGAGTTTCATCACAAAGACAAGCTGGAATTTTCTCTTTATGGATTAGGTGGAAATTTTCTAGCGACCAATAAACTTTTTGATAAGCCAATTGCCGGTAACGGCGGTAAAGTGTGGTCTACACTACATCAATTTGGCGTGCTATGTAATCAAGTAAAGAATAAGAATAATCCTTCAATTTTTGTGTCGCATGTGAGCCCAGGCAAAGAACCCTTGCTCACCCGCTTGATACTACACTTCATGCCAAACTTTTGGATCAGTGGACATATGGGCACTCCATTTACCTGTGTATGGAACCAATTTACCATTCATGAAATGGATGAAGCATTAAACTGGTTGCAAGCTGATACCACCTTTATAGAAGAACAGTATAAATTAGGGCGCCTATCTGAAGCAGCCATTTTGGCTTACGAAATCATTAAGCGTGACATTCCAAAAAAGGATGATTGGTTCAAAAAAATGTGGAACATAAATCTGCCTGATGCAAAAAATGGTCATGCCATTTTAACCGTAGAAGATGGCCGATTTTCATTAGAAACGTATTCAAATGGAATTTACATTCAAGACATCAATTAATAACAATCAGAAATTCTTGACCATTTCTTTAAACAGCAGTATCGTAACACCTTGGTGCTTAAAAACACCCGTAAAGCGGATAACCGCGCCCGATAGTAATGCGGTTTTTTTATGTCATTGGTCGGGTGTGGGCTAATACAATACCCGCAAGGGAAATATGTCCGCCGTCTTTACGCGGTTTTTAGCGCCCGACCGCTTTTCTTTAAATGATTAAAGAATTGCACTTATAAAAACTACGTAAAGGAAAAAACCATGACCATTCAATCAAATGTTTTACCCAATGATATCTACCTTCTTAAACAAGGACTCAGCCAACAGCAACTATCATCAGCCATTAACCGTTGTCTTTGCCAAGCAGAAGCATTGACAATCGTTGCGACAATTATTGATGCAGAGGCAGTTGGAAATGATGTTATAAACAATTTTCTTTGGACGCTGAGTGATATTGTACAAGAAACAAAATGGTTATACGAGCATTTGATGAACAGATATTAATGATGGATACCCGCTAACTTTTAAAATATGCTAGTGGGTATTTTTATTGATTCATATTCTGAACATAGATAAATTGACGGCCTCGCCGTCATAGCAGATAATCTTTCGCCTTACTTATAATGATAATTAATAGAAGGACTTTCGAGTGCTAGTCTTAATAGATGAAAGTGGCTGCCCAGGATTCAAACTAGCGAAAGGTTCAACACCTTACTTTGTCGTAGGTATGATTATTTTTAAAGATTTCTCTTCGGCCGAAGATACCAGCAAAAAAATTGATGAACTTAGACAAGCATTAAAAATCTATCCTGAATTCAAATTCAGCAAAACACGGCCTATAATAAAAGATAAATTTTTTGATGCAATATGTCAGTATAATTTCGAAGTAAGAGCACTAGCAGTCGACAAAAGCAACCTTTATAGCCATCAATTGAGAAATGATACGGACTCTTTTTATAATTATTTTGTCAAAACGCTTATGCAATATGACAATGATCTACTGCTGAATGCCTCCATCAAAATTGATGGTAGTGGTGATAAAGAATTCAAAAAAGCACTAGCTACTTATTTACGTCAATCTATTGGTCAACATAAAATTAAAAAATTCAAATTTATTGACTCAAAAAGTGATAATCTCATTCAGCTAGCAGATATGATTGTTGGTGCCATCGCAAGAAGCTACAACGAAAATCGCAAAAACAGCAGTCGTTGGTTAAATGTACTCAAGGAGAAGGGAAAGATTAATAATATCCGGAACTTTAAATAGGGCGTCTTCTGTACCCTACTTTAGAGAGTTCTAAAGAGGTACGCCATCCGGCGCCGGTTCGGGTACATAGACTAGGTGTAAGTAGTATAGATGCTCATCAGACACCTAGTCAACCCTGCAATGCTATTACGTCTTAAAAAATCAATTAAAAATTAACTTTAATGTGCAATAAGTTACTCCTAACAAGCAGTATAAAAATGATTGCCGCATTTGGTCCTAGAATGCGCCCTTAACCAACTTGAAGATCGCCTTAACAGCGCCAACAAGCAAGATATTAACTTAAATCTGAAAAGCTAAAGGAGCTATACAAGCTAGCAATAGAAGATGAAGTAAAATCCGACCCATGTAAACATTCATGTATAAAAGCACGTATAAATAAGCTAGAATCCCTTTTTATTTATGCTTGACTGCAATCAGTCTAATTTAATAAAAATCATTAAATATCAATAGGTTGTTGCGTGACTGGAAACGGGAAAACATGAAGAATTGGGAACTGAAAGCCTTAGAATTGCTAGAGAAAAGCCTTACAGGGATACCTCATGAATTAAATGAATTAGACTGGAAAGAGAACCTTTCATCCAATCATGAGAAGCTGAGCAATCATTTATCAGCTTTTGCCAATAATCCTGGCGGGGGCTTTTTAATATTTGGCATCGATAATAAAACCAGACAGCCCGTTGGTATCACTAGCCAAGATAGCGAACGCGCTATAACAACCCTATCAAACAGAGCTAGAGGCACGCTAAGCCCAGACGTAATCATTGAGCATAGCCATTTTGTTTATCAAGGCCACAACCTGCTTGCGATATTTATACATGAATCACCTACAAAACCCGTCCACATGAAAAGTGGCACCATTGAAGATAGCTACATACGTTCTGGCGGTTCTACACGGAAGGCCTCTCGCAACGAAGTGGGCGGTCTGATGTTAAATAGTCGGATACCTCGATGGGAAGAACTCAATGCAACATCACTGTTAACTGAGAGTGAAGTGCTAGCATTACTCGATTTATACGCTATACATGAACTTCTTAAACGCCCAGCACCATCTACAAACCAAGAAATAATACATTGGATGGAAACTGAAAAAATGATTAAGAAGAGCGATGACCAAGGTTATTACATTACAAATTTTGGCGCCATCGCTGCCGCAAGAAACTTAAATAATTTTGATGATCTGGCGAGAAAAGCAATCCGTATTATTCGATATAAAGGATTAAATAAACTCACCACAGAAAAAGAATTCCCTGGAGAAAAAGGATATGCGATAGGGTTTCATGAGCTAATCCAATTACTGCGCGCATCGCTACCTGAAAGCGAAGTAATTCGTGATGCGTTTCGACAAGAAGAATCTGTTTATCCCGAAAACGCTTTACGTGAGCTAATTGCTAATGCGCTTATTCATCAAGATTTCACCATTCGCGGCAAAAGCCCAATGATTGAAATATTTGATGACAGAATAGAAATTACCAACCCTGGCACACTTATTTCATCTAAAAATGTTGATCGCTTAATTGGCACCAGCCCTGAATCCCGCAATGAAATATTGGCACAAGCTTTTCGTCGTTATCACATTTGTGAGGAACGCGGCACAGGATTTGTTAAGAGCATCCTTGCAATTGAATTATTTGGCTTACCACCCCTTAAATTTGAACAGGGTGAAAATTATTTTAAAGTAACTCTCTCTTTTCCGCGAAAATTTGCCGATATGTCACGAGATGAGCGAATACAGGCCTGTTATCAGCATGCTGTCATCAAACACCTTTCAAATAGCAGCATGACCAATACAAGCCTACGTGAACGGTTTAAAATGCACGAAAAACAACGGGCAATGATCTCGCGATTAATTAAAGAAGCATTAGCAACGAAGATTATTAAAGCAAAAGATATTAAGAGCAAATCTAGTAAGCACATTGAATATATTCCCTATTGGGCATAGGTGCGTGATCAACAAGCTGAAAAGATTAGAAATACTTATATTAATTAACTGGTTATTGCGTGACTCGAAAGCGGAAAGAACATTTGAGGAAACAACATGAATAAGAACACAAGACCTAAGATATCTGTTTTCATTGCCACAAGCCTTGACGGATACATCGCGAAAAAAAATGGTGACATCGATTGGCTAGTAAAATTCAATCCACCAACGGGTAATGATGAAGACAAGGATTGCGGGTTCAGTAAATTTTTTTCTGACGTTGACGCATT
>JAHFSI010000062.1 GCA_023265835.1 Legionellales bacterium
ATGGGATCTTCAAAAGATAAAGTTTTAATGCGTGTTTTTATTTTTTCTCCTTTATCTGCGGAACGCATTACTTCCCTTACTGTAGAGAAAAATTCATCGACAGAGCCAGATTTGACTTTTAACGCTTTGATTTTTAAAACTGATGACATATTATAAATGCTAATTCTGAGTGTCTGGATTTAAGATACTAGAGATAACATCAAATGTAAATACTGAATATGATTTTTAATCAACAGGATGGGCATAGGGAGCATGGCAGATGGTTATCATCGGTATAGACCCGGGCTCTCGTATTACCGGGTATGGGTTGATTCGTATTGAAGGCAGTCAGATTTTTCATTTAGACAGCGGTTGTATCCGCGTGACAGCAGATAATCCGGGTACTCGTTTACAACAGATTTATACCGGACTCAAAACCATCATCCAACAGCACCAGCCAATTGAAGCGGCAATTGAGCAAATTTTTATGCATCAAAATCCGAGTTCTGCTCTCAAATTGGGCCAAGCGCGAGGGGCGGCCATTGTGGCGCTTGAATTGCCGATTGCCGAATATTCCGCTCGCCAAGTGAAGCAATCTGTTGTAGGTTATGGAGCAGCTGCAAAAGAACAGGTTCAACATATGGTGCGGCAATTATTAGGGATAAAAGATAATTTGCAAGCGGATGCGGCAGATGCGTTAGCAATCGCTTTATGCCATGCGCACACACGATCTAGTATACAAAAAACAATGGGCGGCAATACACCATCGCGTAAGAAACGCAATAGTTGGCGAGATTATCGGCCCGCTGAAACTTTATAAGAGGAATTTATGATTGGCCAACTGCGTGGAACCATCCTAGAAAAGCAACCGCCGCAATTATTACTTGACGTGCATGGCGTAGCGTATGAAATTGACGCACCCATGAATACTTTTTATCGTTTGCCGGATGTGGGCCAAGAAGTGATGCTGTTTACGCATTTAGTCATACGGGAAGATGCGCATCATTTATATGGTTTTTATGCGCGTGAAGAACGGACTTTATTTCGTACGTTAATTAAAGTCAATGGCATCGGGCCCAAACTGGGTCTGACGATTTTGTCTAGTATTGGGCCTAGTGAATTTGTACAGTGTATCGTCAATAATGATACGGCCAATTTAGTCCGCTTGCCTGGTATCGGAAAAAAAACCGCAGAACGGCTGATCATTGAAATGCGGGACAAATTATCGGATTGGCAATCCAGTTTGGCAGTGACACCCGAATTAAAAAAATCGAATACCGCAAATCGTGCAATGCAAGATGCTGTCGCAGCATTGATTTCGTTAGGTTATAAACCTGTCGAAGCCAGTCGTGCGGTGTCTAAAATTGAGGACAGCAATTTGAGTAGTGAAGAAATTATCCGGCAAGCTTTAAAGGAGATGGTGGTATGAGCGAATTGGAGCGTCTTATTTCTCCTGCGTTGTCGCATGAAACAGAAATCGTGGACCGCGCCATTCGGCCTAAAAATTTGCAGGATTATATTGGCCAAGCGGCAGTGCGTGAACAAATGAGTATTGCAATCCAGGCAGCCAAAGCGCGCAATGAAGCGTTGGACCATGTATTAGTGTTTGGCCCGCCGGGGTTGGGTAAAACGACGTTAGCGCATATTATTGCAAATGAATTAGGTGTGGGTTTACGTCAAACATCAGGGCCTGTGTTAGAACGTGCGGGTGATGTGGCAGCGCTGTTGACTAATTTACAAGAACGCGAAGTGTTATTTATTGATGAAATACATCGTTTAAGTCCTCTTGTTGAGGAAGTGCTTTATCCTGCGATGGAAGACTATCAATTGGATATTATGATTGGTGAAGGGCCTGCAGCGCGTTCGATTAAGCTCAATTTACCACCGTTTACTTTAATTGGTGCAACGACGCGCGCAGGTTTATTGACTTCGCCTTTGCGTGACCGCTTTGGCATTGTGCAGCGTTTGGAATTTTATCAGGTGGCAGAGTTGTCACAGATTGTGCATCGTTCGGCGACTATTTTAGGCATTCAAATTGATTCAGCGGGTGCCGCAGAAATTGCAAAACGTTCACGCGGTACACCGCGCATTGCAAATCGTTTATTGCGCCGTGTGCGCGACTATGCGGAAGTCAAAGGAAATGGCCATATCACCTGTGATGTGGTGCAGCGTGCATTGGACATGCTGGATGTCGATGATCAAGGGTTTGATATGATGGACAGAAAATTATTGTTAGCGTTGATTGATAAATTTAGCGGCGGGCCTGTCGGCGTAGATAGTTTGGCGGCAGCCATCGGTGAAGAGCGAGGCACGATTGAAGATGTTATCGAACCTTTTCTCATTCAACAAGGGTTCATCATGCGCACCCCGCGCGGACGGGTGGCAACTAAGCATGCTTATTTACATTTTGGCATGAAGGCACCTGAGAGAGCAGTGGTGCAAAAGAACTTAAGTTTATTAGATGAGGTTGAATAGAAAGTTAACCAGCTTTTTTAGCGGAAGAAGGACCTTTTTCTTTATCGTAAACAGGTGTATTTGAGGCTGCTGCTTTATTCGCATTGTTACTTGCGCTACTTCTTGTTAAGCGGCTTATTGGGAAAGCTGTGGCAGATGTTTTCACCGTTGGTTCGACAGAAGGGCCTGCTGTTTTTCCTTGTTTAAGCATCATTTGCATTCGTTTTTCAGAAGAATTTATTCTGGGTGATTCCGTTAATTCAGTCTCTTGCATTTCGTGCTGCTCTTTAATACCGAAAAGTTTACGAACAAAAGGTTTGCCGTTTACTATCACATTTCTCATCGTTGCCACACCTAAGAGTGCTAAACCTGCTAGTCCTAAAAAAGGCCCTATAACCGGAATTGGAGCGCAAGCAGCTAAAATGACAGCCACTGTGTTAGCAAAACCCCATATGGCAGCGGTCTTTGCATCGGTGACCTTTTTTTGAAATGTGCTATGCTCTCGTTGCTCATCCTCATTCAGGTCTTTAAGGTTCGGTATACTATCTTCGTACTCTCTTAAACTTTCTTTTGCTTCTAAGTATGCACCCAGCCCATCATCAATCCAGTTTACCGTGGTAGCAGCGGCAATAAATGCGAAGCCTACTGGAGTGGTGAGCACTCCCAAAAATGCCAAAATGCTGAGAGTGTTAAATACGCTTGCAACAAACTTAAAAGCCGCGCTTCTACGTAATGATGCTTTTCTGCGCGCTAATTCTTCTTTGTACATCGAATCTTGTGATTTGTTATATTGATCGCGTGCAATATAATATTGGCAGGTGCGAAATAAAAAGCTACATGTGTTTATTAAGGTAGTAAAAGTGGCGCTAATGGGATAAAAAATAGTTCCGGCCAATTTTGTTGCCTCGTTTAGGCTATCAACCCAGGCTAGCCAAGCAGTAAATCCTCCTTTTGTAGCGGCCGTTGCATAAGTCATGTAAGTTACCGCTTGTTTAGAGTATTCTAATCGCACAATATATTTTGTGTCTCTTTTTAGCTGCTTATATTTTTGCATTATCTCTACAAATGAGCTGTTAGACTCATCCAAAGATTCATTAAAACGATCGACTTCTTGTTGTGTTTGCAGCCTAAAATTCCTTTCGGTTGCGCTGAGTGAATCCCTAATTTTATTAATCATTGTGTTGAGGCGTTTGACAGCGAGGTGAAACTTGCTTTTTGCTTTAATGAAACGAGCCTTTCTCTTGCTCATTTTTGGAGAAGCACTAGGGTTGGTAAGTTCTCTCTCTTTTAATCTGGCTGCTTCCATTTGTAACATTTTCCATTGTTCATTTAATTGTGCCACGACAGGCTTGAGTTGTAAGAGAATGTTGCTTTTTTCTTTAGTATTATCTGAGATTTCTCCAGACTGCATCTTTTTTTCCAATTCCGTCAGCAGCTCTTCTGCTTTTTGTAATAGAGATACAAATTCAGTATCACTTATTAGTATTACTTTTCGTTTTTGTTTTTGTTTTGGTTCTTTTCTAATTCTCATAAAAAACCACCTCCCCGGATTTTGGGTCGATAATAAAATAGATTAAATAAAGTATAACGTACTTTTTCAAAATTACTTTTTCATATTATTCAATGAATTATCGATTATCTCGATAAGAAGGCATAGGCCACTTAGTATTTGCACTCACTCAGCAGGGTCGATACTATATAAATACTCGTACTCTACGAGTTTATGAATGATTAATAATGGAGAATTGGCTGTGAATATTGATTCCTCTTTGTGGGCTTATTTTATGAACGCCGGCATAGTTGTTAAGCTGGTGATGTTAATCTTGGTGGGTGCGTCCATTGCTTCTTGGACATACATTTTACAGCGTTCGCTTTATATTAAAGAAGTGCGTCATTCAACCAAACAATTTGAGAGTATTTTTTGGTCTGGAGGAGATTTGTCAGCGCTTTATGCACAGAACCAGCATCAACAGTCCAATGCGCAAGGCATGCAAGCGATCTTTATGGCCGGATTCAAAGAATTTTTACGCTTACATAAACAAGCATTCGTCACCGCAGAAGAGATGATGGAAAGTGCCAAGCGTGCGATGAAAGTGGCGCAGATGCGAGAGCAAGATAAATTAGAGCTGCATTTGCCATTATTAGCTACTGTGGGTTCAACCAGCCCCTATATAGGGTTATTTGGTACAGTGTGGGGAATCATGCTTTCATTTCGTGCATTGGCCAATGCTCAACAAGCGACTATTCCCATGGTCGCACCGGGCATTGCAGAAGCCTTAGTTGCGACTGCTATGGGGTTATTTGCTGCTATTCCTGCGGTCATTGCCTATAACCGATATGCAACAGAAATTGGACGATTATTGAATCGTTTTGATGCTTTTCAAGATGAGTTTGCTAATATTTTATTTAGACAGGCACAACAAACCATGAATCAAGCAGAAAAGTGAGGTAATCCATGGCTTATTTCCATCAACGCAGCTCTCGTCATCCCATCGCTGAAATTAATGTGGTTCCCTTTATTGATGTGATGTTGGTATTGCTGGTAATTTTTATGATTACCACGCCTTTGTTAACGCAAGGAGTGAAAGTGGATTTGCCTAAAACAGAAGCCAAGGCCCTGCCGCCTGATCAAAAAGAACCGGTGATTGTGACAGTGGATGGTGCAGGCAATTTTTATTTAAACAGTGCAAGCAAGCCTAACCAGCCGGTTACGCCGCGGGTTTTAAGTAACTTAGTGACCTCTCAACTGGCAGCCAGTATAGCAATCGGAAATCAACGGCCGGTACTGGTGCGTGGTGATAAAAATGCGAATTATGGCAAGGTCATGGAAGCCATGGTCTTATTACAACAAGCAGGGGCCAAAAGTGTAGGCTTGATTACACAGCCCGCGCTGCATGATAAATCAGCAGGGTAATGACATGGCAACGCTTCCCTTGCAGCCAATCACATCTAAAAATGCGTTTTATTTTTCTTTGGTGTTGCATCTCATTATTTTAACGGTATTGGTTGTGAGTTTTGATTTTAGTGCACCTATGCCAGTGGTGGAAAATTCAAATAACAAAGAAGTCATTAATGCAATGGTCATGGAAACACCGCAAAAACCGACAAAAATTTTGCAAAAAGCTGCTCCTCCTATGCCTGCTGCACCCAAGCCGATTGCTCCTAAGCCAATGCCAGTCAAGCCCATGGTGAAAGCGGCACCGGTGGTTCCTACGAAAACACCCGTTATTGCTATTGCAGAGAAAAAACAAAAAAAAACAAAACAGGATTTGATTCAAAAACAGCTGCTTGCCGATTTAAAACAACAAACTCAGCACCAAAAAAAAGTGAAGCAGCGGGCCATTCAAGCCGCATTTGAAAAAGAAATGAATGAAATCAAGGCCAAATCATTACAGCAGCAAATGTTGCAAGAACAAAAACGCTTGGCGAATGTCATGACACAACAAACCCGCGGCGTTGTTGATAAATATAAGGCTTTGATTTTGCAGGCGATTAGCCAACGTTGGATTGTGCCTAATAATGTTGACAAACATCTCACTGCAGAATTATTAGTGCATGTTGCGCCCGGCGGCCTTGTTTTAGATGTACAATTAATCAAAAGCAGTGGAGATGAAGCGCTTGATCGCTCGGCGCGTGCGGCGGTGTTTAAGGCATCGCCATTACCTGTGCCAACTGATACAGAGGCATTCGAATCATTTAAACAATTTGTTTTAAAAGTGAAGCCTGAAAATGTATTAGCAACCGATAATATTGTTTAAAGGGAAGGAGAGAAACAGTGCTCGTATTTACTATATTACTTGGGCTCAGCTTGGTGAGTATCCTATGTCTAGGCTATGGTCTGTTTTCCAATTTGCGTCATTTATCTCATATCAAAGAAAAGCTCACTACAACGGAAATTGCTTTGACTAAAAGCATTGAGCAAGAGCGCAGTTTGAATGTTGAATTAGCTGACATGAAACATAAAATCGATAGAAATATCATGAGCGATTCATTGACAGGGTTAGCAGGATGGCAAATTTTTGAAGATCGATTAAAACAAGTTTTAAATCAAAGTAAACGACATAATCTGACCTTTGCGATTTTATTTTTAGACCTGGATGATTTTAAGATTATCAATGATGTCTTAGGATTGGAAGCCGGCGATCAATTATTAAAAGAAGTGGCTGAGCGTTTGTCAGCTTCTGTGCGTCAAATGGATACGGTGAGCCGTTTTACCGGGGACGAATTTGTTTTTATCTTGCCGCAGGTTTCAAAGCCTGAAACCTCAGCTTATGTTGCGCAGCGTTTATTAAATGCTGTCGCACAACCTTTTCACATCCGTGATCAAGAACTGTTTATCACGGCCAGTGCAGGGATTGCAATTTATCCTAACGATGGTGAAGATATCTCAATATTATTGCAAAATGCAGAGAGTGCGTTGCATCAAGCAAAAGCCCAGGGCGACAACAATTATCAATTTTATCGGCGAGAAATGCATCTGATTAGTCGTCGTGAGCTAGTGTTGAGTTCTGCTTTACACGGCGCTGATATTTATTCGCAATTTTCACTTTGTTATCAGCCGCAAGTGAACGTAGAAACAAAACAAATTATCTGTATGGAAACATTTTTGCGTTGGCAGCATCCCGACTTTGGGGCTATTTCTTCGGATGATTTTTTACGTTTTTCTGAAAATACGGGTACCATTTTATTGATTGGTGAATGGATCTTACGTAATGCTTGTCAACAGTTATTAACTTGGCAATCTCGCGGCTTAAGTCCGAGAAAAATAGCGGTCAGCGTTTCGCTGCGCCAACTTGAAAATCCTCATTTTGCTTATAATGTTTCACGTATTTTGCAAGAGCTCAATTTAAATCCCGACCATCTGGTGCTGCAAATTTCAGAAATGATGTTATTAACCAAGCTAGGGTTGATTGAAAAAACGTTACATATGTTAAAACAGTTGGGCGTGAACATTGGTGTGACTGATTTTGGTACGGGGCATATTGCGTTACAGCATTTGCGTTGTTTTCCATTAAGTCATTTAAAGTTAACGCAAGAGTTTATTGCAGACATTACGACCAATGAAGAGACGAAAGCGATTGTGAAAATGATTATTGCATTAGCAAATATATTGCAAGTACAAGTGATCATTGATGGGGTCGGAAACTCGGGCCAAAAAGCATTATTAAAAGAGTTGGGTTGTCATGTGATGCAAGGTGCTATTTTTAGTCCTCCGCTATTACCCGAAGAATTTACGGCATTAGTTGAGGAAAAGATCGTTGAGGGTGTATAGTACTTCCCTATTTTTTTCGGAGATAAATATTATGACTATGCGAAAATTCGCCTCTCTATTGTTTGTTATTTTTGGGACACTTTTTTCTCATACTACTTTTGCCACCTTGTTAAGCATGGAGTTGACGCGTGGTATCGCGGGCGCAATGCCTATTGTGATTACGCCTTTTTCTATTCAAGGCGTACCGCCGACGGAAGACATGGCGGCTATTATCAGTAATGATTTAAAAAACAGCGGCCGCTTTAAACTTTCAACGAGTAAAATGGATGATAAAGTAGTGGGTGCTGTTAAAGAGGTTGGTGCGGGCCGTTATCAAGTGAGTTTTCAATTATTAGAAGGAAAAGGCGCATCGCAGCCTACGGTGTTGTTAAATCGTCACTATACTGTGTCAGGCAATGAATTACGCGCGCTGGCACATCATATGAGTGATGCTATTTACCTGCAATTAACGGGAGTACGGGGCGTTTTTTCAACGCGATTAGCTTATGTTGTCAAGCAGGGAGAAAAACATATACTGGAAGTGGCAGACCAAGACGGTTATGACCCACGGCCTATACTCACTTCTTCCGCTTCTATTATGTCGCCTGCCTGGTCACATGATGGTAAACGTATCGCTTATGTTTCATTTGAAAACGAGCGTGCTGCTATTTATATCACAAATGTTGCGACAGGTGCGCGGTCTTTGGTGAGCGAATTTAAGGGACTTAATCAAGCGCCAGCTTGGTCGCCTGATGATAGAAAATTAGCATTGGTGTTATCAAAAGATGGTTTGGCAAATATTTATATCATGGATTTGGCATCCCATCAGTTGACGCAATTGACACATGATTATTCTTATATCAACACAGAGCCATCTTGGTCACCGAACGGTAGAAGTTTGATTTTCACTTCCAACCGTGGCGGCAATGCACAAATATATCAACTGGATTTGGCATCCAAAGCGGTGACACGGCTGAGCTTCGACGGCAGTTATAACGCTCGCGCTTCTTATACGCCGGATGGTAATCATATTACCATGTTGAACAGGGAGTCGGGTGCGTACAATATTGGCATATTAGATTTGGATACTGGTGTGTTCCGCGTGTTGACCAATACGGGGTCAGACAATGAGTCTCCTAGCATGGCTCCTAATGGCAGCATGATATTGTATGGCACGCAATATAATGGACGTAATGTGTTAAGCATGGTTGCAAGCGATGGGAGTGTGCAAATTCGGCTACCTGCGCGCAATGGCGAAGTACAAGATCCTGCTTGGTCGCCATTTTTGACTTGATGGCTGTTATTTTCCGAGTATACTTTTTTGTTCTAGTTAAAAATGATTATGAAGGGAGAGAAACCATGCAGTTGAGAAGTAGAGTGAAAAATTTAATGATCATGGGCTGTGTGTTGGCATTGAGCTCCTGTGCAGCACCAGGACATAAAGACCAGGGTCAGGATGGTGCTTATGGCGCAGGCGATAACAGTGTGCAATCATCAGGCGTAGGCCAACGATCTCATTTTGGTGATTCCGCTGCAGGGCCTAACCAAAGTCTTGCGAAGCGCACTTATTATTTTGACTATGATAAGAGTGAAATTCATGCGCAAGATAAGGCCGCGATCTCTGGCAATGCAGATTATTTGATGTCACATCCGCATGCTAAGGTTATTTTGGAAGGCCATACTGATCCACGCGGCAGCCGTGAATATAATGTTGCTCTCGGAGAACGTCGTGCGAATGCGGTGGCGGAGTTTATGAAAGCAAAAGGCGTTAATCCTGAGCAGATTCGCGTAGTGAGCTACGGCGCACAACGGCTCGCTGCTCCCGGTCGGACTGAACATGATTATCAGTTAGATCGTCGGGTTGTGTTGGTTTATGTGCGGTAGTAGGGTAATTGCATTTAACCATCTTGCTGCTTAGCACAGCCTCTCCCGCAATTACGTCCAATTTTCTCGTTAAGTCCGAGGGCGGGAGAGGCTGTCCTAAGCAATGCTGTTTTTGACGTCTATGCTAAGCAAATTTGGTATTCAACTCGATTTTTCTATGACTAAAATGTTATGATTACCCCTATTTTCTACTAACAGGTATTGATTCTATGCTATTACGCACTGTGCGTCTTTTGATTCTATCATTATTATTGAGCGTTCCTTTCACCTCCTTCGCCGACGACGCCCCCGTCTATGACGTAGACAATTATCCTCCCCAATTTGATAGCGAGCCTATTGCTGCAAATGCTGCGCCAGCAGCCAGATCAGAAGAACCTATTGCCTCGCAGTCTTTGACCCAAGAAGAACGGTTAAAACGTCTTGAACAACAAATAAAAAACATGTCTCATTCCGATACCGGATCGAAACTTGAAACGGCCCAGACTGAAATTCAATCATTGCGTGGTCAGGTAGAAGAATTGACTCATCAGTTGCAACAGGCCCAAAATCAACAACGTCTCATGTATACTGAACTAGACAAACGATTGGGCCAGACTGCTGTTGAGAAAAAATCCTCCCCCGTTCTGGCAGACAACGTCGATACCAAAAAATCCTCTACAACAACCGCTCCTGCCGTAGCACAAGCACACACAGCGGCAGCCCCTGCCGCTAAAAAGACGGTCCCTGTTGCAGTGCCGGTAAAAACGCCAGCCGCTAACGACCAACCAAACGTAGCAGAGGAACAACAAATTTATCAAACCGCCTATGATTTAATTAAAGAAAAAAAATACAATGAAGCGGTTAATACGTTGCAAAAAATGTTGCAGAAGTATCCTTCCGGGCAATTTGCCGCCAATGCACATTATTGGCTGGGTGAGTTATATGGCTTGTTAAATAAAAATGATCAGTCTGCAGAAGAGTTTGCCACGGTTGTAAAAAAATATCCGGACAGCCCTAAAGTTGCCGATGCACAATTGAAGTTAGGGCTTATTTATGCGGGTCAATTTAAATGGTCGGCAGCAAAAGCAGCTTTTAAAAAAGTGGTATCCAATTATCCGGGAACGGCTTCTGCGCGTCTGGCAAGTGAGCAGCTTAAACAACTGAAACAAACACAGACCCAAGCGGCAGAAAAATCGTAATTCATGGGCCCTCGTTTACGTGTTAGTGAAATCTTTTTTTCTTTACAGGGTGAAACGCGCACGGTAGGGCTCCCTACCGTTTTTGTACGTCTTACTGGCTGTCCTTTGCGTTGCGGCTATTGTGATACGGCGTATGCGTTTAGCGGTGGTAGTTGGTATGAAATCGATGAAGTGCTGGATCAAGTGGCAAGCTATAAAGCGCATTATGTCACCGTGACAGGCGGTGAGCCCCTTGCGCAAAAACCCTGTTTTGAGTTGCTGCAAGCATTGTGTGATGCAGGGTATACGGTTTCGTTAGAAACCAGCGGCGCATTAGATATTTCCCAGGTTGATCCGCGTGTAGTAAAAGTGGTTGATATCAAAACACCGGGTTCGGGTGAGGCAGCAAAAAACCGTTTTGAAAATGTATCGCATCTGCTTGGGCATGATCAAATCAAATTTGTTATTTGCGACCGGGCTGATTATGATTGGGCAAAAACTATTCTGCAGCAATATGAGTTAACTCAAACCTGTGATGTTTTATTTTCACCCAGTTATCAACAACAAGCGGCGGGGGAATTGGCGGATTGGATTATTGCAGATCGTTTGGGGGTGAGGTTGCAGATACAGTTGCACAAATATCTATGGGGCGATGTTCCTGGGCGGTAAAAAATGGAATGAATATTTATTTATCCCCCCCTTCCTGACCTTCCCCCTGAGGGGGAAGGAAAATTCTAAGCTTCTTCAGTGACAATTAGAACATTCCTTCCCCCTCAGGGGGAAGGTCAGGAAGGGGGGGTAAAATAATTCAACAAACCTAATCTTTTAAGTTGATGCCACTGCCTGAGCGGTCACAAAAAATAAAGTTTGTTAATACCACAACGTTGATATTTTTTTATAACTCGGTATGATTGGCACCTCATGTTTATACCCTTGGGGGTCGTTAGCTCAGTCGGTAGAGCAGCAGGCTTTTAACCTGTTGGTCCTGCGTTCGAATCGCAGACGACCCATCAAATTAGAATAAGACCTTTTGGGGGGTCTTTCCCATTTCAGGAGGGGGGGGGGTTGTGCAAAGCGGTAATAAAGTAGTTTATAGTCTCAAGAGATGCATGGAGGGCGAGAAACGGCATCTTAAGCAGTTACCCCCCGCCCAAGGGGAGGCCCAACGAGAAATAATTTATTATTACATAGGCCGGCATTGGGGCAACTGGAGCTCATCAGCGCCGAATTATGAAGAAGAGTATTTCATAGGCACGCCACAATCAGGCTGGAAAAGTCTTGGCCATTATCAGAAATTCAGCGACTCTCTTACAACAGGCGAGACAGAGGACCCCCAGTATATTAATTTTTTAAAGCGCATAGAGCGGGAGCAGAAAGGAACTATACTCGAAAAAAACAAACGAATTCAAACGATATTTGGTAATGATTTTTTGGTTGGGATGCAGAAGTTAGAAAAGTTAGTTGAGACAGAGGGAACAAGGTCTGCATTAACTAATTTTTTGTGTGTTCTTGATAATACTCCGCATGAAAAAATGTCTCCGCAACAGGCACAGCAAGATGCCGGTTTAAGGTCTATCCAGTATGCCGCCAATTTGTTGTATAAGGATCACAATGCTCCTTGGTTTAATATAGTGAGACGGTATATTTTACCCGCTATTGCCGCCGTCATGGTAGGCGTTAAGTATGGGGCTGCAGTGAGTGCTTTTGTCACTGGTGCAACTGTATTACCCGGAGCAGTAGGGATGTAATAGCTCAGGCCACCTATTTTGCTAAGCCCAATCGTGCCTTCGATGAGGGATTTCACTCTGTCGCGATACTATTTTAAAACACGCTGTGAATACATCCCTGTACGCTCTGATTTTT
>JAHFSI010000063.1 GCA_023265835.1 Legionellales bacterium
GGGACTCGTTTTTATCATCCTCTCCAAGTAATCCATATTTTTGATCGAGCATAATAGGGGGATGCTTCATTGCCTTGATATAGTTACGCATTGCGATAAGCAAGTCTGTTCCTATTTCACTTTGATCTGCTGTTTTCAATTCTGCTGGGCGTTTGGGTAGTGGTGGTGGTACTAGTTCTACCGCAGAACTCACGGGAGCAGCAGTTGCTGATGGATCAGGACGGCTTTTTACTTTTACTGCGGGTCTAGCTACATGTGCAGCAGGAGTAGGAGCAGAAGCAGCAGGCGGTGTTGATGTAGAACTCATTGGAGGAGGCGCTATTCCAGGAGATGTTGCAGGAGTGGATGGAGGTGCCGGTGCCATTCCCGGGTAGGGGCCCTTCATTTTTACACCTGCGTCACTGATAAAATGACTTTTCAGCTCGTTCGCTTCTTTTTTTGAGATTCTTAGATATCTTTCATAATCGGGAGTTTGAGATTGTGTGTGGATGGTTCCCGATTTGTCTTTTTGTAATTGTTGTAATTCCTTAACAGCAGGGTATTTTTTGCGTGCAATTTCTTTAATCATAGCTAGTTGAAAATCAGTAATATCGGCATCTTTTTTTTGTGCTGCGATCGCTAACTCTGTGGTTGGATGACTATCTTTTTTATCGGATGCTCTGAGTGTTTCAGCTTCAACGGCCCTGACTACTTCACGTACTGCGTAAAAAGAACAGGTGGCTGCGGTGCTGCTTTGTGTTTTTTCATATGTCACTGCTTTTTCAAGTGCTTCATCAGAAGGAAAGGGGGTGGTATTAGCAATTTTATGGATATTTTTAATAATCATTATATTATTTTGATAATGCCTACTCTTTTTATTATCTGTTGAAAGGGAATCTGTTAATGTGACTTCCATAGCACCTTTTTCCGCTATTTTAATTTTAACAAATACAAAATGGCCCGCGCCATTATTAATGGGCATCAATATGAACTGGTCTTTGCTTTTCGCTTGTGTTGCTGCTTCATTAATAGCACTGAGTAGAGTGGCTTTGTATGTATTAATGACCGCGCTTTCATCGCTAAACAAAAATAACTCTTTAGTTATGACTGTAACAGGAACATCTTTAAGCTCCTTCGCATAGTTAGCCAAAGCATCTTCTATATCTGCTGTAGAAAATTCTAGGCCTGATGTTATATATCCTCTATTTTTTAGTTGGGTTACTGCTGAGGTGAAATTCTCTGGGTCTAGTGTTTGTTCATCTTGCTGAATAAGACGATCTAGGAAATTAGCATGTATTAAATCGTCAATGTCTTGATCAGATAAATCGGGAATGCCAGGGCCCTGATGCCTTAAAATAGCATGATATTTTTCATTGTTACTAAGATTAGCTATCTTTCTTTCTAAGTTTTCTAGATCTTCTGTTGTATGGCAACTTCTTACCTCTTTGAATAATTTTTCCATGGGTGAATCAAACTCATAAAAGAAAGACGGCATATTTGTAGCTACGCTAGACAATACAAGATTTTTTTCATTGACGAATGATGTCAGCAGGGTGGTCATTAATCTTGAAAGAACTTTTCTTCGTTGTTCGCTTGCTGCGGTGGGGGGGGTTGAAGGAGGAAACAATTTCCTAACAAGGTTAGCAATTTGAATTGCATTACTTGTCTGGTTCTCAAGCGTTAAAGCACGGGCACTGAAATTTAAAAGTGTTGGCATGTACCCCTCTCCTCGATTGTCTATTCGTTATAGAGAGTAGTATAGCGCAAAATCAGCTAAATTGTGCTATTTTTGACTGAAATGATGATGAATCGAAATAGGGATTTTTATTATTATAAACAAGAGGTTTCCCCATCATGGTAACCATTCACGCAGTGGCATTAACTTAAGAAAAATAATGAATAATTTATCCCCCCTTCCTAACCTTCCCCCTCAGGGGGAAGGAATGTCCTAATTATCACTGAAGAAACCTAGAACTTTCCTTCCCCCTTAGGGGGAAGGTTAGGAAGGGGGGGATAAATATCATTCATTATTCAATTAACTTTTTAAGTCGACGCCATTGATCGTTCACGCAGATGTATTCACGTTACTTGCCAAGCCCCATCCCTAAACACAACTTCCCTATCCAAATACACCCCGTGCGTCACAGCAAACACATCCACATGGTGCCACATCTCCCCGCGTTTGAAATTCGTTTTTTTATACACGCCATGTTTCGCCCCTAACGACAAATGAATACCACACATGCGTTCATAAGTCCCAATATCACTTACGATACGCTCAGGCGTAAAAGCGCGGTTCATGCCAAAACCCAGTTCACGTAACCAAATTTCTTGTTCATCTTCACGAATACCCTCTAGTACTTTATTAAATTCAGGCGTCGAATCGATGACATCTGTCACTCGTCCTTGCGTAATCACTAACGTAATGGGATTTTCCGGTTTATTGACCCGAAATTCACGGTCAGCAAAAGCAAAAATACGTACCCGTCCATTCACCGATTCTAATTTTTTCGCTTCAGTAAACACCTCACCAATCGGAAATTGTCCGCCAATATTTTTCATGCCGGTATAATCACCGATATTTAATTTTGCTGGTTCAAACGGGGAAGCAAAAATAAGATGTTCACCATCACTATCGATCATGCCGCTTTGTGCTGCATCAATCCGTTTTTTCAATGCCCAGCCTACATGACGGAAATAAACAGGGTCATAAGCAAGTGATTCAATATAATAATGACATTCTATACCTATCATACGAGCGAGATGCGGATGCTCAATCACTTTTAATCCTTGCTCAAACAACTCCACGCGAATGCGAAAATCATTCAATCTAAAACTGGTCGATTGAATTAAGATGACAAGATCAGACGGTGACAGTTGTTTAAAAGCAGATAATATTTCTTTGGCAGAAAGCGTTTCAAAATCCATGTATACGGCCGTTGGCAGAATACGTTGATAGGCTGTGGTTAAAGCTATGGCCAGAGGACATTGCGTATCGTAGATGATGAGCGCAGTGTGTTGTGGTGAATACTGGACAGCAAGTGAAAGTATGTCTTGCAAATGGTTGGCTGCGGTGGCGATGAGTGTTTCAGATAACGTATTCATTTTGCTTAGCATATAAGTGTAAAGGGGCTAAATCATAGCACTAAAATGGCTTTTTGACATACCTGCTCCGGGCGGCGGCCAATTATGCTTGATTTTCAATAGGATAGCTGATATTCTTCCTTTTTTGAATCGCTATTCCAAAAAAGGAAGGATAAATGGAAAATATAATCCGTTATTTTGAGGCGCCTGCCAAAAGCTTTTTTCTTTTTGGTGCGCGTGGAACAGGCAAATCGACCTGGCTTAAATTACATTATCCACAAGGACGATTCATTGATTTATTAGAACCTGATACCTATCGTACTTATCGCGCTTTTCCTGAGCGCCTCCAAGAATACGTACTTGCCCATCCAGCCACAACCACTTTTATTATTGATGAGGTTCAAAAAGCACCTGATTTATTAAGCGTCGTACATTCATTAATAGAAAAAAAACAAGGCTGGCAATTTATCTTAACGGGTTCTAGCGCAAGAAAATTAAAACGTGATGGTGTTGATCTGTTAGCAGGCAGAGCAACATTAAAATATATGCATCCTTTTATAGCATCAGAATTAAAAAATAAATTTTCTCTGGAAAAAGCACTGTCGCAAGGGATGCTTCCTATCATTTATTTTTCACCTGATCCATTGCAAGATTTAAAAACGTATGTTGCCTTATATATGAAAGAAGAAGTACAGATGGAAGGCATGGTGCGCCATATAGAACAATTTGCACGATTTTTAGAAGCACTTAGTTTTTCACAAGGATCTATTTTAAATTGTAATAACATTGCGTTAGATTGTGGCGTGAGCAGCAAAACAGTTAACAATTATATCGGTATTCTTGAAGACCTTTTACTTGCTTTTCAACTGCCTGTCTTTTCTAAAAAAGCTAAACGCCATTTAACAACCCATCCTAAGTTTTATTATTTTGATGCAGGCGTTTATCAAGCTATTCGTCCTAAAGGCCCTCTGGATCATCCAGAAGAAATGCAGGGACTTGCATTGGAAACATTAGTGGCACAACATATCAAGGCATGGCTGGATTACTCTCAAAAAGAAGGGAAACTTTATTTTTGGCGAACGAAATCCGGCATGGAAATTGATTTTATTATTTATGGTGAAATTGGATTTTATGCTATAGAAGTCAAGAATAGTAAAAAAATAAAACCTGGAGATTTAAGGGCGCTTGTTGAATTCAAGAAAGACTATCGCGACTGTCAATGTTTGTTTTTATATCGCGGAAAAGAAAAATTAAAAAAAGATAATGTGCTCTGTTTGCCTGTGGCTGATTTTCTTTTACAGCTTGTGCCAGATCGGCAGATTGTGACAGAACTTGAATAATCATTATCTTTAAGTATCAATGAATCGGGGCTAAAAAAGAGAAGAAAAAGGCCTTGCAATCATCTGTAAACAAAAAACGTTACAAAAATTACTCAGCCCTTTTCTCTCAAAATTGAAATAAATCGACTTACGACGATATTATTATTCGGTCACAGCCACATCTTCAGCTTGTGGCCCTTTTGTGCCTTGGGTTACTGTAAATTCAACTACTTGTCCTTCTTCCAACGAACGGTAGCCGTCACCACGAATTGCGCGGAAATGAACAAATACATCTTCACCTTGTTCTCTTGCAATAAAACCAAACCCTTTGCCGCTATCAAACCACTTAACTGTACCTTTTTCACGCTTTGCCATAATTGTATAACCTTTAATAAAGTAAAAAAAAACGCTACGAGGAGGTCATTACATTAAAATCTAATGGAGACATCACTGTAACGGACGGCTATTGTATCACAAATTATGGGCAGTGGAAGGAATTATTTGTGTAGATTTTTTATCTTGCTAACTGGCTAATTTATGAAATAATACGCGGCATCAATTTTAAGGAATCTCTATGATTATACAACCCAAAATACGTGGTTTTATCTGCACGACGGCTCATCCCGAAGGGTGTGCAAAAGTCGTGGAAGCGCAAATTAATTATGTAAAAAAACAGGGGCGTTTTGATGGACCTAAAAATGTGTTGATTATTGGTGCGTCAACGGGTTATGGGTTGGCTAGTCGTATTGTAGCTACTTTTGGTTATGGAGCAAAAACGGTAGGTGTATTTTTTGAGAAAGAAGCGGATGAAAAACGGACTGCGAGTGCGGGGTGGTATAATACGGCTGCATTTGAGGCTCTCGCGCATCGCGAACACTATTATGCTAAAAGTATTAATGGCGATGCTTTTTCTCATCAAATAAAACGACAAACAGCTGATCTCATTAGAAAAGATTTAGGAAAAGTGGATTTAATTATTTATAGCCTTGCATCACCGCGCCGTGTGCATCCTGATACGGAGCAGGTTTTTTCGTCTGTGTTAAAGCCGATAGGCAAGACTTTTGTCGGCAAAACAGTTGATCCCATGCGTGGGGAGGTGAAGGAGATTACGCTGGAGCCTGCAACGCCTGACGAAATTGCAGAAACTGTCGCTGTGATGGGTGGTGAAGATTGGAAAATCTGGATAGATTTTTTAGCGAAAGAGAATTTATTAGCAGAAGGCGTGAAAACGCTGGCGTATGATTATGTGGGGCCGGAATTGACTTATCCTATTTATAAAGAAGGTACGATTGGTAAGGCAAAGGAACATTTGTTGAAAACGGCGATGCAATTGCAAACTGAACTTAGTTCTTATCATGGGCAGGTTTTAGTATCAGTGAATAAGGCCTTGGTGACGCAAGCAAGTTCTGCTATTCCGGTGGTACCGCTTTATATTTCATTGTTGTATAAAATCATGAAAGAAAAAGGCACGCATGAAGGTTGTATTGAGCAGATCAATCGATTGTTTAAAGATAATGTCTATGCAAATTCTGCTAAACGAGATCCTGAAGGCCGTATTCGGATTGATGATTGGGAAATGCAGCGGGACGTGCAAGAGAAAATTACGGCGCTTTGGCCTGATGTGCGTACGGAAAATTTGGGTGAGTTGACTGATATTGCGGGATATCGTGATGAGTTTCACCGGTTGTTTGGGTTTGGGGTGGCGGGGATTGATTATACGGCGGAGGTGGATCCGGTGGTGAGGATTGAGTCGATTACTTAGGCAGCAACACCCAATACCGCCCGGATTGCTGCATATGCCCAGCAGAAAAGGCAGCTTCATCTCCCGCGCCCCAGAAAATATCGCCTCTTACTGCCCCTTTAATTGCCCCGCCTGTATCTTGTGCGATTAGCAAGCGGTCGTAAGGGGCCCATTGTTTTACATCACCGGGAACAGGAACTTGGGTGCTCAACCAAACTGGCGCACCCAATGGCATATACCGAGTATCTATCGCCAACGAACGTTGTGCCGTCAACGGAACTTGCTCCGTGCCCATAGGCCCCTTCGGTCTTAACATAAAAAATACGTAAGAAGCATCTTGATTTAAAACATCCATCATTTGTTCTGGATGCTGTTCCAGCCATGAGCGAATGGTTTGCATAGAAATGTCTTTTTTTGCAATCGCATTTCTTGCTGCCAATACTTTGCCGATGGGCGTATACATGCGGCCATTGCTACTGGCATAACCCATCATCAGTTGCTGATGGTTAGGCAATTCAATCAGCGCTGAACCCTGAATTTGTGCGAAGAAAACATCAATCACATTGTCCGCCCATGCTAATACCTTCGCATTTTTGTTTAAGGCGCCGTTATTAATAGCAGCGCGATCAGGATAAGGTGCCAATGTATTATTTTTTAATTGCCCAACGATGACTTTGTTCGCTAGGGTGGGATTAAATAATTCTAAATTGACTTTTACTAAATCAGCAGGTGTTCCTTGGATGGGAACGGTATAGTGTTTGGTTTTCTTCAAGCTTCCATGTATTAAAGGCAAGTAATAACCAGTGAAAAATCCCTTCGGATTAAAATTATCTTTTACGCTATACGGTGTAAACCACACTTCAAAAAATTGTTGTGCGGTTTTTTTATCTGGATTGGAAATTTTGTTTGCCGCTAGACAAATCGTTTGCCATGTTTGATTCGTTTTACTTTCTGGTATAGCACTGAAAGCCGTGTTTGGATCACGGGTTAAAATTTCTGCACAGGATTTTTTAAATGCGATAAATGCCTGGCTTTGATCGTCTTGCTGCCAATGTGCTAAACGGCCAAAACTTATTTTGTGCAAAGAAAAATGATGGTTGAAAGCAAGATGGTTATAATAAACGTAACATAACACGGCAACTACAATGAGAACAGACAGAACAATTTTACTATATTTACACATTCTTGTTTTTTTCCAGCTTCATTTAAAAAGAACGTTATGATAGCATGAAGTTGGAATTTTCACTAGAAGTAGGGGGAGATTAAAATGATGCAAGTTAAAAAAATGTGGGTTGTTCCATCTTTAGTTATGTCTTTTGCGGTTACTGCAGCACATAGTGTCGTTCCGGCGATGAATTTGATGCAACGAAATAGTTGTATAGTGGATGGTGTTCCGGGTGATGTTGATGTGAGAGACGGTCAAGCTAAAACGGCTATTTGTACTTGGGCGGAGAGGCGTGAGAAGGACGATGGAGTGTTGCAAATTACGCTGTTTGCAGGCCAATCTATTACTACAGTTGATGCGAGTTGCCAATTTACTCCGGCAGTCAATAGCAGGGACATCATTAGTGATCTTAAAGTAGAGAAGGGGGCCTCTATTCAGGGTTCGCTAAACTTGCATGCGAATCCTATTACATTTAAGATCGTGAATAATCTTTCAGATCCTAGTCTCAACGTTCAATTTTCTTTGAATGGAAAGCAAGATATTAAATCTCAGGCTGGTAGATTTATTAAGTCCGTATTGACATGGAGCGATACAGAAATTGATTATATAGCAGGTGATACGCTTACTTGTACATTTAGGCCGTCAGCGAGTTAGGAGCCTAACCCGTTAAAAACCTTTTGACCGCTCTAATATATTTATCATGCGCATCAACCGCCAGCGCATGTCCGCAATTTCTGAATATTTTTAACTGTGCATGCGGAATATGTTGGGCGATAATTTTAGATTGTGAAGGACGGCAAATCCAATCATCTTGTCCTGCTAACACCAAGGTAGGACATTTGATTTTTTTCAGCTGTGGTACAAAATTAAAATGCTGTAAAAAACCGCCAAATCCTTCATTTAACGCTTCATGTGACCAAATGGTTTTTGATTTAGCAAACACAGGCTTGCGCTTTTTTCTCGCTGTTAATGAATAGAAAGAATCCATTATTTTAAAATAACGCATCACATGGTTGTGGTCTTTGAAGCCGCCATTCCAAAGATGTTCACAAATGGCGATTTGTTTGGCCGTGCCATATTTATTTAAATACGCTTTTGATTCTTCAATGGCTTTGTAGCTGGGAATGGTGACAGATAAAATTAATTTTTCTACATGCTTAGAATAACGTATGGCATAACCTTGTGCGACAATTCCACCATAAGAGCCGCCTAAAATACAAATTTTCTTGAGCCCTAAGTGCTTACGCAGTGCCTCAATGTCTTCAATATTATTTTTTAATGAATAGTCTGACTGCTTGGTTTTTTTGCTGCGCCCGCAACCACGATGGTCAATGAAAACCAATTGTGCGACGTCTTGTAATTCTAACGAGTGGCGTTTAAAGCCCAGATGGTCACCGCCTGGCCCGCCGTGTAATAGAAATAACACAGGTTTTTCGATAAAATCATGGCCTTTTGGCGCAAGCTGCATGCCAGCGATATCAAAATAAATTTCAGTGCCGCGCAGAGTGGCTTTCATGGGTTGTGGTCTCTTTTGGAAAAATAGGACTAGGAGCCTATATTATTTTTTTATTAATGTCCATTGAAATATACGATAATCGTATATATAATTAATGAGGTAACAAAACGATGGTTGCAAGAAACCTCACAAATATAAAAAGGTATTTTAATTGATGAACGTTGTTCCATTGTGCAAGGTGCCCTCCAGGGCGGAGGCAGAAAAAATATTAAAGGAATTAACAGGTCATGGCATGGTTTCCTTGTCGAAACATGCTAGGGAGAGAATGGCGGAGCGGAAGGTTAATTTTCAGCAGGTGTTGACCTGTCTGGCCAAGGGAAAAGTGACCGAAGAACCAGTGCTGGCGAATAAAGGGGGTAGTGAGGCAGGTTATGAAATTACAGTAGAAAGATTGGTAGCAGGAGAGCGTTTGCGTGTTGGTGTGTGCTTAAGATTCACTCAATCAGCCAAGGTTATTACTGTGATAAAAGTTAAAGATTGATTTGATAGTGGAACTGGATGAAGAATGGGGATTAAGATGAAAAAACAAACTAAATTATATCACTACACAGAATGTGGTCTTGATAATATTTATCTTGTTAACGGGTTTAAAATTACAAAAACAAGTGATGGTGATGAAGAGCTGTTTATTCATGATATTCATGGACTTCATAAAGCTATTTCGAATATTCTTATCTTTAAAAAAGGATTGTTGGAAGGTAATGAAATTAAATTTATAAGAACAATGCTAGACTTGTCGCAGAACAAATTAGCTGTGCTTATCGGATGTCGTTACCAGCAAATTTTATTATGGGAAAAGAATAAAAATAAAATATCAAAACCAGCAGATAGACTTTTAAGAATTTATTTTTATACCTACCTTTATAAAAAAATTGATAATGGAGAATTATTTGATCGTATTAATGAAATTGCTGATTTAGATGCAATAGAAACTGGGTATGATAATAAAATAGAGTTTAAAGAGATAAAAGATACTTGGCGAATGGTGGCTTGACTTGTGTGAATGGAGTTTTGTCCATACAGTATTGCTTTTTCACCCTATTTTCTGTACCCTACTTTCTCATTTTAAACTCGGGGAAATACGATGCGTAAGCTCTTTTTGCTCTTATTTGTTTCTATTATGACTATCGGAATTTTTATGGCGGATGCTGAGGCTGCTCGGTTTGGTGGGGGCAGGAGTTTTGGCATGAGTCGTTTGGCACAGCCCAGCACTGCTTTTAATGCAGGAAATGTAGGGCGTTCTTTTCAGAATACGGCAGCAGCTCCTCGTCAAGGCATGGGTAAATGGTTAGGGCCATTGGCAGGTTTTGCAGCGGGTGGTTTGCTTGCTTCTCTTTTTATGGGACATGGTGTAGGTACAGGCATTCTTTCTTGGTTATTAATAGGGGGTCTAGCTTTTTTTGTCTGGCGCTTAATCAGCAGTCGATTACAACCCGCTAGCCAACCATCGGCGCCCATGAACAACGCTTATCAATATCAACCTGCAAGCAATTCATCCAGCAGCGCATTTCACCCTGAAGTAGTGGTGAATAATACGCGTCCACTTGGTTTTGATGAAGCTGCTTTTCTACGTCAAGCCAAAACCGTCTTTATTCGTCTACAAGCCGATTATGATACGAAAAACACCGCTGATATTCGCGAATTTACGACACCTGAAGTTTTTGCTGAAATTCAAATGCAATTACAAGAACGCGGCGATGCACCTAATCAAACAGAAGTGGTTTCCATTAATGCGGACTTACAGGAAGTGACAGTAGAGACACAAGGAACAGTGGCAAGCGTACTTTTTTCAGGCCTAGTTCGTGAACAAATGGGCAGCGAACCTAGTGCTATTAAAGAAATTTGGCATTTCATTAAACCAGAAAATTCGCAAAATTGGTTAGTGGCTGGAATACAACAACCATAAGCAGTGATGAACACGAGCCTGACTGTGCTTCCACGCACAGCACATATATGGATAGCAGAGTGGGCCCATGGCACCTTCGATGGGCCCTCTTTGCTATCATTGCTAAGTCCTGATGAAATTAAGCGTGCCGCGTGCTTGCAATCTCCATTACATAAGCAACGTTTTATTTTTTCACGTAGTTTTTTACGTAAGATTTTAAGTCGTTATACGGGCCTTGCACCGGAACAACTGGTATTTGACTATGGCGCCCATGGCAAACCGTATTTACAGAACACTATTCATGACCTTCGATTTAATATTTCGCATTCAGCTGATATCACTCTTTTTGCGATTACCATAGAGCAAGACATCGGTGTGGACATACAAAAAATCAAATCTTATTTTAGAGAAGACATCGTAAAACGATTTTTTAGTCCGCAAGAACAAGCACAACTGATGGCGCTCACAGAGAGCGCAAGGGCGTCGGCATTTTATCAAATATGGTCTATGAAAGAAGCGCTTATTAAAACGATAGGACAAGGATTATTAACAACACCTTTAGCGGATTTTTCAATTAATTTGTCGAGTTTAAAAGAGGCTGTTTTATTAGGATGTTCGCAATTTTATGTAGAAAAAATCGCGGTGCCTGATGGTTATCAGGCAGCGGTGTGTACCGAGGATATTTTGGAGAAGGTTGTTATGCAATCGCTGCCAATGAATGCATCTTCTTAGCAGTGTTCGTCGCAAACGAATCAACAGAATCAATCGTAATAGTCGCAGTAGCTAAAACAGCACCTTGTTCATTGACAACGGCAGCCTGCCAAGTTCCTATGCAGGTAACTGACTTCCCACTAATTAAACCATGCCCCAGCGTACGATAGGCTTGAGTATGGAATTTTTTGCCTTGATAAGACAGAGAATAACTGCTTTTATCACAGCTACTATGCAAGGGGGGAGTCCAATCTATACGGATTTTGCCTTGCTCATTTTGCGGTTGTTCAATGAGGACATGAGCATATAAACGCTGGTCTTCTTGTTTAAGTGTTAGGTTGGCCTGAACAGACGATGACTGCGCGGGTGCGGCATTTACAGTATTTGCAGTAGCTGAAGCTGGAGAAGCTGTCGTTGCAGCAGCCGGTATAGCAGGAAGATCAACAGCAGACGCATTTAAGACGAAAAAGCTGCTTATCACAACCATCATCAGTAAAAAAGTACGCATTATTTAGTTCCTCGAACGGGTAAACAGGACATTTTAGCGTAATTATTACTTATCGTAAACGTGCCCGTTCACATTGACATTCCACCAATTTAGTATTAGTTTTACAAACTTATCTTCAGGGCAGGGTGAAAGTCCCTACCGGCGGTATTTTTATAGAGCCTATGCTCGTAAAACAGCCCGCAAGCGCTTCTTTCTTATAAAGAAGTTAGCAGATTTGGTGAAATGCCAAGGCCGACGGTTATAGTCCGGATGAAAGAAGATAAATAAGCACTATTTCGCAGAAGTCCTATATAAAGACTACTAGCTTAGTTTATTCATGCCCTGAATTATTATTTAACATCAGGGAGTTTGTAAATTATGTTTAGCGGCATCGTATCTGCCATTGGCACTATACAGCATATCTTAACGCATCTCGATTCAATCGATTTTATTATTCGCGTGCCGGACACTTTTACTGATTTAACTATCGGAGAAAGCATTGCAGTCAATGGCGTGTGTTTGACTGTCACACATTTTTCATCTAACTGCATCCATGTTACCGCGGTACCAGAAACATTGCGTCTT
>JAHFSI010000133.1 GCA_023265835.1 Legionellales bacterium
TAGTGCAAATAAGTCATCACGATATTCTATCTCAAGCGCCTTTGGTAAGCCAATTAACCAATTAATAAATTCATACAAATCGATCACTTCTGCCTTCGTAAACCCTTTTTCGAAAAGCCTTTTAGTTATAGAAAACTTAGTATTTTTTCTTTGCACATCCGATTTTGACTTTACTTCAAGTGCCTTTAATTGGGCCAAAATAACGTTTGCAAAAATATTGCTCGATGCATCAAGCTCCGCTTCTTTTTCTTTATAATCCAGCAACTTGATCATCAAAAACGTTAGCCCCAGAGAACAACCCCCTGCTCCTATCTCAAAACGGTCTGGCCGCCAGGACTTACGGTCGTCGGTCAAGATAGCGCGACTCAGAATAGGTTTTCGATACTTATCATAGGTACGATATGCATAAATAAACATCCGCTCTGGAAAATGTTCATCCGGTTTGCCTTGCACTTCAATGTGCACCAAGACCCACTGTTCACGCCCATCTTTTAAATAGACTGTAAATAATTTATCTAGCAATCGTTTGCCTATATCATTCCCTTTAGTGATCGTTTCCAGCTCTTTATCCAGTGGAACAGGTGGTTTGTCCGTAAACGCCTAATAATCCCACGCTGTATCAATCAATAAATACCTATAATCTTGCATAACCAACCCATAATAAGGATTTAACTTATGCAAGAAAAATCGACGTCATCAAGCAATGCTAAGATCAAATACCATACCACGCCAGAAGAACGGCAAACCCATGTAGAGAAATGGAAAAGAAGCGGTTTATCAATGAGTGAATATTGCCGAAAAAATAATCTTGCAATAGCAAATCTCAGTGGGTGGAAAAATTCTTTATCAAAAGACAGCGCTCCATGTCAACCTTTCCAACCTCTCTCTTTACCTGAGCCAGTGAAACCGACTAATGTAGTTGAAATTTTAGTAGATCAACGCATTAAAATCCGACTACAGCATGTAACAGATGCGGCATTGATTATTAATATTGCAAAAGGATTATTGCCATGCAGCTAAGTCTACAAGCTCCATCCATATTGGTATGCACAAAACCAGTCAATTTTTGCAAAGGAATAGATGGGTTGTTAGATATAGTGTTATCTGATTTAAATGTTGATCCACATGCTCATATTTTTATTTTTTATAACCGTAGCCGTAACAAGATTAAGGTATTGGCGTGGCATAAAAACGGGTTCGTTTTATTATTAAAACGATTAGAGAAAGGACGGTTTTTTAATGCATTAGCTGACGCTGATATGGCCACTATAACGCCCCGTGAGCTAAGTTGGTTGCTGGCAGGACTGAACTGGATAGAGATGACAGAATGGGGCGAGTTAGAATACAAAGATTTTCATTAAAAAAATAAGATAAACAAGTTGGCAAAAGGTAGCATTTTAATATAAAAATGTTATCATTTGCCACATGGAAAATTCATTAAAAACATTAAAAAGCAGCCTAAATCCAGATATTTTTTCTTTTGATATCGTTGCAGGATTGCAGATGACTTACCAATCAACCATTGAAAAGCAATCGCAAGAAATCACCGTACTCGAAAAACAAGTGGCCTGGTTTAAAGAGCAATTTAAATTAGCCAATCATCGCCAATTTGGTAAGTCTTCTGAAACAGCGGCATCAGTCAATTTATCTTTGTTTGATGAAAAGATGGCAGAAGACGGCAAAGGCACTACAGATGAGCCAGTTAAAGAAGAAATCATTACATATACCCGCAAGAAAAAATCAACTGGACGTCACTTTGATATTTCAAACTTTCCCAAAGAGCAAAAGATCCATGATTTAGAAGAAAGCGAAAAGACCTGTCATTGTGGCAATCCACTTACCAAAGCAGGTGAAGATAGCTCTATTCAAATAGACCATATTCCAGAGACATTCCAAGTGATTGAACACATCACTTTAAAATACTGCTGTCGTCAGTGTGAAACCATCAAATCAGCAAAGAAACCTGAAACCGCTATTCCAAAATGTATGGCAACGCCTGGGTTTGTGGCGGAAGTCATTACCAAAAAATATGAGCAACATCTTCCACTTTACCGTCAGTCCAAGATTTTTGAAAGATTAGGAGCAAACATTCCTGATAATACGCTAGGCCATTGGGTGATGCGCGCAGCAGAGGCACTCTTCCCTCTTAAAGACGCATTCAGAGAGCAGTTTCAATACATCCACTTATTGCAATCGGATGATACCAAGGTCAAAACAATTAAGCCCAATAAAGAAGGATACCTTTGGGGATACCATAGTTGCGACCCAGGAAATCGATTTGTTTTTTTTGAATATTCATCGGGCCGTAGTGCAATAACGCCAAATGAAACACTAAAAGATTTTACGGGCTTACTTCAAACAGATGGCTACTCTGGTTATAACGATTTACGCAAAAAATCGCCCGTCATTAATTTTGGCTGCTGGGACCACTGCCGCCGTAAATTTACTGATGTAGTCAAGGTAGCGGACAAGGAAAAAAAAGGGAAAGCAGCCCAGCTGTTACTGTTAATTAATAGGCTCTATGAGATCGAGCGAGAAGCGAAAGAAATGAGTGCGGATGATCGCAAGGCATACCGACAAGAAAAAGCAAAACCGGTACTGAATGTTATTTGGGAAGAAGTTTCCAAGATACAAGCACCCCCCAAAAGTTTGCTGGGGATCGCTATCACTTATACGATTAATCAATGGCCTTACCTGATTGCATACCTTAATCATGGTGAAGTACCTATTAGTAACTGTTGGATGGAAAATCAAGTTAGACCTTTCGCTATAGGAAGGAAAAATTGGTTGTTCACCGGCACGCCAGAAAGCGCAAATAAAGCGGCTTTACTTTATAGTTTGATTCAAAGTTGCAGAATGAACGGTATTGACCCCAGAAAATATCTCGAGCATGTTCTTAACTTATCTCATGCAATGCGACGCGGTAGTGTATCGCCTCAGTCTTTGTTGCCACAGTTTATTGACAAGTCAAGCTTATAACTGTTTATTGCAGCGTGGGGTTATTGGGCGCTTACGAGGAATTAAACAAAATCATTGAAAAAAAGAGATTTGATGGCTCTCCTTTTGGAGGCTCTGCTAAAAACAAATTTAACTACGCAGGATCTTTATTTAGAAGAATTACATTTATTAATGAAATGTGTATTGATCATGCAAAAAAATCCGAAAATACTATTAAATTAGAAAGGTAAAACTTTATAATAAGCTGTTAATCAATAATGGATTAATTTAGCGTTCCCTATTGTCAATTCTCGTTTTCTATTGTTAAGGTAATTATAAAATGATGGCCGGCTAATATTATAAATTTTGCAAATTTCGGCCACCGTATTTTTCTGTTCGTTATACATTTCAATCATTCGATTAATCTGTCTTGTATCAAGTAAAGGCGGTCTACCGCCCATTTTCCGGCGAGCTCGTGCGGCCTTTAATCCCGCTTGAGTTCGTTCCTGTATGAGATCGCGTTCAAACTCAGCTAGTGCGCTAAAAATATGAAAAATAAGCTTCCCGCCACTGGTAGATGTATCAATATTTTCTTGCAAACTCTTAAAGCTAATTTTCTTTTCTATTAGTGATGTGATGGTTTGAATTAAATGTTGGATAGAACGTCCTAATCGATCAAGCTTCCATACAACCAAAGTATCACCTTCACGAAGATAGCTGAGCGCTTTTTCTAGCCCAGGACGTTGGGATTTAACGCCGCTAATAACAT
>JAHFSI010000134.1 GCA_023265835.1 Legionellales bacterium
CCGCATGGCTTTAGAACGTCCAGGAAAATTTCGTTGGAACGTCACCAAACCCGTTGCTCAATTGGTTGTTGCCAATGGCACGCATTTATGGATTTATGATCCTCAATTAGAGCAGGTGACAATTCGTCTGTTAAATAAAGAAGTAGACAATACGCCGGTATTATTATTAAGTAATCCAGCTGTTGCCATAGAAAAAAACTATACCGTACAATCACTAAAAAATGCGGCGTCTATGCAATGGTTTTCTTTATTGCCCAAAAATCGTGATAGTATGTTAGCTTTTATTAAGATGGGTTTTGCTAATGGCCAAATCCGTGAAATGGAACTGCGCGATCATTTAGGGCATAATACGGTCATTGAATTTTATAATGTTTCGATGAATCGCCCTGTGTCCGCTTCTCTATTTTCTTTTAAACCACCTGCCCATACCGATGTGATTGATGAAACCCGAAACCGATAAATTTCAACCGCTTGCTGCACGATTAAGACCGACGTCATTGGATGAAATAGTCGGACAAACGCATTTATTAGGTGCGGGCAAACCTTTGCGTAAGGCAATTGAACAGGGTGTATTACATTCCATGATTTTATGGGGGCCTCCAGGAACAGGAAAAACGACGTTAGCGCGTTTAATGGCAGACCGAGTCAATGCACGTTTTGAAAAATTGTCTGCTATTTTTTCGGGCGTGAAAGATATTCGTGCCGTGGTGGATGATGCTAAAAAAGCGCGTGAAACCACCTCGCAACAAACCATTTTATTTGTCGATGAAGTACATCGTTTTAACAAGGCACAGCAAGATGCGTTTTTGCCTTTTGTGGAAGACGGTACACTCATTTTAATTGGTGCGACAACAGAAAATCCTTCTTTTGAGTTAAATAATGCGTTGCTGTCACGCGCGCGCGTCTATGTATTAAAGCGTTTGTCAGAAGAAGAATTATTGCAGGTGATAGAACGTGCTTTGCAAGACCGAGAAAAAGGCTTAGGAAATGTCGCGCTGGAGTTTCCATTGGAATTACGAAAAATAGTGGCGCAGGCTTCCGATGGGGATGCGAGGCAATGTTTAAATTTATTAGAAATTTTGTCGGATTTTGCTGAGGCTGACAAAGATAAGTTTGTTGTGACTAAAAAAATAGTCGCTGAAGTCATCCAAGAAAATATACGGCGTTTTGATAAAGGCGGTGAAGCATTTTACGACCAGATTTCAGCTTTACATAAGGCGGTCCGTGGGTCATCGCCTGATGCAGCTTTATATTGGCTGGCGCGGATGTTAGACGGCGGTTGTGATCCATTGTATATTGCACGCCGTGCGTTACGGATGGCAAGTGAAGACATAGGCAATGCAGATCCGCGTGCTTTGCAATTGTCGGTAAATGCTTGTGAAGTGTATGAACGATTAGGAAGTCCTGAAGGTGAATTGGCGATTGCTCAAGCCATTGTTTATCTCGCCGTTGCTCCTAAAAGTAATGCTGTTTATGTCGCTTTTAATGCAGCGATGAGTGATGCCAAAGAACAAGGTTCTTTAGAAATTCCTCTGCATTTGCGCAATGCGCCCACGCGGTTAATGAAAGAGCTAGGTTATGGGAAAAAATATCGCTATGCTCATGATGAACCCAATGCGTATGCTGCGGGGGAAAATTATTTTCCTGAAGAGCTTGAGAAGCGGCAATATTATTGTCCTGTTGATCGTGGGTTGGAGGTAAAAATTGCTGAAAAACTAGAACAGTTGAAGAAATGGGACAAGGAGAAGATGCAATAGCTTAAGTTATTTTTTGAAGGAGCTTTTATTTATCCCCCCTTCCTGACCTTCCCCCTGAGGGGGAAGGAATGTTCTAACAAATGCTGCTAGATACTTTCCTTCCCCCTCAGGGGGAAGGTCAAGAAGGGAGGGTAAATTACAGGTGGCCAATTTTTACGATGGCTAACCATATTACTGCAGAAACCAATCCTGCAGCAGGTATCGTCAAAAGCCATGCCCATACAATATTTCGTGCGACACCCCATCTGACTGCGCTATGGCCATGTAGAGAACCTACGCCTACAATCGAACCCGTAATAGTATGAGTCGTTGAAACAGGAATACCAAATGCTGTTGCGATAAATAAAGTGGATGCAGCTGCCGCTTCGGCGCAAAAACCGCTGACTGGTTTGAGTTTGGTGATTTTCATGCCCATGGTTTTGACAATGCGCCAACCGCCAAATAATGTCCCTAATGCGATGACAAAGTTACAAGAGATAATCACCCAGAGAGGAACATAAAAATGCGAGCCTAGTGCCCCGGTTGAAAATAATAAAATGGCTATAATACCCATGGTTTTTTGAGCATCATTGCCGCCATGGCCCAAGCTGATTAAAGCGGATGAAATAAATTGCAATTTACGAAACCAAGCATCGATGCGGTGCGGTGTAAAATGAATGAAAATTCTGGCTATGATAAACATCAGCAATAAACCAAAAACAAAACCAAGCAGCGGTGAAATCACAATGAACATTAATACTTTTGAAATGCCCGCGAATTTTAACGGCGAGAAGCCTGCTTTCACAATGGCAGTGCCGAGGAGCCCGCCAACGAGCGCATGAGAGGAGCTAGAAGGCAAGCCAAAATACCAAGTCATAATGTTCCAAGTAATTGCGCCAATTAATGCGGCTAATATAAAATTAACATCCACGATAGAAGGATCTATTAACCCTGTTCCTATGGTATTCGCAACATTTAAATGAAAAAATAAAAAAGCAATAAAATTAAAACTCGCGGCCCATAAAACAGCCCAATGCGGCTTTAATACACGCGTTGATACAATCGTGGCAATGGAATTCGCTGCATCATGAAAACCATTTAAAAAATCAAATAGCAATGCAAACGCGATAGTAATGATCACTAAAGTTGGAAGCATAAATTAAGAATACTCGAGAATAATACCTTTAATAATGTTAGCGACATCCTGACAGCTATTTATCACTAATTTCGTTTTTTCATAAATATCTTTTAATTTATAAAATTGTTTAAAATCTTTTTCATGGGCAAATAATTTTTTTTCGCCTGCCAAAACAAATCGATGTGCTTTGCCTTCATTTTCACTGATATCATTACAAAACCTAAATATTTCATCTGATTTTTTAAGTGAATGTAAGCGATAGACAGCTTGTTTGAGCAATATGCTCGATTGCATACTGAGCTCAGCAAGACTGATCATTTCTTCAGGCACTGCTTTTAATTGGTAAAAGGGAAAGCGCTGTGCGCAACGATTCAGTAAATCTAGGATATCATCCAGGCCGCTGGTTAGTTCATGAATATCATGACGATCAAACGGTGTAATAAAAGTTTTATGTAATAGTTCAAAAGCATTATGAGCAATTTGATCGCCTTTTTCTTCGTTTGCAGCAATCACATCCACATATTGCTGTTGATTATTCAGATTGTGCAGCATAGTGTGAAATTGTGTCGTTGAATCCACAATAATATCGGCGATATTTTGAAATAAGCGAAAAAATCCTTCTTGGCTGGGCAAAAATCGCTTGAGCATAAATGTTCTGTTCCTTTATCAATTCCAAAGCGGGTTTCATTCTATCACAGGTTGTTCAAGTTCCTCCAAAATCTTTTCAATGAGCCCAATCCGTGCAGCCGGCTCGTGCTCAGGAAGGGTAAAACGCAATCGTTTTGGGCCATCCAGCCGAAATTGTTGTGATCG
>JAHFSI010000135.1 GCA_023265835.1 Legionellales bacterium
ACAAATGGATGATCACCTTGTTGAACCAAATAGCGCATTAGGCGCAGCAATTAAATATATGCTAAAACACTGGGAAAAGTTAACAAGATTTTTATCTGTTGCAGGCGCTCCACTTGATAAGGATTTGGCTTCACACTATACCTCCTGCGAATTGCTGTTTGATAATGTTAAAATTTGTTCCACACATTTTGCAAATTTGCCGCTTTTAATTTTAGTAGCAAAATCCTTTGTGGGTAGTTCGTATAAAATAGTTTGCATAGTATTGCCATATGCATGGGTCTTTATTAATCCTCTATTTCTCCAATCTCGTAAAGTAAGATCGCTAACGTTAAGTAACTTAAGCATTTCTGTGCGTCGTAACATCCCTTTTTCTTGCAATCGTGTGCAACGATCCTTTAATTGATAAGTCCGGCGTATTCGACCCACAGCAACTACGGTAAACGGCAGAGCATTTCCAGTTCGAATCTCACGACCATTGAGGATATCTGCTATTTCAGTATCATGATAATTTTCCAATAGTCGATCTACTTCTTCTACAATTTCAGGGCGCGTTTTTCGTGCCATAAATGCACTGAGTGGAATAGGTAAAGTGAGCGTCTTTGTCGCGCCACCTTTGAAGCGAATATTTACTAAGATTTTTTCGCCACGAGTCAAAGTAACATCTTCCAATAAAAGACGTACCATCCTCTTTTTTTCTCGGTCAGGTGTTTTGCTATCATTCCAAAGTTTAGGAAAGTCAGTAGCTAAAGATAATACTTTTTCCTTTTGCTCGGCCGTTAATGTCTGCTCATCTACAATACGCTGCTTCTCGTACTCTTCTTGCGTCTCCACAACGGTTCTTAATTTTCCGTTCCAGTCAGCCTCTAGTGTATCAGCTACAAGTCTATTTCTTGGGTCAACTTGCATATAGCGTTGCCTTGATAGTTCCGCTTCATATTGAGCGCGCTCAACTCTTTTTTTTCTTAAGCGATCAGATTCTTCCAGTCTCGCATGTAATTGTGCCTGAACATTTAATGCGACTTCTAATGCAAGTGGTGTCATAGACTCAATAAGTAATTCACTAATGGCCTCATCAATGCTAGCTCCTGGAATGCATTGGCATATTCGTTCAGCCGACTCTACAGTAGAACTTTGGCAAACATAAATTGGATACAAATCACCAGGGCTACGCGTATGATAACGAATTGTCATTCTCCTGCCGCAACAGCCACAAATCACAATGCCTTGCAATAAAGCAGGACCTTCTCGAGGAGGGCTTTTTCTTCTATCTTCTCCATAAGTTTGTGCGTTTTGTAAAAGTTGTTTTTGATTTTGTTCATATTCCTCAAGTGTAATATAAGCTTCATGGGAATTGGGTAAAAGTGCATGCCACTGTTCTTTTGGAATTTTTTTTGAAGACCACTTTCCACCTAATAATTTTGTATGACGTGCGCGCCCATAAAAATATACACCAGCATATCTTGGGTTTTTTATAATTCTTAAAGTTTGGCTGTGCGTCAACGATCCCCAAATAATTTCTCCTTTGCAAAGGCCTGTTCTCTGTTGTCGCGGAAATTTCAATCCACGTTCACGAAATAATTTTACTGTATACCAAGCTGATTTTGATTCCCGGAATATTTTAAAAAGCATATGAATGCTTTCTTGAATGTGCTTGTCTGGATGTAAAATTGGGCGATTTTCGGAATTATAGGTAAACCCAACTGGTATCGGTATTCTTAACTCCCCTCGTTTAGCTTTATTTAAAGCCCCGCCGCGCAATCTGGCGCGAAGAACATGAAGCTCTGCCTCACTCATTGTCCCCTTGAGTCCAAGCAAAAGACGATCATTAAAATGTGCAGGATCATAAATACCATCTTCATCTAAAATTAATGTGTTACTTAAGGCGCAAATCTCTAGCAACCGATGCCAATCGGTGGAATTTCTGGCAAGCCTGGAAACTTCTAATCCCATTACGATTCCTGCATTACCTAATCCAACTTCGGCAACTAATTTTTGAAAACCTTCGCGGTCAGCAGCTTGCGCACCCGATTGACCAAGGTCACTATCAATAACTATAACGCGATCAATAGGCCATCCTAAAGTAATAGCTTTTTCTCGCAAAGCATATTGCCGCTGAGTACTCTCCGTATTCTCCATCACTTGTTTGAGAGTGGATTGTCGAATATAAAGGTAGGCGCCTCGCCTGAGATGTTCAGCAGAAACTTTTTTGTGTGATTCAAACATATTGATTCCTTAACTCATCCTGTTGATGTGATAAAACCATATTTGTTAAAATCATCATGACTTCCTTGTGAATGTTATGAGGGAAATTAAGATGTTTTTTCTCAAGATTGCTTTCTGTCTCCAAATGAGAATAACTTGATTGAGTTGGGTAAATTAATTCAGACGATAAAAAAGTATTAATCCATGCAGACATTCCGCGAAAAAGTAGAATTGAATATCCTGCGGTACTATTATCTACGGAAGCTTTTGATTTTCTTAGCGCAAGATTGCGCAGCTCTTCATAGCAATTAACCAATTCCTGCTTACGTTGAGCTGAGCAATTTAATTTGTTCATAGGGTGGTCTTCTTTTTTTTTTGGGCTAGCGCTCGATCAATGCTTCGGGAATGTACAGATAATCCAAATTTTTCTTCGATCAAATTTTTTAGTGTAACGCTAGTAATGGATGGAGTGTTCTGAATTTTACTGTCAATAAATTCTAATATTGCAGCTGTCATTTTATGCGCCTCTCTCGGGCCGCGCTTTCGGGGGATAAGACCTGATAATCCAAGTTTTTCAAATACCGTCAATATCCTATAAAAAGATAGTCGCGAAAATCCAAAATTTTTTACTGCCTTGGTAATCGATACACCTTCTACTTGAACGCGCCTTAACAACTCGTATTTCACTTGAACAATATCGTTAGGATCAAAGAATTCTTCATTTAAAAATAGTGGGTCGCGCACTTTTCCCGGGGATGGATTGATGCTTCCTTGAACCCGCAGAGCCCTGATTTTTCCATTATCAGACTGCTTTTTGGTGCTCATTTTTTATCGCCCTCTTTAATGTTACAATAATTATGTCAATAAAATATAAGATTGTAAATAGAAAAATAAAAATATATCTATAATTATAGAATAAAATAGCAATTCCTCAATTCCGCCGGCGCCAGTAATTAGACATATTTTATGTAACAAATTGACATAATTCATGTTACACATCGCCATCATCTTTTTTTGTACAAGAGCTTGTATTTGATGTAATGAAAACATCTTTAATCAGCTGTATTAGCTCTAGTAAATCAGGCACACGAAAATACGATTGATTAGCTGACAGAGACACCCACGGATCCTCGGAGAATAGGCTTGTCCACTGGGCTGGGATGGATACAAGCTTCTCATGATTGTCGTGGAAATAAACTCGATCCTCACCCCAATTTTGACGGTAGGTTATTAGAATAAATTCTTGCCCTACTAATGGATGAAACGGGTGGGAAACTTTAAAACGGGTATTCTTAGTTAATGCAATTGATGACTCTATCCAATAATATAGTAGAGCGATCACTTAAGTTGGCAATTAGATTGCGGAAAAATTCAATGTTCCATCGCACGCGTCATGGCGCTGACATTGCCAGCATCATCTTAAGTTTAATTTATACATGCG
>JAHFSI010000064.1:0-7587 GCA_023265835.1 Legionellales bacterium
GAATTCTGTTGGATGGATTGAAATTAAATTTGATTAAAGAGGCAAATGGCAATAGTAATTGGCAATTTCAACCTCCTGTTGCGGCAATGGCTCCAGTTTCAACGGGCCGTTCTAGCGATAATCAAATGAAAAAATTCTCTGCCGGGATGATGATATCAACCGTTGAAGTGACCAATGCAGAAATCAACTGGACAGACAAACAGAAACAACATTCATGCAGTATTGAAAAATTGAATTTACGTGCTAACAATATCAGTTCTGTAAAGCCTTTTCCTCTTTCTGGCGAATTCAATTTTGACTGCAAAAATCCAGCATTATCAGGTAGTGTCAAATTAACCAGCGAAACTTCGCTGCGTATCGACCAGCAAGTCTTTTCCTTCAATGGTTTGTTGTTGGCTGTAAAACTACAGCAAGGCACCAAAAAATATATTGGATCATTGAAGGGAGATGTGATAGTTGATTTGCAGGAAAAAGCGCTGCAATGGTCGCATTTCTACGGACAAATGGGCAACTTAAATGTGACTGGGAAAATAGGTGTCATTGAATTGATGACTAGCCCGCATGCGGAAGGCCATTTTCAAATTCAATCATTTGATGTGAAAGAATTATTGCAAAGCATTGGGCAAGACATGACAAATGTCCAAGCGTTTAGAAACATGGGTGGTGATATTGATTTTACCGCAGCGGCCAATGGGGTGGACATCCAAGGCAAATTCAACATTGATACGATTGAAGCAAAACATGTAAAACTCAGTCATGTTGTTGTTCCGCTGCATTATCAAATTGGTGTCTTGGAGTTAGCGCCGATAACAGCTAATTTTTATCAAGGTTCTTTGCAATCGAGCACAAAAATCAATTTAACAGGCCAAGTGTCGCAAATTGCAGTGCAGACTAAATTATCAAATATACAAGTCGAACCTTTGTTGCAAGATTTAGGAGGAAACGACCAAAAACTTAAATTAAAAGGTGTTGGTAATGTTGACTTGAATGTGACGACAATAGGCGATGATGTTAATGCTATTGTTAAAAATTTAAATGGCACAGGGCAAATTAATTTTAATCAAGGTGTTTTACAAGGAATAGATATCGGCTACTTAATTGATAGTGCTTATTCCGTGCTAAAACAAAAAGCACTGACAACACCTAACACGCAGCAAACTCTTTTTGACAGCTTAACAGGTAATATCGTATTTCGTGATGGAACCATGGTGAATGATGATTTGATGCTGAATTCTCCGCGGTTTAAAACCAATGGAAAGGGCACGATTGATTTGGTCAATCAGAAAATCGATTATCATTTGCAAACGGTATTGATTCAGGCAACACCCGAACAGAAAAATGATTGGGGGAACCTGTATGGTCTACCCATACCCATTAGTGTAGTTGGTAATCTCAAAGACCCTGCTGTTCGTTTAGACACAGCAGCATTGGTGAAAGCGGTGGCGGACATGCAGCTTAAAAAGATTGAGTCGAAGGTGCAAGATCAATTAAAAGAGAAAACACAAGGAAAAGTAGGAGAGTTGTTGCAAAATTTCCTTGGACGTTAATAGTAATGCTGTCATCCCGCAAAATTTTCGTCCTTTGTTTTCAATAAAGACATTGGTCTATCACGAAAATTTGTGCGGGACCCGGTTACGGTCTCATTAGTAAAATATAAATATTATTGATTAAAAAAATTATTGCTTAATTACAAGGAAAAAAATAACATTACTAATACAGATCGCTACCGGATCCCGCACAAATTTTCGTGTTAGAATAGTATTTTTGTCAAATATCGTTGACGAAAATTTTGCGGGATGACAGTATTCAAAAAGGCCATCCCCCATGTCCCGTATTATCACCCTCAACCTAAACGGTATCCGCTCCGCCGCCAAAAAAGGCTTCTTTGAATGGATGCTTAACCAAAACGCAGACGTAATTTGTATCCAAGAATTAAAAGCACAACATCTTGATCTACAACACGCGCTATTTCAACCAGAAGGTTATTACGGCTATTTTCACTGCGCCGAAAAAAAAGGCTATAGCGGTGTAGGCATTTATTCAAAACAGCAACCCACACAAGTTATCACTGGACTAGGCTGGCCTGAAGCAGATCAAGAAGGCCGTTATATTGAAGCACATTTTCCTCAGTACTGCATCGCATCAGTCTATCTTCCTTCTGGCACCAGCGGTGAGCTTCGTCAAGCAGTCAAGTTTGATTTTCTTAAACGGTATGCTGATTACTTAAAAACGCTTGTCTCAACATCAAAAGAAATTATTCTTTGCGGCGATTTTAATATTGCACATCGGCAGATTGACTTAAAAAATTGGCGCGGCAATCAAAAAAATTCTGGTTTTTTGCCCGAAGAGCGTGCGTGGATGGATGAGTTATTGGGCTCGCTAGGATTTGTTGATGCGTTTAGGCATTTAAACAAAGAGGCCGACCATTATACATGGTGGTCTAACCGCGGGCAGGCTTGGGCGAAGAATGTCGGATGGCGCATTGATTATCAGATCGTGACTTCGGGATTACAAAAATCTATCCAAGCGGTATCTATTTTTAAAGACCAACGGTTTTCAGATCATGCACCGGTGTTGGTTGATTATGTTTAGAAGGAATATTTACCCCCCCTTCCTGACCTTCCCCCTGAGGGGGAAGGTCAGGAAGGGGGGATAAATAAAAATTCATTTTTCCACCAACCCCAAGACACCTTTCTGTTTCTCTACCAGTTGCTGTATCCCCTGCTTGGCCAACACCAACAATTGATCCAATTCCTCTTGCTTAAACGCATCCTTCTCCGCCGTCCCCTGTACTTCAATAAACCCACCATGCTCAGTCATCACCACATTCATATCCGTATCAGCACTAGAATCTTCAACATAGTCTAAATCTAATACAGGCGTGCCCTTCACAATCCCCACAGACAACGAAGCAATAAATTGTTTAAAAGGATCCGATTTTAATTTAGTTTTTTGTTTGAGGCATTGAATCGCATCATATAGAGCGACACAGCCGCCCGTAATGGAAGCAGTACGCGTACCGCCATCCGCCTGGATAACGTCGCAATCAATGGTAATTGTGTTTTCGCCTATAACGCCGAGATTGACGGCAGCCCGCAGCGAGCGGGCGATTAAACGTTGGATCTCTTGTGTTCTGCCGCTTTGTTTGCCTTTGGCTGCTTCCCGCGGAACGCGTTCATGCGTGGCACGAGGAAGCATGCCATATTCTGCCGTCAACCAGCCCTTGCCGGTGTTCTTTAAAAAAGGGGGAACACCGGGCGTAATGCTTGCCGTACAAATGACTTTTGTTTCACCAAATTCAACCAACACAGAACCTTCAGCATGCTTGGTATAATGCCGGACCAGACGAACTTCTCGTAATTGATGATTTTCTCTTTGGCTTGCTCGCATAATGTTCTCTTTAAATAGATGGCGGGGCGATCATTATAGACGTTATAATTTAGAACGGAAGAGCCTCATTGAAAAGGTAAAGAACATGATCCAAAGTATGACTGCTTTTGCAAGGGCCCAAGGGCAAGGAGATTGGGGCAGTGTCGTTTGTGAATTGCGTTCGATTAACCATCGCTATCTTGAAATCCTCCTGCGATTACCTGAAACACTCCATGCGTTAGAAGCTCCTATGCGCGAATGTATTCGGCATCATATCAAACGCGGTAAAATTGAATGTTATTTGCGGTTTCAGCCCAATGATGCGTTAGGAGTGGGTGTCACCATTAATCACCCGCTGGCAGACCAGCTTTGTCATGCGAGTGAGCTCATTGCACAAAAATTAAAAGTGGTAGCACCGGTGAATGCCATGGATATTTTACATTGGCCGGGCATTTTTCAAATGGCAGAAATAGACCTAGAAGTTATTCAAGATCAGGTTCTACTATTTCTGGACCAGGCCCTGCAAGATTTGGTTGCGGCACGAACGCGTGAGGGAGAAGAATTAAAACAATTATTTTTACAACGATTAGAACAAATGAAAATAGAAGTCGCTAAAGTGCGCCAGCACATGCCAGAAATTTTAAATTATCAACGCGAACGATTAATCGCGCGGTTTAGCGATGCTAAACTTGAATTGAATGCAGAGCGGCTTGAGCAAGAAATAGTTTTGTTTGCGCAAAAAACCGATGTGATGGAAGAATTAGATCGTATTGATTCGCATATTTCAGAAGTCAGACGTATTTTAAAACATGGCGGGGTGTCAGGACGGCGGTTAGATTTTTTAATGCAGGAGCTGCATCGAGAAGCCAATACGCTGGGCGCAAAATCGACTGATGTGGATACCACGAGAGCGTCAGTAGAGTTAAAAGTGCTGATTGAGCAAATACGGGAGCAGGTGCAGAATGTTGAGTAAAGGCAATTGTTTGTTATAGAAAACTGGCATCATTTGGAGCCATGCTTAGGAAGCATTAACTTGTCAGATTGAGTTGATAATGGTTTTTGTGCATACTCTCCATCCTTATTAAATTTATTATAAAAATCCCGAGTTTGTTGTTTTCGATTATCTAGTATTCCAAAAGTTAGCATTCTTAATTGGGTGATTTCATTTGCTGCTCGATACCCTATCAACTGTATTTTTTCCAAGGCAGCCTTAGATGAAATGGTTCCAGCTTCAGCATCCTGAATAATTCTCCACATTATTGATATAGTCCTTGGAACTATTTTAGTTGAGCCATCATCTAATACAATTGAACATTTGTTTTGCATTGTTATCCAGTCAGTTTGACTAATTTCATTCTTTATTTTATTAATCATCGCTGATATTCCCGGTTCAATTGTTGCTTGTAACAAAAGAGCTAATATTTCTTGATTCCCTAAATTCTCAGCTACGGAGTGTGGAGACTCACCTGATTTGTTTTGCAAATTTGGATTTGCTTTAGCGTCAAGGAGTACTTTTACAAGAAAAGCGTCTTCGCGTCTGATAGCCCTAATCAAAGGAGTATCGCCAGATTTATCTGGAAGATCAGGATTGGCGCCGCATTGTAACAAAAGAATTAATATTTCTTGATTCCTTACTTTCTCATCTATGGAATAAGAGAAATTTCTATATCTTAGTTCCGCTTCGGAATAAGGAGTATCACCTGATTTGTTTTGCAAATTTGGATTTGCTTTAGCGTCAAGGAGTGCTTTTACAAGAAAAGCGTCTTCGCGTCTGATAGCCCTAATCAAAGGAGTATCGCCAGATTTATCTGGAAGATCAGGATTGGCACCGCGATGTAACAAATGAAGTAATATTTCTTGATTCCTTTCTTTCTCATCTATGGAATAAGAGAAATTTCTATATCTTAGTTCCGCTTCGGAATAAGGAGTATCACCTGATTTGTTTTGCAAATTTGGATTTGCTTTAGCGTCAAGGAGTGCTTTTACAAGAAAAGCGTCTTCGCGTCTGATAGCCCTAATCAAAGGAGTATCGCCAGATTTATCTGGAAGATCAGGATTGGCACCGCGATGTAACAAATGAAGTAATATTTCTTGATTCCTTTCTTTCTCATCTATGGAATAATAGAAATTTCTATATCTTAGTTCCGCTTCGGAATAAGGAGTATCACCTGATTTATTTTGCAAATTTGGATTTGCTTTAGCGTCAAGCAGAGCTTCTACAAGAGAAATGTCTCCGCGTCTGATCGCTCTAATCAAAGGAGTATCGCCAGATTTATCTGGAAGATCAGGATTGGCACCCTGATGTATCAAAAGAATTAATATTCTTTGACACCTTGCTTTCTCATCTATGGAATAATAGAAATTTCCATATCTTAGTTCCTCAGCTTTGGAATAAGGAGTATCACCTGATTTATTTTGCAAATTTGGATTTGCTTTAGCGTCAAGCAGAGCTTCTATAAGAGAATTGTCTTTGCGTAATATGATAGCCCTAATCAAAGGAGTATCACCAGATTTATCTGGAAGATCAGGATTGGCACCGCATTGAAGCATTGTTTTTATTACCTCGAGAGAAGGATTTGGGCTGTTAATAGCATAAATTAACGGAGTATAGCCTAACCCAATTGTAAGATTTGGATTCGCTTTTTTTCCATTTTTACCGCTTAGCAGTTCTTCGATCATTAACAAATTTTTTTTTAGTATAGCTTTTCTAAGAGGCGTATCAATATTATCAGATAGATCAGATAGATCTGGATCGGCACCATGAGCTAATAATCTCTGCGCTATTTTAATATCCATTTGAAGATCAATAACTAATCCTAATGGAGTATCTCCAGAAGTGCTTATTATTGCATTTGGTGAAGAACCATTTTGAAGCCAAAAGTCAACATCATTTATTTTTCCTTTGATTACCGCAGTTACAAGTGCTGCGTCTTTGAACGCTTGATTACAATCTGTTACTACCGTTCTAAAAGTTTTGCTTTGAACCCACCAGCTATTAGTTTCACGCCAGTGTGTTTCGTTTTTAAGTGTTGTGAGTCTGGATCTATTTATATGACGTACTATGGTGGGTAGAGATGAGTCTTTTGATTCTTTCACTGAGGTAAGCTTGGTGATACTTTTATTTTTATTTTGAATACAGATAGTATCTGGGTAGTTTTCCATAGCAAATTCATATAAATCTTCAACACCGAAGTTAAAAAATCTTTTTGCAATTTTAAGAGCAGGAATAGAATAGCTAAGGAGTGGGTATTTAGAGCCAGTAAGAGCCACTACGTCCGCTTTGACTGGATGATCCTCCAAATCTTTCATAATAGCTCCAGCATGACATGAACGTATAAGTATTTTATCTGTATACCTTGAATAGGTTTTAACTAATTCTACAGTCTCTTGATGGTGCGGATGTGTTTGAATAGAATGTTTAATGCGATATCGATTATTTGTCATTTGCCTACTGCTTCCAAAAGATCCGTGCGCATAAACAATAATGCCATCAAATCTTGTGTCTTGAGGCCATAATTTTTCATCTGAAATAGCTTCAAAAATAAACTCTACAGTTTGATCATTATCACATATTTTACTCAAGTATCCTTCTTCCTCGCTGCTACTCATTCCTGTACCCATTAATACTAAAATCTTTTTTTTAGGTAGATCATTTGGCTTTGCTTCATTTGATGAACTGACTGGTCTATTATTTGCAAGATCAGCTGCTATATCTTTAGCTACTTGATTTTTTCTAAGAAAAATTGAGACTTCATCAGATCTAACCGATCGACCCGCATACCCTTTTATTTCTTTATCATCCAGATATAATCCAACTACTTCTCCAGAAATCCCTTTGCCTTCTTTTATAAGGTCTCTAAGGCAATTCTGTGCCTCCAATTCTTCTCTCGTTACTGATATAGTATATTCTTGATCTTCTGGAGAGTTTGATGAACATTTCTTTTTTAGAACATATGCATATGGCATAAATTTGTCTCCTCTTTTTTGAAGCGCTCATTCAATTGAATTATATACGTGAAAGGGCTATTTTGTGAGTATTCGGTGTAGCTTTCAATAAAATCAACGAGCTAAGCCTGAAGCACGTAAGCATTCGGTATAGACGTCAATAAAATCAATGAGCTACTCCTGATAACAGCTCACCGTCATTGCGAGGGGGTGTTAAAATTATTGAATACCAAGAATAAATTACGGCGGGTCCCCATTGGCTTTTCGGAACAT
>JAHFSI010000064.1:7597-12016 GCA_023265835.1 Legionellales bacterium
TTGGTTCATCGTAATCAGCAGCGCATTATTCATCGCTTGAGCAGCCAGTAATTTTTTTTGCGTTTCCAGCAACTCAGCAAGAAGCACATAATTTTGCGAGTTATAAAGCAGGATTTGGCGCAGTATAACACCCACTTTTTCGGAGGCTATTTGTGTAAACCAGTTGGGATCACTGGCTTGATTGATCAGAGCACGCTGTACTTGTGTAGCCTTATTTTTATTTTTAGCATCAGCATACAATTCACTTAAAATATAACCATTATAAGTCTGTACCGCAGAAGTCGTATTATAATAGTTCTGGTACATTCGAATAAATTCAGCGCGTTTTATATCTTCCGTCGGCGAAGGCCGATGAATGACATTGAGGCCGGCGGCATACTTGGTGTAAGTGTAAGCGGCATTATTGATTTCAGCGGACAGTGTTTTGGGATCAGGTTCTGTGTAAGATTGATTTAATACTGTTTGATGATTCACATCATTTTGCGATGCAGGGACCGCGACAAATTCTTTTAAAAAGATATTTTGAACAGCAGACTCCTGTTTTAAATTTTGCGATTGGGCATTCGCTAAGATAGTCAAATTGTTTTGCATAGCAGCTGTTGCATGGGAATCATCCGGCGCTAACCAACTCAAGGCCATTTTGGTCAATTGACTTAAATAAACTGGCAACTTAGTAATATTAAGCAGCAGTGTGTCTCTGATATCTTTTAAATAACTTTCTGATTGGCTGGGAACACTGTTAGCATTTTGCGGCTGCGTGGCGGTTTCTGTTTGGGCTTTTGCACTGCACAGAAATACGAAACTGAAAAGCAGTGCAGTGATCAAGAGAGCGATGCTTTTTTTAATAAACTGTATTAGCTCAGGTAGGTACCCAACACTGTCATTCCCGCGCAGGCGGGAACCCATTCTGCTTATGGCAGGAAAGGTGCTTTGGATGAATAGGTCCCCGCCTGCGCGGGGATGACAGTGTTGGGTGGTTTGATCTGTTACAATAAACTGTCCTGACATAACAATTCCTTTAAATTAATCAATTAACATATGGATTCAGCCCAGAACCAGAGCTCGCAGGCGGTGATGGAGTTGCTATAGTCGTATTTTCCGCAGGCGGCGAGGCAGGCGCTTGTGCTTCAGGCAGTGTTTGCGGCATTTTTTCAGGCATCGCCGGCATCGCAGCAGTGCCCATTGGCTGTGATGTAGCACCCAGTAATTTACTGAGTGTTGCATCAAGCCCTCTTTGAGTTTGAGCATTTAATTGGGTTACCGTTTGCTTAAACTCTTCTGATGTCAATACAGGCAACGTTGTTCCAGGTGTTTGGTCTGGAGTTTCTGTGGGTGACTTGCCATCAGCAGCAAATGGGATAAACAGATTAATAAAGAGAGCAAACAATCCAATAAACACTAATCGAAATTTACACATTTTCCTGCTCCAATGCTTTCAAGACCAGCTCAAAACGTTGAGGGGTAAAAACACGCGCCAACAACCGTAATCGTTCAAATACAATATTACGACGTAAAAAAAGCCCTGCCAATAAATTATCGGGCGTATTGTTTTCTTCAGCGTACATTAATACTTTGGAGGCAGAGCCTGGATCAATGGTATCGATGGCTTGTAAAAGGCGTAAAATGCGCGATGTTTTGAGATGTGCGCAAAGTGTGACAAATAGTTCTTCTTTGCTAAGTTCAAAACGCGTGAGCTTTTCTAACTCGTCGCCCAATTTTTTCATGGCTTCTTCTAATTCAGGGTTTCCATCCAATGTCCAACTTTCAACACTCTCCATGAAAGAGATGACCCGAAAAATCATGGGGTCTTCATAGTTTTTCCAAAATTCATGTGAGGAATGTAAATCTATGTTTGGCATATTTTTGTTCCTTTTCAACTGCCATACTATCTCACCAGGCCATGACATTCAATCCTGTGGTTGTTTTTCTTATAGGCGGATGTTAAGGTAGATTTCATCCGTGATGGGTAGCTGCTATGGCCATTAAAGATATATTTAAGATCTCGCGAAAGACGTTTTTTGATCCGACTGCATGGTTAGGATGGAATGAGCTTAGCAGTTATAATCGAGTGATTGGCTCTACGCTTAAAACAACATTTACTCCCGATGAAACACGACGAACAGAAAGCTTTGAACAAGCACTGCAACGTTTGCGAGTGACGGATGCCGAGTTACAAGAAACAGCAAAACGTTACCGGTTATATGCACTCCTTTTTTTAATGTTAACGTTGGGTTCATTATTAGTGGGGTTCTACTATCTCTTTGCCTATAAGACATTCGCTGGATGGGTCTTGGCCACGCTAATGGCCTTATTATTTGGTACACAAGCTTTCCGTTTTGACTTTTGGTACTTTCAAATAAAACAGCGTAAATTGGGTTGTACTGTGGATGAATGGTGGCGCGACAAAGTTGGAACACCTAAAGGCCCTTCTGTATGATGAATCTTTTTGATGCAGCGGCCAATGATCAATCTCTTTATTATCTAGGAAGAATTTTTGGGAACATGGGTGGTGTATTGCCTGTCACTACCGGGCCTATATTAATGGGCGTCATGTTTAAAGTCCTCAATACGGCAGCGTTGACAGTAGGAGCTTTCATTGTTGTCTACACAACAGTGATGGGTCTATTATCAACCGCCAGCGAAGGAGAATTCCTAGGCAAGAAATGGAGTGGGTTATGGGTGCCCATTCGTGCGGTATTAGGTATCGTTGGATTATTTCCTTCTATAGGCGGTTACTGTGCTATTCAAATTGTTATTATGTGGCTGGTGGTACAGGGCATTGGATTAGCGGATACACTTTGGACGACTGTGTTAAACGTGACGCAAACTACCGGCGCCGCATCGAGCAAGGTAACAATGCCTGATATTTCAGGGTTAGTCACACCACAGCTACAAAATTTATTTTCAGGGTTAGTGTGTTATGAAAGCGTATCGTATGATACCAGCGCAGGCAGTGCAGATAGTAAAGACAGCAGTTATACGTATCCTTGCGCAACACAAGGCTCGGCAGATCCTCGATGTAATGCGTTGCCTCCTTTTAATTCGAGCCAAAATACCTATAATTTAGCGCAGTGCGGAACGTTGACGTATTGTGATCCTAATAGATACCCTTCAGGTAGTATGCAACAGACACTTTGTAAAGCGCAGCTTGTCGCATTGCCAGACATTATTTCTCTTTTTGATTCGGTCGCTAAGAAATTTGCTCAGTTAGATTATCAGTACCAAAAATTTTATTATTACTCAAATAGGCTGAACGTTGATAAAACACCACAGTGGATACAAGATTTTTGTTCAAAACAAGGTAAAAAATGTTGCGTGCAGAATGCGCCTGACACGACTAAAAAATCAGCGGGGCCTGTATCTGGCGCGGTGGCAAGTGTCGTAGCGTTTTTCGGTATTCAACCTTTGGATAATACAACTTGCTCCGCTTCTTTTTTTATGCAGCAATATTCGCCTAATGGCACCTATAATGATCCTGATAAAAGTGAAGACAAAGAAAGAGTCAGCAAAGAAGCTTTAGTAGACATTTATGTTCCATATGGAGTTCAAACTTATACGGATTCTGTGGATTTTATTACGGCAGCAGCCAATCAATATGTGGGAACATTATATGGAGCATATACCTCCTACCTTGCTCAAAAGCCCCAAGGAGGGCTGACCGGTTGGCAGAAGGAATCGCAAAATACAGGATGGGTCTTGGCGGGCATGTATTTTTATAAAATTGCCCAAGCGCGTCAGTCCACCCTATTGAAAATGTCAGATTTGCCTACTTTTACAATGGCGCTGCCTGATGTTTCGGCAAAGGCTAGTGCGTTGGGTAAGCGCAACAATTTAGCTGTGATGCCAGATCTTTTTAATGCAATCAATCAAGCAGGTGGCTCTTCATCAGCTGCTTCGCCCGTTTTAGCGACTGTGGGCAATACAACGGGGATGCAGGGGACTCTGATTGTGCGAGACTTTATGAAATATTTTTCAGGAAATGAATCGGGAGCAGAGGTTCAGACAGCGCTCTCGGATGTGGCTGGTGCGGGCTGGAGCCTCATTAGTGGCGTGCAGATTGCATTTTGGGTGACGGTAGCGGTGATAGGAGTGGCAGCAGGACTATCTGCTATTAACTTTCAAGTGGTTGGTACTGGAATGACTTCGAACCCTGCGAGTGAAGTGCTCAAAGCAGTATGGGGGATGATATCACCTTTCTATATGTTAGGATTATCAGCCTTATTTTCGATGGGGGTCATTTTAGGGATATACTTGCCTCTTGTCCCTTATGTCATTTTTACGATGGGCGTGGTGGGTTGGCTGATTGCAACGATTGAAGCCATGGTGGCAGGGCCTATCATTGCATTAGGTATTTTGAGCCCAAGCGGGCAGCATGAATTGCTTGGCAAAGCAGAGCCTGCGGTGATGATTATTTTTAAT
>JAHFSI010000009.1 GCA_023265835.1 Legionellales bacterium
TAATGGAGCTATGTTTAAGTGTTTTGCAATTGTCTGGCCGATATCAGCAAATGTTTCGCGTTTGCCAATAGAACAAGCTTTCACATTAGGGCCGAAAGCTAAGATGGGAATGTGTTCGCGGGTGTGGTCGGAGCCGGGCCAGGTGGGGTCGCAGCCGTGGTCGGCGGTGATGATGGCTAGATCGTTGGGGTGCATTAAAGCAATTAATTCGGGAAGGCGGGCGTCGAAATCTTCTAGGGCTTTGGCATAACCGATGACATCACGTCGATGGCCATAGAGCATGTCGAAATCGACTAGGTTTAGAAAAACTAAGCTGCCTTCGGGCGCTGTTTTTACTTCTTTTAAAAACGCATCAAACAAAGCCATATTATCATTGGCTTTGACTTTTTTGGTAATGCCGCGATGTGCGTAAATATCATCGACTTTTCCAATTGAAATGACTTCACGGCCTGCTGCAACTAATTTATCTAATAAAGTTTGTTCTGGCGGAGGCACGGCATAGTCACTACGATTAGGTGTGCGATAATATTTCCCGGGCATGCCTAGAAAGGGACGGGCGATCACGCGGCCCACATTATAGTCATTCACTAATTCACGGGCGATTAAACATAAATCGTAAAGACGTTGCAGGCCAAAACTTTCTTCGTGTGCAGCAATTTGAAAGACGCTGTCTGCTGAGGTGTACACTATTGGGTTGCCGGTTTTTTGGTGTTCTTCGCCTAATTCTAAAATGATCTCGGTCCCTGAGGCATGTTTATTGCCAAGCACGCCGGGCAAATTGCCGCGCCGAATTAATTCATTTAATAATTCTTCGGGAAAACTTGGATATTCAGGCGGAAAATAGCCCCAATCAAATAATGCGGGCACGCCGGTGATTTCCCAATGTCCGCTGGGTGTGTCTTTTCCTAAGCTGAGTTCTTCAGCGCATCCATAAGCGCCTTCGATGGGAGCATTTACATCCAGTCCGGGCACTGGTTTTCCGCCGCTGATTTCAGCGGCGCCATTTAAGCCTAGACGAGTGAGATTGGGTAAAGATAATGGGCCTTGCCGCATGTCTGATTTGTCTGCTTTTCCTCTCGCACAATGTTCGGCAATATGACGCAAAGTATCGGCGCCGGCATCGCCGTATTTGACTGCATCGGCAGATGCGCCAATCCCAAATGAATCCATGAGGATGATAAAAGCACGCGTCATATTTCTTTCACAAAAGCGGGGATCAATTTTGCTAATTTGCGTGAGGCCATTTCACCGTAATGCAATGTGCCTTCATGAGTCACTTTTTCAGGACTTAAGCCCACGGCCAAATTGCTAATAGCGCCTAAGCCCACCACGCGCAAACCACAATGGCGAGCAATAATCGTTTCAGGAACAATAGACATGCCTACGACGTCTGCACCCAGTGTACGATAAGCTCGGATTTCCGCGGGCGTTTCAAAAGAAGGGCCCAGCAAAGAAATATAGACGCCTTGAGGTACCTTAAAATTTAAGCGGTTAGCGACTCTTAAAAATATTCCTCGTAGCTCTTCATCATACGCATTTTCTAAACTGACAAACCGGGGGCCAATGGATTCATCATTAGGGCCTGCTAATGGGTTGCCCGGTTGAAGATTAATATGATCATTAATCAACATAATTTCACCTGGCTGCATAGTAGGATTAATTGAACCGACGGCACCCGCAAGGATAAGTTCGCCGGCCCCTAGCTGCCGCACAATACGAATCAATGTACAAATCGACGCATAGCTTACACCTCCTTCATAAAGGTGCAAGCGGCCTTTTAAACAAACGACAGGAACATCTTGCAAATAACCCAGCACTAACAGTGATGCGTGTCCAGTCACCGCACTCGCGTGTATGCCTGGAATTGCTTGATAAGGAATGGTAATAGGTTGGGTTAACTCTTCCGCGACTGAACCTAAACCTGATCCTAACACCATGCCTATTTTAGGCGTAAAACTCGGGGCGAATTTACGGATCAGCGCCATGGTTTCTTGCATTGTCGTCATTGTTTCACCTCTTCTGTCATCCCTGCTTCTCTCTACTCTGTTTCTCTACTCTGTCATCCCCGCGAAGGCGGGGACCCATTACAACTAATCTCTGGCCCTTATTTTGTTTTTGATAATTCAATTTTCATAGAATTTTTATTGTTTGGTGGCTTGCACTGAATGGGTCCCCGCCTTCGCGGGGATGACAGTTGGCTGCGCCCCAAACAAGGGAAGAAGCCATACTAAGCAAATTATTTTACCGCCATAAAAACTTTGGCTACATCCAACATCCGATTTGAAAAGCCCCATTCATTATCATACCAAGCTAACACTTTCACAAAATTGCCTTCCATGACTTTAGTATAAGAAACATCAAAGATAGAAGAAGCGGGATTATGATTAAAATCGATGGAGACTAATGGTTCTTCATTGACTTCAAGAATTCCTTTGAGCGGGCCTTGCGCTGCTTTTTGTATAAGCGCATTGAGTTCTTCCGCGGTCGTATTTCGTTTTGCTGTAAATGTAAAATCGACCAAGGAAACATTCATGGTCGGCACGCGAATAGAAAATCCATCTAATTTACCATTGAGTTCAGGTAACACCATCCCCACCGCAACGGCCGCGCCTGTTTTAGTCGGAATCATGGAATGTGCAGCTGCTCTTGCGCGGCGAATATCACTATGATACACATCCAGCAACGCTTGATCGTTGGTATAAGAATGGATGGTATTCATCAATCCTTTTTCAATGCCAACGCCTTCATGAAAAACTTTAGCAAGCGGCGCTAAACAATTGGTGGTGCAAGACGCATTGGAAATAATAGTGTGACTTGCTTTTAACGTGTGATGATTAACACCATACACAATGGTTGCATCTACATTAGTCGCGGGGGCTGAAATTATGACTTTTTTTGCACCCCCATCAAGATGAGCTGACGCTTTTTCTTTGCTGGTGAAAAAACCCGTGCATTCCAGCACGACATCTATGTTCATTTCTTTCCAAGGCAAATTTTTAGGATCTCGCTCGGCAACCACGCGAATTTTGTCTCCGTTTACAATCAAATCGTTGCCCGATATGGTAATTTCTCCAGGAAATTTGCCATGCGTTGAATCATAAAGCGCTAAGTGTCTATTTGCGTTGATGTCGCCTAAATCATTGATCGCAACAATTTGAATTTCCGGATTACGTTTTGTCTCATAATGTGCGCGTAAAATATTACGTCCAATTCTACCAAACCCATTGATAGCAACTCGAATAGTCATGATGACCTCCTCTTAAACTTTTTCTGTGCATAATTGTGAAAGCATTTCTTTAGCGACCACAAGGATGCGTTCAACTGTCAGCCCGCAGTCTTTATAAACATCTTTAGCTGGTGCAGAGGCACCAAAACGATCAATGCCTATTACTCTTCCATGGCAGCCCACAAACTGATACCAAAACACACTCACGCCTGCTTCAATGGCCAACCGTGCCGAGACATTTTTAGGTAACACCTGTTCTCGATACGCTTCGTCTTGCAGCAAAAAGACATCGGTTGACGGCATCGACACCACTCGCACTTGCACGCCTTCTTGCAATAATTGTTTTGCAGCTTGTACGGCAAGAGACACTTCTGAGCCCGTTGCAATCATAATCATTTCTGGCATGCCATTGCAATCCATTAAAACATAACCGCCGCGCGCGATGTTAGCAAGCTGCGATGGCGAACGCTCTAGGTAGGGTACATTTTGCCGAGTAAACAGCAAACAAGTAGGGCCTAAATGTTCAATGGCCTTTTGCCACGCAACAGCAGATTCAACGGTATCAGCAGGACGCCAAAGTGAAAGCCCTGGAACCATGCGTAAACTCGCAGCTTGTTCTACCGCTTGATGCGTAGGGCCATCTTCCCCTAAACCGATTGAATCATGGGTATAGACAAAAATAACGCGCTGCTTCATTAAGGCAGCCAGACGAACTGCATTCCGGGCATAATCTGAAAAAGTTAAAAACGTGCCGCCAAATGGAATTAAACCGCCATACAATGCAATGCCGTTCATCATGGCTGACATACCAAATTCACGTACGCCATAATGAATATACTGCCCTTGCGGTGTTGTTTGCGAAAAAGTTTGCACCCCTTTCCAATTGGTTAAATTGGATCCCGTTAAATCAGCAGAACCACCCATCAATTCAGGCAGTATCTTACTAAAATGAGTTAAGCACATTTGCGATGCTTTGCGTGTCGCCATCGTTTCTTTCTGTTGGTACATGTCATCAACCAAAGCGGTCACTGCTTCCGGCCAATGCGCGGGCAAGCGCTTTTCTACTCGACGCAACAATTCACGCGCTTCATCAGGATAGGCTTTTTGATAGGCAGAAAATAATGTGTTCCATTCTTTCTCTCGCGTGCGCCCTTTAGCCCGCGCATCCCAACCTTTATAAATTTCATCAGGCATGACAAAAGGATGATGCGGCCAATTGAGATTTTTTCTAGTTGCCGCCACTTCTGTTTCTCCTAATGCTGCACCATGTGTTTCTGCGGTACCGGCAAGAGTCGGGGCACCATGGCCAATGATTGTTTTACAACAAATAATGCTAGGTTTGTCTGTGGCTGCTTGCGCTTCTCGAATAGCTAGCCGGACTGCTTCGCTATCGTGTCCATCCACTTTTGGCACGACATGCCAACCGTAACTTTCAAAACGTAAAGGCGTATTATCAGTGAACCAGCCGTGTACGTCCCCATCGATGGATACTTGGTTATCATCATAAAATACAATTAATTTACCTAAACCCAATGTTCCAGCCAGCGAACACACTTCATGAGAAATGCCTTCCATCAAACAACCATCACCCACAAAAACATAGATGAAATGATCGATTAACGGATAGCCTTTACGGTTAAATTGTTGGGCCAAATGTTTTTCTGCAATGGCCATTCCCACTGCATTGGCCAGCCCTTGCCCTAGAGGCCCGGTAGTCGTTTCCACCCCCGGTGTGTCGCCAAACTCAGGATGGCCTGGCGTCTTGGAATGTAGCTGACGAAATTGCTTGAGATCTTCGATAGTTAAAGCATAGCCTGTCAGATGTAAAAGTGAATAAAGCAGCATACACCCATGGCCGTTCGATAAGATAAAACGATCGCGATTTAACCACTGCGGATTGGCTGGATTATGCTGAAGAAAATCATTCCACAGCACTTCGGCTATATCAGCCATGCCCATAGGCATACCTGGATGACCGGAATTAGCTTTTTGGACAGCATCCATGCTCAATACACGGATGGCATTGGCAAGTTCACGGCGGGAGATCATTTTTTTTGCTCCATAAACTTAAAAAATTGAGTGAATACTATCAGAAAAATGCGTATTATGCTCAGCTCAATTATTCAAAAGGCAGAAATCATGGAAAACAATTTTTTATTTACTTCTGAGTCGGTTTCTGAAGGACATCCAGATAAGATTGCAGATCAGATTTCGGATGCCATTTTAGATGCCATGCTAACTCAAGATAAAGGTGCGCGTGTTGCCTGCGAGGCATTTGTTAAAACAGGCATGGTATTAGTCGGTGGTGAGGTCACGACATCGGCTTGGGTTGATGTAGAGCAAATTGTGCGCAATGTGGTGCGCGATATTGGGTATAACAGCTCCGAAATGGGATTTGATTGGGAGTCTTGCGCAGTCATGTCTGCGATTGGCAAACAATCGCCTGATATTGCCCAAGGCGTAGATCGTCAAATCAGCGAAAACCAAGGCGCCGGCGACCAAGGTCTCATGTTTGGCTATGCAACGAATGAAACATCCGTACTTATGCCTGCACCCATTTTTTATGCTCATGAATTAGTAAAACGTCAAGCTGAGCTCCGCAAGGAAGATGTTTTAGCTTGGCTGCGTCCAGATGCGAAAAGTCAAATTACTTTCCGTTATCTCAATGATAAACCCGTCGGCATTCAAGCAGTTGTTCTTTCTACCCAGCATCATCCAGATATTGAACAAAACCATTTAGTCGAAGCCGTGATTGAAGAAATTATTAAACCCACGCTGCCTGAAGAATGGATTGATGAAAACACGAAATTTTATGTTAACCCCACCGGACGTTTTGTTATCGGTGGCCCATTAGGAGACTGCGGTTTAACCGGCAGAAAAATTATCGTCGATTCTTACGGCGGCATGGCACGTCATGGCGGCGGTTGTTTTTCTGGTAAAGATCCTTCAAAGGTTGATCGCTCCGCAGCCTACGCAGCACGTTATGTTGCAAAAAATATTGTTGCAGCAGGCATTGCTGATCGCTGTGAAATTCAAGTTTCTTATGCCATTGGTGTAGCTGAACCTATTTCCATTTATGTTGATACGTTTGGCACAGGAAAAATCCCAGACGATGAGATCATTAAATTAATTCGTGAACATTTTGATTTACGTCCTTATGGGATCATTAAAATGCTTGATCTGCTGAATCCTATTTATCGTCAAACCGCAAGCTACGGTCACTTTGGCAGAGAAGATATTAATGTTAGCTGGGAAAAAACAGATAAAGCAGCCCTGTTGCAAAAAGCGGCGGGAGTATAATTATGAGTATTGAGGCAGCTGCAAAAATGAGTACAGAACAGAAAGATTATAAAGTGAGTGACATCAGCCTTGCTGGGTGGGGACGTAGAGAAATTCAAATTGCCGAAACAGAAATGCCTGGATTAATGGCATTACGCGCCGCCCATCAAAAAACAAAACCCTTAAAAGGGGCCCGTATTGCGGGTTGTTTGCATATGACGGTCCAAACAGCCGTGTTAATTGAAACATTGACTGCATTAGGTGCAGAAGTGCGCTGGTCTTCTTGCAATATTTTTTCGACGCAAGACCATGCTGCAGCAGCCATTGCCAAAACAGGCGTGCCTGTCTTTGCTTGGAAAGGTGAAACAGAAGAAGAATATTGGTGGTGCGTTGAACAAAGTATTATGGGCCCTAATCAATGGCGTCCTAATATGTTATTAGATGATGGCGGCGATCTCACTTTGGTTCTTCATCAAAAATATCCTGAACTGTTAAAAGGGATAAAAGGTGTCTCCGAAGAAACCACAACAGGCGTACATCGTTTATATGAAATGTTTAAAGCAGGCACTTTGAAAATTCCTGCCATTAATGTCAATGACTCTGTGACAAAATCTAAATTTGATAATTTGTATGGCTGTCGTGAATCGTTAGTGGATGGCATTAAGCGTGCGACGGACGTCATGATTGCGGGCAAAATTGTTGTCGTTTGTGGTTATGGCGATGTCGGCAAGGGCTGCGCGCAATCATTACGTGCATTGGGAGCAACGGTATTTATTACCGAAATTGATCCTATTTGTGCTTTACAGGCTGCTATGGAAGGTTATCGTGTTGTCACGATGGATGATGTAGCAGGACTAGGAAATATTTTTGTAACCGCCACCGGCAACTGCAATGTTATCACGCATGAGCATATGTTAAAAATGCCAGATCAGGCTATTGTTTGCAACATTGGACACTTTGATTCAGAAATTGATATTGCTTCATTACGTCAATACAAATGGGAAAATATCAAGCCGCAAGTAGACCATGTCATTTTTCCAAACGGCAAACGCATTATTATTTTGGCTGAAGGACGTTTAGTCAATTTAGGCTGTGCCACAGGACATGCTAGCTTTGTGATGTCGACTTCGTTTACCAACCAGGTGTTAGCGCAATTAGAATTGTGGCAGCATCCTGATAAATATACTCTTGGCGTGCATATCCTGCCTAAAAAATTAGATGAAATGGTTGCGCGTTTGCATATTGATAAGCTGGGTGTGAAGTTGACGACACTGACGAAAGAACAAGCCGAATACCTCAATGTTCCTGTTAATGGCCCTTATAAGCCGGAGCAGTATCGGTATTAACACTTCGTCATTGCGACAGTGAGGTAAGCCGTTACTTATTCGTTAACAACAACGTTGACAGTATTGCCAGAACAATTGCTGGTTGATAACTTGTTATTTTGCTGAACAAGCGATAAAAAGGCGGGGCAGATACTGCTAGGTATATTCATAACGATAGTATAGGTAGTTGCAGCAGCACCTGAAATGGTTATTGGCGAACCCCATGGAGAATTAGGCATCGCATTGTTGGGCAAATAAGGCAGCGCATCCGTTGCAATAGTAGCTAAACTTCCTTTAGCGCCTAATACACTTTCACCGGCAGCAATAACGCTGGTTACCGCATTGAGTCCTGCAGCCATTTTTTGATTATTGGAAGCAGATTGATAATATCGAATCGACATAACAATGACCATTGCAGCAATCGCCAACACCAACATGATTTCTAACAATGTTACACCTAACATTGAGCGAGACGATTTCTTCATGGCTATAGTTCCCTCTTATAAAACGTTTAACAATGCTTTTTGATTAGACTATGTTCTAACATTATTACTAATAAATCAATAGACCTTGCATATTTATCGCCAAAGATTACTATGTCTAATCTCGCGAAGCAATAGGCCTCTGCATCCCTTATGATCACCTATACTCAACGATCAACCGCTTCCAGCATTGAAATGCTGCCCAACCTTCCGGCTATAGGAAGCGTGATTTGGCTACACGGCCTAGGGGCGGATGGGCATGACTTTGTCTCAATGGTGCCTCGGCTCAACCTTCCTCTTCAGTTACCATTGCGTTTTATTTTTCCGCATGCGCCTTTGCGGGCGGTCACTCTTAACAATGGTTATGTCATGCGAGCATGGTTTGATATTTATTCTATGCAGTTTGACCAACGCATAGATGTCACAGGCATCACTGGTTCAGTAAAATTAGTAGAACAATTAATTGAAAATGAACAAAGGAAAAACATTGCGACAGAGAACATTATCATTGGCGGGTTTTCTCAAGGTTCTGTCATTGCCCTGATGACTGGCTTAAGTTATCCCCAAAAACTCAGGGGTATTATTGCCTTATCAGGATACTTACCCAATGCAGCACAAGTATTATCCGATAAAAGCCAAGCCAATCAAACCATTCCTGTTTTTATAGCGCATGGAACTGAAGATACTATTGTGCCTTTTATACTTGGTGAGAAAACTGCTACGGCTTTGAAAGAGCGGGGCATCCCTGTGTCTTGGCATAGCTATACCATGCCGCATTCAATATGCACACAAGAATTCGGCGATATCGCTTCATGGTTAGAATCTATTTACATATCAAACAAATAAGTTAACCCGAGTGAAAGCAGATCTAAATTGCCAGTTGAATTGTTGCCTGCTACTCTGTTCCATTGCAAATTAACAGCCGTGTTAGGCATAAATGCGTAGTCTGCACCTAAACCAAAATAGACATCGGTAGAATTATGCTGGCCTGTATTTAGTGTTTCGCCGCTAGCGGCAAGAAGTGAAGCATTACTGACTGTGACATGTGCTTTAGCCCGTGCTACGCCCAATTTGGCAAAAACTTCACCGCCGGTATCTTGAATAGGTATAATGGCCTTGCCTGCCAAATCATAAGATTGTGCTTGGTCTTTTCCTACTTTGGTTCCATTAAAATTAATAGTGGCATTTGCATAAGAAGTGTAGCCTATTTCTGCAGCGAAATAAGGCATGAATTTATATCCGCCATTGATGTTCCAAGCCAGGCCGGAACTTGAAATGGTGGTATTGGGAGCATAAGAAACACTGCTGATTCTTGAAGCGCCCAAGTTACCTTCCAAATACCAGCCCATGGGTATGGAGGCAACGCCCATGGCAAGTGTTGTCATACTACATGCTGCTACACTCATCATGATTAATGTTATTTTTTTTATGTTTTTCATATTGTTCCCTTTTAGAAAAATAAAATCATGAAAAGGATGTTATAGAAATTTATGATGGTAAACAAGAAAAAATCTTAAGAACACCGTCATTGCGAGCGAAGCGAAGCAACCCAGTCTTTTCGGCGCTGCTTTTAAACGTAAAAGGTACTAATCAACGCTGAAAAGACTGGGTTGCTTCGCTTCGCTCGCAATGACGGTGAGCTGTTATGTGTAACATTCGCTAAAAATTGCTTACTCAAACTTATAAACCAAACCCAAATTGAATGCATCTGATTTAGTCGATCCCGTGTTTTTATAAGCAGTGAATACATATTCTGTGCGAAGATCAAGGTTCTGCGCTACATTTGTCTGCATTCCTAGACCCAATTGACCACCTGTTTTAGTTCTGCCAGGACTACTGAAATGAGACCCAACCACACCTGCACGTACATATCCTAAGGTATGATCGCTGAACATGAACCCAGGCAAAATGCTTGCGCCATAGCTATAAGTTGTTCTGAGATTAGTAAAATAGGACCTAGAAAGCATGCCGTTAAAAGGTACGATAAATACTTCGCCGCCCAAATAAAGATTGGTGTTGATCGTAGCACCATAACCCGCAAAAATATTAAGAGGAACGCCGCGATAATTACCAACGTTATTGGTCACCGTATTAACACCTAACGCCGCACCAACATAAGGCGCAGAACTAGCAAAAGCCATGGTTGTGCTGGTTGCGAATAAAACACTTGCAATAGCGATTTTTTTAAACATGAGAACACTCCTACGTGATTTGTATTTTTTTCATTACAAAATTTAAATTTTTTTAGATGCGTGCAAATAATATAAGATTATTAACAATAGTTCAATTATTTTGTCTGATGCGCCACAAACACTTCGTTCAACTGTTTAGTCACGCGTATAAATGTGGTGCGTTTGGATAACTCTTTCAGCCTATGCGCGCCCACATATGTACACGTCGAACGAATACCGCCTAAAATATCCAACACCGTATTTTTTACAGGCCCTCGATAAGGCACATCGACCGAGCGGCCTTCGCTTGCACGATATTCAGCCACTGCACCATGGTATTTTTCCATGGCTTCCGTTGAACTCATACCATAAAAACGTTTAAAACGAACGCCGTCTTCTTCAATCACTTCACCCAAACATTCATCATGTCCTGAGAGCATGCCGCCTAACATAACAAAATCGGCACCCGCCGCAAACGCTTTTGCCACATCGCCCGGCGATGTGCAGCCGCCATCGGCACATACATGTCCGCCCAAGCCATGTGCCGCGTCCGCGCATTCAATAATCGCTGATAATTGTGGATAACCTACGCCCGTTTTTTCACGCGTGGTACAAACAGAACCTGGGCCAATGCCGATTTTAACAACATCTGCACCCGATAAAATAAGCTCTTCAACCATTTCACCTGTGACCACATTACCTGCCATAATCAATATGTCTGGATACAAATCACGCAATCTTTTTAGAAAATCAACAAACCGTTCGGTATAGCCATTGGCTACGTCTAAACAGATCATTTTGACTTTTGCCAATTTAACGACTTCTTTGGCCTTATTAAAATCCTCTTCTGAAATGCCGACAGAAACGAATGTATTTGCGATAACTTCCGTATGTCTAGTGGCAAAAATTTGCCAATCAGTGGGAGAGATAAATTTATCGATAGCGGTTAACAAACTATGCTTAGCAAGTGCCTTGGCCATTTCAAATGTGCCCGTATGGTCCATGTTGGCTGCAATAATTGGCACGCCTTTCCAGGTTGCGCCTGAATTTTTAAAACGAAATTCCCGCTCAAGCGATACTTCAGAACGCGAGGTAAGCACGCTGCGCTTAGGTCTAATTAAAACGTCTTTAAAATCTAGCTTTACATCATATTCTATACGCATAATTAATTTAATCCTCTACTCAATCGAGCAAAATAAAAACCATCCATATCATGCATCCCGGGCAAAATTTGCCTGCCAATTGCACAAGCTTTGCCCCAATCCGCGCTTATTTTTTTCTCTGATGCATCCGGACATGACCTCAAAAAAGCTTGTAATACTGCCGCATTTTCTTCAGGAAAAATAGAACAGGTTGCATACACTAACAAGCCGCCCGGCTTCAGTAAACTCCAGGCTGCCTTCAATAATCGTGTTTGTTCGTGCACTAGTTTGGCAACATCTGTTGCGCGACGCAATATCTTAATGTCAGGATGACGACGAATGACGCCGCTTGCTGAACAAGGCGCGTCCAATAAGATCCTGTCAAACAATTGACCATCCGCCCATTCTATATCGGCCGCGTCCGCACAAATACAGGCAGCTGTACATTGTAACCGGCCCAAATTGTCACGCACATCTTGCAATCGTTTTTCATCACGATCAAGAGCAATCAACTCAACATTGGGCTGCAGTTCTAAAATATGGCCTGTTTTTCCGCCCGGCGCAGCACACATGTCCAACACACGCTGTCCGGCTTCCAGTTCAAGTAACTCTGCCGCTAACTGAGCGGCTCCATCTTGTACGGATACTTCACCGTTGAAAAATCCAGGCAAGTCTTGCACATCGACTGGATGCTGCAAAAGAATTCCTGCTTGCGTTTCGGGGATGATGCGAGCATTGATATTGTTGGCGGTTAATTTCTCAAGATAATGTTCGCGAGAAATTTGTCTTTGATTAACACGCAGTGCAAAAGGCGGATGTTGATTATTCACGGTCAAAATAGTCTGCCAATCTAGCAGCCAATTTTTTTGCACGTTATCAATAATCCATTGAGGATGCGCGTACAAAGTCACTAAATTTTGCAACATTTTTTCATTCAATTCTGTCGCCGAACGTTGATAGCTTCGTAACACAGCATTCACTAATCCTTTTGCCCAAGGTTTTTTAAACGCTTGTGCCGCAGATACTGTTTCATCTAAGACAGCATGCGCGGGCACCCGCATTTCCATCAACTGAAATAAACCGACTAAAATCAAGCAATGAATATCTTGGTCTTTTAGTTTAAGCGGCTTTTCAAGTAAAGAATGTGCTAGTGCATCAAGACGGTAATACCAGCGGCATACGCCATAACATATCGCTTGCAGAAGACGTTGATCACGCACATCTTGCAGACGTGATAAGGTTTCTGGCAAACAATCGCTTAAGGACCGCCCGTGTGTCAATACTTGGTAAATCACACGCGCAGCGAGCATACGTAAATTGATCATAAGATTTTGCCGACTCTAAAATCGTTCTGTCTAGCATTAAGAACATCAGCAACCGAGAGCATGCGTCCGCCGGATAATTGAATTTTCAGTAGCCGCAATCTATTTTTTCCCGTTGCAATATCAATGCCGTTCGCATTTGCTTGTAAAATTTCACCCGGGTGATGCGAACCATTGTTTTGTTCAATGAGGCTGGCTTCTCCTATGCGTATTATTTTTTCTCCTTCTCCAACAAATGCCATGGGCCAAGGATTAAAAGCACGTACTTTGCGTTCCAATTCTTCTGCTGAAAGATGCCAATCTAACTTTGCTTCTTCTTTTGTAATTTTATGCGCATAAGTAGCTAACGCTTCATTCTGTGTCTCAGGCTTAAGTTGCGGCAATTGATTTAAGGTGGTCAATATTGCATTGGCGCCCAACAAAGCGAGGCGGTCATGAAGGGCCCCACTGGTATCAGTAGACTGAATGGGACATTCTATTTGATAGAGCATAGGCCCTGTATCTAAGCCTTTTTCCATCTGCATGATGGTTACGCCGGTTTTTTTATCGTTTGCTAAGATAGCACGCTGAATAGGAGCGGCGCCTCGCCAACGCGGCAACAATGAAGCATGAATATTAATACAGCCGAACTGAGGGGCCTGCAAAATAGCTGGGGGCAGCATAAGCCCATAAGCAGCAACCACCATGACATCAGCTTGCATGGATTGCACTGTCCTTTGCTCATTCTCTTCCCGCAGGTTAATGGGTTGATAAAGTGGTAAACGATGTTGCAATGCCAATTCTTTCACGGGGCTTGCCGTTAATTTACGGCCTCGCCCGGCAGGACGATCGGGTTGAGTATAAACGGCCATTACTTGATGTGATGACTGAAGTAATGCTTGCAGCGCAATGGCCGCAAACATAGGCGTGCCCGCAAAAATAATTTTTAACGATTGCGTTGGATTCACGATATTTATGCACCTTCGCCTATTATATACCCATTACACCTCAAGATGCGATTTTTAACGCTCATCTTACTTCGAATTTGAAACTTTTTCCAATTAAAAAAACCTCACAATACAATGAGTATTGCTCGGCTTTTTTAATTGGAAAAAGTTCCAACTTCTCGTAATCTGAACGTTAAAATCTCGCATCTTGAGGTGTAATGGGTATATTCATTAAAAACACTAGCCCATCTCGATAGGCGGTTGATGTCTCTCCCAATTGATCCAGCAATCTACCATACTCTAAATAAGCCGCAGCACTTTCTTTCAATTTCAAACTTTCTTCAAAATAAGAACGTGCTTTGCCCCATAATTGGCAGCGCATCGCTAATCGCCCTAAAGTCAGCAGCAACAATGGCTGATCGGGATAACGCATTAACCAACGTTCCGCCTGCACTAATTGCTGAACCGTATCTCCCGTATTTAATAGCCCATAGAGCCTCACGAGATCAGGGTCCCAAGATTTTTTTAATGATTTGTTCAGCAGCGCGGCGGCTTCCACTGTTTCATCAGGATAAAATAATAATTGTTGCGCGTAACAACCTAACAATTTGGGATCTTTTTGTAATCTACGCGGCATGCTATGCCAAATCGCTTGCAATGATGCCATCCCTTCAGGATGGTTAGTGGAAGCTTTTAATAATTCGACATAGGTTTTTTGCTCAAGCAAGGTCAGTTGTTCGCTAGTGATGACTTTAGCTTTATACAAGCTAGGCAATAACTTCAATACATTTTGCCATTCTCCTAAATGCACATACACCCGTTCTAATAATTTCAGCATTAACGCATGTCGCGGCACAATAGTTTGTAAATGATTGAGCGTTGCCAATGCCTGCTCAAATTGTCCTTGATCTATTTGAAATTTTGCTTGCATTAAACCCACGACCACTTCTGCGTCCGCAGCAACAGTTTGTGCGCGATGCAAATAATTTTCTTGTCTATCATAAGCCGCCTGCTCATGCGCTGCTTTTGCCAATGCTAAATAATTGATGAGGGGAGCATCCGATTGCGCAATGCCTGCAGTCAAATCATTTTCGGCTTTTTTCCAACGCTCTTCAATCAGCTCTATTAATCCCCGGTTTGTTTTACTATAGGATTGTGTTTTTCGACGCCATCGCCACCAATTGCCCCAGCGATAAAAAAACCTGTCAATACCGCTTAGTAAATACCAAATAAAATAACAGACGGCCAACAATAGTATTAAAGCCAATAACGCAAACCAAAGCGGCATTTCGATTGACCATTGACGATAAGAGAAAAAAGCAGTGCCAGGATCTTTAGCAATTTGTAATCCTAGCCAAACTGAAATGACTAAAACAAACAATAACCAAATAAAACGCCGCATGGATTAAACTCCGTTGAACGCTTGCAATGTATTCGCCAAGGTAGGAACAGGCGGATGAATGTCCGTTTTTTCTAATTGGGTTAAATCAGTTAGTACAGCACGAGTCATGGGCGCATCCAACGCAAAATAACGTTCAATCCATACTGTGAGCTGCTGCAGACTAGACTGATAAATATCAGGTTGACGATTAAGCAATGCCCAAATCGATTGAGCAAGCATGGCATGCAAATTTTGATAAAGAAACGCTTGTTGTTCCGGCATGATGAGCGGCATCTGCCCTTTGGAATTGTAACGTATGACCACTAGATTTTGCAGGGCTTGCCACGCAGCATGAAGCCCGCGCTGCCATATCGTTTGTTTTTGTTCTGTGATGGATGGTTTGGGTTCTTGTAGATTGGATTGTTTCGCTTGCAAAGGCAATTGATCTAGCTGGTTATTTAACACAGCTAATTTCATATATAAACCCGCTATATCGACTTGCGGCACTCCTTGCAAATTAGCAAGGTCCGTTGCAATCGCTTTACGTATCTCTGCCATTTTTGGATCGGCAAGATGGCTGATGCCTTGATCGGCCAATTTTAATAAAAAAATAGCCATTGGCACGTTATGTAAAAATTGCAAATTTTCATTGGCCCATTTGACATAATAACGTGCTTCAAATAGTAACCATTTTTCTTGATTGCCTTGTTTTTCTTGCGACAAATCGGTGATGTTTTTGGTTAAAATTTTAATCTCATCTGCTGATTGCTGCGTTGTTTGCTGCATTAAAGTCGTTTCTGTTTTCAATGAATTAAAATCAGATTGCAATTGCTGCAATTGATTGTTCGTCTGCACAACCGATGCAGCTAATTGGGTGTTGACTCTCATGAGACCCCATCCGGCATAACCGCCTACCACGATCAACACGACGATAGAAAATAGAGAACATAAAATCCCAATAAAACGCCAAGGAAGCCGCGGGGGCTTATCGGCGTGGTTGGGCTGCGTCATCGCATCATTTTCTATTTTTTCATCTTGCATACATAATCCTTTAAAATGGTTAACATAGCAGGATGGCTTGCATTTTTAGCTAATAAGATAGTTTCAAATTCGAGTTGCTTGGCCAACAGTTTCATCCTTTCGCTGATGACGACAACAGGCACTGTTCTCAAATCTGCCCACGCTTTTTCTAACAATATTTTTAAATTATATAAAATCTCGCCTGACGTGCAAAGAACGATATCAATTTTATGCTCTTGTAATAAACGCACATACTTGCTCACATCAACTTGCGGCAAGCAGCGTTGATAGGCAATGATATTGGTTAAGTTGACGCCGCGTATCGTTAATGTTTCGGCCAAAAGTTCACGGCCACTCTCGCCACAAATCAACGCCACATTTTTATGTGCCAATTCTTGAAAAGCTTCATCATCCAATAATCCTTCACTGCTCCAATCTTCTGTGGGCGATACATCCACAGATAGATGGGCTTCACGTAATGCATCGACGGTTCCGCCTCCCAACGCTGCAACCTTAACGTTTACAGGAAATTGCGGCCAATATTTTTTAATGATTGGCATGCTTTGATAAACCGATTGCGGACTCACAAAAATGACCCAATCATAGTGATCTAATCGCTCGATATTTTGCGTGAAAAGGGCCATGTCTTCGGGTGGTTTAATTTCTATCGTAGGAAAATAAACGACTTCGCCTCCTGCCGCGCGAATTTGATCGCTGAGTATCTCGCCTTGTGGTTTTGGACGTGTCACCATCACCGTCAATTTATTTAAGTTTTTCATTTTTTCCTCCCGTTAAGGTTTTTTCTTCAATTCATTATTGTGCTCGAGGCCAGCCGCGAGGAACAAAGCTTAAAATGGATTCTGCGCCTTGCTGAACTAACTCTTTTGCTACTGCGACGCCTAATGCTTCTACATTGTTCGACTCGCCCGTTCGTTCAGCACGCAACAACAAACTACCGTCCGGCCGAGCGACTAAACCACGCAAACGTATTTTTTTCCCTACAAACATTGCATAAGCAGCAATAGGCACATGACAGCCGCCGCCCAAATACTGACACATAGCACGTTCCGCCTGAACACATAAGGCTGTCTCAACGTGATTAAGGGGCGCTATCAGCGATTGTACTACGTTGTCCTCCGTTCGGCATTCAATGCCGAGCACTCCTTGGCCGGCTGCGGGCAAAGATTGTTCGAGGCTCAAATAAGAACAAATGCGGTCTTGTAAATTCAACCGCTTCAGTCCTGCCACAGCAAGCACAATAGCTGAAAATTCATCGCGGTCAAGCCGGTCCAGCCGAGTATTGACATTGCCACGTAAACTTTCTACTTGAATATCGGGCCGTATGGCATAAAGCTGGCTTTGTCTACGCAAACTAGAAGTACCAATTTGCGCTTGTGTTGGCAGCTCATCTAAGTAAGTGAAATGATTTGAGATAAACGCATCACGCGGGTCTTCTCGTTCGCATAAAACGGGCAAGCAAAGTCCTGATGGAAAATCCATGGGCACATCTTTCACGGAATGTACTGCAATATCGGCACGACCTGCCAGCAAGGCTTCTTCTAATTCTTTAACAAACAAACCCTTGCCGCCTGCTTGCAGTTGATCTCCTGAAGTGGTTAGGCCCAATAGGGTAATTTTCAGCGTGGGATGAAAATGCTCTAACTGCGTTTTGACCCAATTGGCCTGCCAAAGCGCCAAAGGGCTTTCGCGGGTTGCAATGGTGAGAGATGAGTTAGTCATGGTTTGGTTATTCTACCAGCTTCGACCTGGCAAAATACAAAAAATTTGAGTCCATGATTAATAAACTATTTTCAATCAATTCTAAAACTCTTTCATCATCCGCTTCATAAATGAATCAAACAGTGGAACGGTAAATGCTGTTTCACCGTGTGATGGGCTATAAATTAATCCTTTGCTAATAAGCTGTTCACGCACAGGACCTAAATGAGTAACACGTTTATTTAGAACTGCTGCAATTTGTCCAGATGCATGTGGCCCGGAACCCAATTCAGCCATCGCTCTAAGGTATCGTTTTTGCATAGGTGTAAGCTGATCAAATCGAACTCGAAAAAAGCTAGCATCAAGATCAATAAGAGCTTCAGACGTTGCATCTTTTGCATTTTCTGTTGTGATAGGTGATGCTTCAGCAATGTCCCAGATGTGCTTTCCCCACTCCTGTAAAAAATAAGCATATCCCGCAGTGTGCTCTATTATTTCCTCTAAGGCACCTTTTGTGTAGCGGACACCTAATTTTTCTACCGGAACTACCAGTGCTTGAATTGCAGCATCATGATCAAGTTTACCGATATGGTGAAACTCAAATAATCTCTCCGCATACGTTTTTGCTTCACCCATTTGTGATGGGACTTGCGGCAAACCAGCCGCCACCATTGTTATTGGTAAGGAATCTTGTGACACTACATGAAGCGCCATAATTAAAGACGCTAATTGTTTTTCATCCAAGACATGAATTTCATCAATAAATAAAACAATTGCTGTTTCCTTTTCCTTTGCAGCAGCTCCGACAATTTGAAATAATTCAGACAATCCTTCATCAAGAGTAGTCGTGATTGAAGAACTTGAGCTTGCTTCAATATCAAGACTAACTTCAACATCACTATATTTTACTTTCATCGCAGACACAAAAGCAGCAAGCGCTTGTAATCCACGAAGAGCTAAGTTTGCTGCAGCCTTTCCTCTATGAAGTTTTAGAATCGCAGATTTTAATCCTGGCACTAATAATGAGGGTAGTGAGCGACCTTCTGGAACCTCGATACGAACAGTAATAATTTTTGCAGCTTCTGCATCTTGACGAATACGATTAAGCAGAACTGTTTTTCCAACGCCGCGTAACCCAGTTAAAATAATGCTACGCCCAAAACGCCCAGAAGCAATACGGCGCAAGGCGATTGATGCCTTCCCAAGAAGTTCATCACGACCGGCTAATTCAGGCGGAGGAGCTCCCGCGCCTGGAGCATAAGGATTAAGAAATGGATCCATAATTATAACAAAGTATATTTAGTTTATTTGAATAGTATAAACTAAGATAAACTAATTATAAATAAAGTTCAAGTGCAATATGATTATTTTTTACAGGATGTTAGCAGCCTCTCATAACGCAACTCACGGCTTTCTCGTGCCCGAACCCGTGTGTGTGCTCGTCTTTTCTTCGACATAAGCGGGGGCCTCCTTGTTCGAGAACTGGCGCATTTTCGATATAAAAAATTTGAGTACATGGCTCATTTCAGTCACAATGGCGCCTAGGCCATATCGCAAGGACTCATCTATGCCTCACTCACTGCACGAGTATAACAATACTATTTTTCACGAAATGATGTCGCACCCCGCTCTTTTTACTCACCCGCATCCTAAAAAAGTCGTCATTATCGGCGATGAAGACAGCAAGATTTTACAAGAAGTTATAAAACATGATCATCTCGTGGAAATTGTTTCTATTAACAAGACTATTTCTGCGACCATGCCCGCAAATTCAAAAGTACAAATGCACTCGGGTGATCTATCTGATTGGTTAAAAAAAGCCGCGCCCCATTCGGTTGATATCATCATACATGCTGCTCCAGCCCACGATGAGTTATTTAAAAAATTTTTTACTCTATTGTCCAACAATGGAATTCTAATCCAACAAAGCGTCTCTCCTTTTGAATTGACTGCGATAAAATCCGCAGCAGACCAATTACGTCAGAATGGGTTTCAGGACCAACAAGTCCTGAATTTTCCACAACCGAGTTTTTCCTCTGGTTGGCGCTCTATTATTATGGCCGCCAAGCACATTGGTTTTAAACGCATACGTGAAAAAGCTATTTTCACTCGTTCATTTAAAACTTATTATTACAATTTAGACACTCATAAAGCATCGCTGGTACTGCCTGAATTCATGCGTGAAGAATTGACACTTTAGGAGATAAACATGACGATAAAAGATAAAAATTTCCTCAATGATCTCACTAGGCGTTTATGCAATGCACTGCCTTCCCATTTAAAGGAAATCAAAAAGGATGTCGAAAAAAATTTTTGCGCTATTTTAGAAAGCACCTTCAATAAATTAGACTTAGTAACACGTAAAGAATTTGATGCGCAAACGAAAGTCCTTGCGCGCAGCCGAAAGAAAATCGAAGCCCTTGAAGCCAGCATTAAAAAATTAGAAGATGCGTTAAAAGAGAAATAAACATGCCAGGCTCTTTTACGCAAAATGATTATAAAATAGTAAAAAAAGATATTTTATGCCAAGGCAATTTTTTGCGGCTTGTGCGTTACTCGCTAAAACATCGTTTATTTAATGGAAATTGGAGCGATACATTTAACTGTGAATTACTAGAACGCAAATCGGCTGTTGCTATACTGCCTTATGATCCTTCATTAGATAAAGTCTTGCTCATAGAACAATTTCGCCCTGGGGCATTAGAAAGTCCTAACAACCCTTGGCTGATAGAAATTCCCGCGGGCGTGATTGATGAAAATGAATCGCCTGAAGATGTCGCTTATCGTGAAATGAGAGAAGAAACGGGTTGCAACGCATTGGCTTTACATCCTATCTTTGAATTTTTTGTCAGCCCCGGCGGCGCCAATGAATATCTGCATTTATATTGTAGCAAAATAGATGCACGCACAATCGAAGAAATCCAAGGCCTTGAGGAAGAAAACGAGGACATACGTGTTATCAATCTTCCCGCAGATGAAGCATTCGCCGAACTTTATGCCGGCAGGATTAAAACGGCGCCGGCTTTAGTGTCATTGATGTGGTTACAATTGCATAGAAAACAATTGCAGCAGATGTGGTTATAAAAATTTTCTTTCTTGCGGGAAAGCATCATCACGTCCTTCCGAGAAAAAATCATCTGGCAATGCCATAAGCAATAGAAACGCTGGCACTAAATTGTCCCCTTCTTTTACAGTTATCAACTTTTCTTTGTCTATGATACCATCCAGTTGAATCAAAAAATTGCGTTGTAGAACAATAGGAGAGGTAATAATATCATTCAAAGCGAGGAAGCAGGTATGAAAAAAAGCAAATTCAAGTGCTGTCCTTTTTGTGGCAATGAAACCATTTTACTCCCTGTTGACAACCCATGGAAATCCCTATTTGATAGCCTAAGCAAATTTTCAGATGATTTTATGTGTACACGAAAACAACCGAAACAACAAGATAGAAAAGATATTTTTAAATGAATTTTCGCGTTGTTCCCAACTTAAAAGTTATAGATTGGATACATCATTAAACTCCTTTACAATGTCACAAGAATTATCATTACCGAAAAACAAGCAGCCCTATGAAACAAAATTTATCCTATAACGCAGAATCAATCGAAGTATTAAGCGGCCTTGAGCCTGTGCGAAGGCGTCCTGGCATGTACACGGACACGACTAATCCCAATCATCTGGCGCGTGAGGCGATTGATAATAGCGTAGATGAGGCAGTGGAAGGGCATGCCAATGCCTTTCAAGTTACCTTGTATAAAGATGGATCACTGGAGGTGTCCGACAATGGCCGCGGCATGCCGGTGGATATACATCCGGAAGAAGGATTGACCGGTGTGGAGCTTATCTTAACGAAATTGCATAGCGGGGCTAAATTTTCTAATAAACAATATCGCTTCTCAGGCGGTTTACATGGTGTTGGTATTTCAGTCGTCAATGCATTGTCTAAAAAATTAATTGTCACCATTAAACGTAATGGCAATGTCTATCAAATGCAATTTAAAGACGGTGAAAAAACCTCAGAGCTTAAAGTCATTGGCACTGTGAATAAACGCGATACCGGAACAAGCATTCATTTTTGGCCTGAGGAAAAATATTTTGATACAGTGAAATTTGCCGTTGCTAAACTCAAATATAATTTACGCGCCAAAGCAGTATTGTGTCCTGGATTACATGTTTCTTTTCATGATGAAAATACTAAAGAAACAGATGAATGGCATTATGAAGCAGGACTAAGCCATTATCTCATGGAATCGATAGGGAACATTGAACGTATACCTGACGAACCCTTTATCGGTTCTTTCGCAGGCAATCAAGAAACCGTCGATTGGGCTGCGATTTGGCTGCCGGATACCAATGACATACTCAGTGAAAGTTATGTTAATTTAATTCCTACACCGCAAGGCGGCACACACGTCAATGGCTTTCGATTAGGTTTGTTGGAAGCACTGCGAGATTTTTGCGAGTTCCGTAATTTGCTGCCGCGCGGCATTAAATTAGCACCCGAAGATGTCTGGGACAAATGTGCGCATGTGCTTTCTGTTAAATTACATGATCCGCAATTTTCCGGACAAACCAAAGAACGTTTGTCTTCGCGTGAATGCGCAAGCTTTGTCTCAGGCGTTGTCAAAGATGCATTTAGTCTCTGGCTAAATCAAAATGTCAGTTTCGGTGAAGCACTGGCTGCGCTTGCAATTGAAAACGCTCAACGCCGTATGAAAGCAGCCCAAACTGTTGTTCGTAAAAAAGTGACTAGCGGCCCTGCGCTGCCAGGAAAATTGGTGGATTGTTCTGAACAAGATTTTAGACGCACTGAATTATTTTTAGTAGAAGGTGATTCAGCAGGCGGTTCTGCAAAACAGGCTCGAAATAGAGAATTTCAAGCGGTCATGCCTTTACGCGGAAAAATATTAAATACCTGGGAAGTCGAGCCCCAACAGGTGTTAGCATCGCAAGAAGTGCATGATATTTCTGTTGCATTAGGCATAGAACCTGGCGCAGCGGATTTGGGTCAGCTGCGTTATGGTAAAGTCTGCATACTGGCCGATGCGGATTCAGATGGTTCACATATTGCAGCATTGCTTTGCGCTCTATTTTTAAAGCATTTTCGACCTTTAGTTGCGGCAGGGCATGTCTACATTGCTATGCCGCCGTTGTATCGCATAGACCATGGCAAAGAAGTGTATTACGCACTCGATGCCGCGGAAAAACAAGGCATACTAGACCGTATTGCGGCCGAAAACAAAAAAGGAAAGGTGAATACCATCCGTTTCAAGGGCCTTGGAGAAATGAACCCATTACAATTACGTGAAACGACGATGGACCCTAACACGCGCCGCTTAGTACAACTTACCATAGCGCCCCATGACAAAACCGATAAAATGCTCGATATGCTGCTTGCAAAAAAACGAGCGCAAGATCGTAAAAATTGGCTGGAAAGCAAGGGCCATATAGCAGAGGTTCTATAAAATGAATACGAATAATGTTGAACATGTTCCATTAAGCGAGTTTGCTGAAAAAGCGTATCTTGATTATTCCATGTATGTCATTTTGGACCGCGCGTTGCCGCATATTGGCGATGGTTTAAAGCCTGTGCAGCGGCGTATCGTTTACGCCATGTCAGAATTGGGCTTAAAAGCAACGGCTAAATTTAAAAAATCAGCGCGCACAGTGGGTGATGTGTTAGGTAAATTCCATCCGCATGGTGAGGTAGCTTGTTACGAAGCGATGGTGCTGATGGCACAGCCGTTTTCGTATCGCTATCCTTTGGTAGAAGGACAAGGAAACTGGGGGTCGCCGGATGATCCTAAATCATTTGCTGCTATGCGTTATACGGAATCACGTTTATCGCCTTATGCAGAAGCGCTGCTGAGTGAAGTCGGCGATGGAACAGTCGATTGGCTGCCTAATTTTGACGGTACATTGCAAGAACCCGCTCTTTTGCCTGCGCGTTTGCCTAACTTGTTATTAAATGGCACCACAGGTATCGCAGTCGGCATGGCAACGGACATTCCGCCGCATAATTTAAAAGAAGTCGTCAATGCTTTACTGCATTTGTTAGACCATCCTCACGCCACGCTAAAAGAAATCATGGAACATGTTCATGCACCTGATTTTCCAACTGAAGGTGAAATTATTACGCCGCGAAAAGAAATTGAAGAAATGTATCGCACAGGGAATGGCTCGTTGCGTATGCGGGCGGTTTATACGGTAGAAAACGATGAAATTATTATTACCGCATTGCCGCATCAAGTATCCGGCGCAAAAATTTTGACGCAAATTGCCGAACAAATGCAAAATAAAAAATTGCCGTTAGTGGCTGATTTACGTGATGAATCAGACCATGAAAATCCGACGCGCTTAGTCATCGTTCCTCGTTCAAATCGTGTAGACATAGAAATGTTAATGGCCCACTTGTTCGCCACAACTGAATTAGAACGCAGTTATCGTGTTAATTTAAATATGATTGGGCTAAATGGCAAACCCCAAGTAAAAGGGCTGCTCGCTATTTTAACCGAATGGCTTGAATATCGTCTTACCACCGTCAAAAGACGTTTACAATATCGATTAGATATCGTGAAAGAACGGTTGCATATTTTAGCGGGCTTGTTAATTGCTTATTTAAACCTTGATGAAGTGATCCGCATTATTCGCCAGGAAGATGAACCCAAAGTGCAGTTGATGAAACGTTTTAAATTGACGGAAATTCAAGCCGAAGCCATTTTAGACATCAAATTGCGGCATTTAGCACGCTTGGAAGAAATGCAAATCAAAAATGAACAAAAAAAATTAGCCGAAGAACAAGAAGAAATCGAACAATTACTCGCATCCAATGCACGTCTCAAAAAATTAATTCGTAAAGAGCTTCAGGCAGACAGTGAAAAATTTGGCGACAAACGCCGCTCTCCGCTGGTGACACGTAAAGAAGCGCAAGCAATCGATGAAGCGGAAATTTTACCGACGGAACCGGTTACCGTAGTCCTTTCTAACATGGGCTGGATACGCGCAGCCAAAGGCCATGAGATAGACCCAACGCATTTAAGTTATAAAGCAGGCGATGCTTTTTTAGCAATGGCCAAAGGACGCAGCAATCAATTGGCCGTGTTCTTAGATTCTATCGGCCGTGTTTATTCTTTGCCCGCTCACACACTGCCTTCTGCGCGCGGCCAAGGAGAGCCGCTGACAGGCCGTTTAAATCCAACCGCCAATGCGCAATTTGTCGGTGTTATGCTGGGCGATGAAAATCAAAAATATCTTTTAGCCTCCGATGCAGGTTATGGTTTTATCGCGAAATTGGCCGATTTATACGGAAAAAATCGCGCCGGCAAAGCCGCGTTGAATTTACCCAATGGCGCAAAAGCCTTACAGCCTCGATTAATAAATAATGAGACTGATTTTATTGCTGCAGCAACCAACACAGGCCAGTTGCTAATTTTTCCTTTAAAAGAACTGCCTGAGTTGACTAAAGGCAAAGGCAATAAGATTCTGAATGTTCCAGGCAAACGCATTTTAACACGAGAAGAATTTATCGCTGATCTCGCTATTTTGTCTGAAAACCAACTATTAGTGATTACGTCCGGTAAAAAACAATTAAAACTCAAGCCAAAAGATTGGCAGCATTATCTTGGTGAACGAGGCAAACGAGGAAATAAATTGCCGCGTGCGTTTCAAAGGGTGGAGGTGTTGGGTGTTGAGTAATTTCAAATCCGCAACATTATGGTTAATTGAGTTGAGGAACAACGAGATGGGCCGTCATCGTCGCTGCTTCATGTTTTCTCTCTCTGCCAGCCAAAAATAATGTAAGACCTCCAGCGAACAAACTTGTAACACCTACAGCAAGTCCAATGGGAGTATGTAACAAGGCTAACAGTAAGATACCACTCACTATTGCAATTGATGAAAGCATTTTTAAAAAAAGCGAGCAAGTACATGTATTCTCTGCAACTACTGGTTCATTTGCTTCAGTAATTGTCCTTTTTATCGCATTTAATCCAATCCCCTTAATCCTTAATGTTCCATTTTCATCAAGATTATTTTCTGGAATAGCATGATAATGACGATCCAACATCAATCTGAATAGTCGAAAAAAAACATCTTGTATATATTTTTGCCTTCCTGGAGGTAAATTCGATAGGTCAATTAAAATATTTTTAGTTCCATCCTGTGAAATTTCGCTTTGAGCAGATGATAGATAAGGACGTAATGTATCGGTGATGTCAGGCAACTTCATCAGATTAGGGGTAATAATATCTCTTGCTAAAAACAAAAGGCGAGGCGTTGATTTTTTTTCTTCTTGAGTTTGAGATTTCTCCTTTTGCTCTTTTGTGGGCTGCTCTTCAGCAAGAGTATGCGACCACCATTTCGAAGTGATTATTTGTTTATTGCCGTTTTTATCGTCTTTCACAAGATCAGTTTCTGGATTATATTCATTGCATTCTATTAATCTTACTCGCTCTTCCATATTTGTTTTAACAAGGTCAATGCAAAGATCTACACTTTCGATTCTTGCTCTAGGGGTCCGTGGACCTAAAAATAGTAAGAGAAGAGTTATCGCATCAATGGGTAATTTACAGCGATCATTTTTGTTTCTTGAAAAGCACCAATTGAAAAATATAAGCGCGATATTAATAAAACTATCCCACGCACGTAAATATTTTTTCTGAACATTAATATCACAAGCAACCAGAAGTTCCGCACTATATCGCGGCAGTGATAAGTTGCATAAATATTCGTTATTATAGAGAATGTTGATGCACCTGTTATAATTTTTCAAACTAAAGGGTTGGTTCACGCCGAGGCTCAATCGTTCCAGTTGACATTGGTTTGGATCCATCAAAGTAGGTGATATCATCTCAAATTGTTGACCATTAAGATCTGAAAAATGTAACTTTAAAATTTTTAGGTGCTCATTCCCTCTAATAAGTTTTTGCAGCAATTCCATAGAAGGATCCATTACTGCAACAGGATTACTACCAAGACTTAGCTCTACAATTTTTAAATTATATTGCATATAAGTGTCAACTAAATGGCTCAGAACACGCTTACTCATTCTTATATTATCTAACTTAAGGCAGGTTAATTTTGGTAATTTCGGTAAGCTATCTATAATTTTAATTGCGGCATCTTCTCTTAGATGATTATTAGCTAGACCAAGGTTAGAAAGATTAGGGCTACTAATAGCTACTGCAATAACGCCATCCACAGCATCTCGAATGCTGCAAACATGAAATTTAATTTCTGTTAATTTTAATAAAGTTTCATTTTTCGATTCAGGAACATCGGTTTTTCCAAGGAGAGCCTGAGTGATTTCATTGGTACCGGCATCTCCTAATGGTAAGTATATAAAATCAATAGTCTCAAGAGACTTATGAAGAGCCAGTGCTGTTGCAAATGAAGTTAAAGCAACAGGAGCAGATGAAATATAATCATCACGAGAAGAAGCATATCCAAAGGAAGTGCCTTCAATATAAATTTGTTTAAGGCCATGATTTTCTGACTCTAATAAATTTTCACCTATTTCGTTTAGTACCTCAGGTATATTACGCCAACGAAGAGATGCAAATCGATCATTGGGGTTTTGAACGGGAAGAGAAGTTGAAAGATTTATATGTAAAGTTTCAATTTTTGCATTGCCTGTTAGGCATTTCAAAAATCCAAATCGAGATGCCTTATCTTCAATGCGATATATTTTCATTGAGAGGTAGACGAGTTTGAGCGTGGGATGATTTTTCAGTGCATTTCCAATCGCTTCTGAGCCAATTTGAGTCCATCGTGACAAAAAATATCTAGAATCATCAACACCCCAAAGGGTAACAATTTCCAATGTGGTATTTTGCATTATAGCCTCAGCAAGGCGCAGTAGCTCTTCATCTCCCATATTTGAAACTGTATGAGCATCTCCATCAACATCAACCCGTAGGGAAGGATTCATTAGAATAGATGCAAAATCCAATCTTTTCATTGTCGAGTTATTATTGATAAGTGCATTAATAACATCTTGAAGTGGAATTCTTTCATCTCGTCGTGGATTCATAGGGTATACCAATTTTGACTATAAATTATGAGACCAGGCACTATACAGGTGAAACAATGACCAGTCAAGTTTTTGGTCAATGGTTTGTCAATAGTCCAGTCCTAAACAAGCTTATCAAGCATTAGAAGAATAAATTAATATAGCAAATATTGCTATATAGCTTTTTCATGCTATATGCTGCAACTCAATAAATCACAACGCAGAATAGAGGTATATTATGTCGGCACACACGAAAACGCACCGTACTAAAACGAACAGCCCTATCTTCTGTATTTCAGAGCAAGGGCAAGTTTATCAATTGCCACAATCCGTGCTAAGAAGATATATCGTAAATGATAATGTACGCATTAGAAAAGTGAAGAGCAAGGCCGTGTCTGATGTTAAAAGCATTGCTGCAGGAGCCGCGGTTGATAGTGACAGCGTGTTGGAACTAGTGACGTTGTTCGCTGATACCTGGTTCTCGCTTGATGCATATGACAGAGACGCGCTTACATCTTCAGGGGCAACCAAAAAGAAAGTGACACTAACAGCGGAAAAGCTTGACCGTAGCCAATAAACAACGTAAATATCGGTCTCCTCGTTTACTTATCCCCAGCAAAGTTTGCTTTCCTCCTGAAGAACGTTGTTAATGAAAGCACTTAATTTCTCTCGTCTTATGCTTTTTTTAAGAACAACTTGTCCTTTTTCATCTACACCATGCAACTCAAAAACATTCTTTGCAATATCAATACCTAATACTTTAATATTCATTTTGGTTCCTCCATCCTTATGTTTTGAATGAGTTAATTTAATACCCCATTCATTTTGGGCTCTTTTGAAGCCGAATTAAAGATGGTAGGGACCATTCAATTAACGCCATTTTTTAAATGTACTAAATGAAAGGGAGATTAAATTATGCTACGCCAACCAGAAAATCCTGTTAAACAAGCTGAAGAAAAAAAAGACTCTGCAGTATCGACTACTACTGCTCTTGTTGCTAATTATGTAGAAAATGAATTTCATATTCCAATTCCTCATGACTGTTATTGCCCAATTACACTTGAATTAATGCGTGATCCATGGATGGCTGCTGATGGATATAGTTATGAAAGAGCAGCTATTCAGCAATGGCTTGATAAGGGGAAACGAATAAGCCCCCTAACAGGTGAGATTTTTGCTCACACACTACTACAGCCCAATCATACACTTAGGACTGTCATGCAAGATCTTATTCAAAAAATAAATCCAGGACTTTTAACCATTTTGAAAGCAAAGTCTGACGATATGAAAGGTATATTACTTGCAATTGAATTAAGAGAAATAGATTTAAATGAGCGAGCTGAAAAATTACAACAAAAATTGAATAATTCAAGCCCGGGCACTTATCCCAGTAGTTCGAGTAGTTTGAGTAGTTCCACTAGTTCAAGTAGCAGTTCAAGCAGCTCATCATCAATTTCTGCGGGCCCTGCCAACGCTGTTCGAGCAGAAAGTACAGCGACAACAAGTACATCATCTCCAACTCAACAATTCTTTCAGCCAGCAGAAGCGCAAAATAAAATAGTAATACCGCCCGCACGTCCACGCCCCCCTGCTTCTGGATGGGAAACGCCTGGATGTCGTCAGTCATGATAAATTTTTGTAATAGCTGAGCTCCGCTAAATTTTCAAAGTTCCTCATCAAGGCAAGATGAGGAATTCTGCTAGCGAAGTGGGGGTGAGCTGTTACTTTTTAAGGAAGGCTAGTGTGTCTCAGGGCCGGAATTACCGCCGGCTCTGACCTCTTAAAATTTAAAGCAGCACACATCTAGAAAGAGGATTGATATCCGATTTTGTTGATGTTTTAGGCTTTGATTTAGCATGGCGAAGATCGGCTCCAATTATTTTTAATTTTTCTATGCACCAACTCGTGCAATTATGGCCTTCTTTTTCTTCTGTTAAAAAATGTTGAGTGCCGACCACTTGATAAGGAAGATATTCACACTCTCCTCGTTGCGCCCGCTCACAATGGGCAGCATCATTTTTTATGGCAACTTTCATGTCTCTTACTTTAGATGGAGAAGCAGGCCAATGACGAGAGGAATAATGAAACAATTTTTTTACCTCTTCAATCTCAAGATCTTTATACATCCCTATTTTAGAAATAAAACGTTTTTGATTTATAAAAGCATGATCTTGAATATTTGGAACTAGTAACTGACAATTGAAAAGCTCTGCCATTCTATCTACTTCATTTTTATTTGTGTATATATTGAAACAATATGCAAAAATATCATTCATGATTAATTGATGCTGAGGTTGCCTCCAGTCTAGTTCTTGAGGATTCTCTTTGATATCTAGCGAATATATGAATTGCGTAATCTCATCTTTTAAGACAATAGGTTTCGTTATAATATGTCCACTTTTTTTCTGAGAAATAAAAAAACTGCTTTTTGTAAGTCTAAGCAGCAAAGTGCGTTCATCAGGAAGATCGCAATTTTCATTTTCAGTTTTACAAAGTAATAAACGCCCTGGAACAGTAATAGGATATCGATTGATTTCAAAAAAATTCTCTTTTCCTTCAGGGAACCATTGGAGCAATGTATCATTCGAAAGCAATTCTTGCTCATCTTTTATTAAGGTATAACTGAGATTTTCCAAATCTTCTTCTGCACCCGTTTCTCCAACAGTTTTTTGGTGATATTTTTTCCATTGTGCGGTTATTCGTAATCCTTGCTTTTTTAAAACCACAACATCTTGAGGTATCATTTCACATGAAGCTCCTTCTGATAATAGCCAAAGTCGATGCGGCTTCTCTCTTGAGATAACATTGTCTATTTCATAACGTCTTACAATATCTTGATATCGAGAAAAATAACCACCCGTATATATTTTTTTTATCCCTTCAACAACAATCACAGAATGGCCGTTATCAGGCAAATAGGGCCCAGTTATTCCATCAACTATATTTAGCAAATAAACAATCCAAGATTCAGGTGAAATTTCATTTTTTTGATTAATGACGCTTCTTCGTGTATACATAAGATATCCTATAATTTATTATTATGAATAAGAGTGTCTAAATAACATCCCACTTCTTCAATATCTTGTAAAGAAGGCAATGGCTTATTGCATAAAATCTGATTTGCTCGCATCCATAGAGTCATATCTGGTATGTTTTTAGCATGCTTTATCGATTGTTTTATTAATTCTTGTGCAACAGCACTCTGCGTAATATTTTGCGTTTTTTCTGCATTTTTAAAAAATGATGATTGATAGTTCGGATTTGTATAAGAACTGCCGTAAGAGCTAAGTTGATAATTAAATTTTTCAGGACCTAAATCAATTTCAGTAAGTAAATTACAAACAGTATGACAATCTTGATGAATTGTCTGTTGATTAGCATTTGGATCATTTAAATTGTGTTTTATCTTTTTAAGAATAGCAACTGTTGTCATAACCCGTTCTTTTGTATCTGTTTCTTCTGCATGGGGCGAAAAGGGCTTAGAATTGCGGATAGGCCATTTAATAAAATATAAAAATGGTGAAGTTAGTATTTGTAAACCGCCATACAACACATTGCCTACTCCTTCTACCATCCAAGATAGAGGATAAGCAGCGTGTTGTTTAAAAAGATTTGCATCCAATTCTATACATCCAACAAGAAGGAGAAAAAAAAATGTTGTCATTCCCCAAAAAAAACCACCAACACCTAACAGCAGGTGCATAACACCATATAAGGGTTGCAATAAATCAATATTTGTTTCTTCTTGCGAAGCATAAGGTTTCATTACATTTGTTATATCTTCCCAGATATTTTTGTAAGGCTGAAACATATTATTCATTTGAATGTCTGACGAGTAAGTGGGCTGTACAATGCGATAGCTATAACCGAATAGAAATAATATCTCTTTGCAATCATTTAAAATCTCTGCAAATGATAAATATCTGTCATTTCTGTGCGCCAAATACTCATTATCAATTGGATCTGAATCCTCTAAATTTGCAAGACAGACACTTTGAAAAATATCGGACGGCAAATCATAGGAAGGACAATTATTTGGAGAAGCAAGCAATTGTTGTTGTATTTTTTCAAGGAAACTCATAATTTCTTCCGCCAAAGAAGGAGCTATGTGCATAGAAGCAGAGGGAAGATTTTTAATTTCGCTATCTGATAAAGTTTGCTGAGGTGCTTCTATTTTTATGATTTTAAAGGAAGATTGAGCTTTTTCTGTTATTATTTGATAATTTTTAGAAAAATACTCATAAAATTGGAAGTGGCCGTTGCTGTTATAATACTTTTTTATGCCTTCAATAACAATGAAAAAGCAATTCTCATTCAGGAGGTTAACTATGGAAATGATCCAAGATTCGGGTGCAATTTTATTTTTTGGATTGATTAAGCTATGGTTAACATTTTCTCTATTTATCATAAGGATTATACTTAACTATCTGTCAGTGGAAGGAGAGCGCAGCCCGTCCGATTTTTTTTCAATATTACCCTACGTTTCAAATTCTTCTTTGGTCTGTGTCTGATGCCCATCAAAAGTATTGTAAACGTTCACGATACTAAGCGGCAAACTTCAGTTTTTCTGCAAGTCTAGCACCCCCCATGGACGGTTACAAAGTATTATATTGCCTTCTCACAGATTCTGGTGAAGCGTTTTCTGCATTGATCAACATCTTATGCTCTTCTTCTCTTTTAAAAAATCGATATATGCTGTAAGAAGCGCGTATACATTTACAAATTATTGAGAAACAACATAGACAAACGTTTGTTGGTTCATCTGGTTCATCTGGTTCATCTGGTTCATCTGATCTGTATTTACACTCAGCCGCTGCAGTATACTTATCTATCAGGCTGACTTTTATGGGTTTTGATAAATTAGACCGATTAGACAGAAAAAGCAATAAAAAATAGGCATCTTGCGGAGAAAAAGCAGTATGTGCAAACAATGTAGAAACACAACGAGACAATATAGGAGATATTCTTGCAAATATGAGCCAAAATAATAATATCCCATCTAAAATACGCAGTGGAATATAATTTGCTTCGATGTCAGAAGAAATAATTCCTTTTATCATTGCATAGAGTATTATCATTGCTGCAAGTTCTTTTAAAAAGTTAAAAATGCCTTCAAAAAAATCATGCTTATTTGATACAGCACACATAATATTTTTTGCTCTATAATAAGGCTCATGCTGATCGCTATCGAAAATATGTTCAAAAGGACAAGAAAAAAGTCCTTGTCTCTTAATATTGTCTGCAGACAATCCGCCGTAATTAATCAATAAATCAAGCACCAGTCCGCAGCAATTGACCGTATTTCGGTTTTTAAAACAACCTGATGCATCTAGGGACCATTTTAGCTTGCCAGATGCTCGCATTTTTTTAAAAGCACTAGCAATTGCGTCGATATGAATATTTATTACTTTAAATGTAAGATCGCATATAGGCCCCTCATCATTGCGGTCTTCATCAATACTCTGATGATATACAATTTTTTTCTCCCTATCTTCTAATAGATTGGCAGGATATACACTAATATATCCACCATCTTCCCATTCAATAAGTTCATTATCTTCAGCAAAGAGTTGCATACTCACATGACCGAATTTAACATTATTTTTTTTACACGCCTTCCAAATATATACAAGAGCATATCCTTTAGTGGACCACGTTAATTTAGGATATAATGGATCAGTAATATTAACAGGATTTATCCTAAAAAAATTTAAACTAACTGAGCCATGCTGTTGTGACATTTCATTTAAGTGATCCTCTTTCAGCTCATTTCTCTCTTTTAATAAATTAAAATGATTATAGCTGCCAGTATGCAACATATGAACTACTTTTGGATGCGATGCATTTGAAGGATAAAACGCAAGCTCTAGTTTTTGATGTGATGATGATTTTTTTCGCCAGATATAAAGACTGATGAGATTATGTTCCGCATAAAGTGCAGCACTATAATAACCTAACCACAAATGCTTGCCTCTTTTTTCTCTATCCGTAAACCCCTTTACATATTCCTGTGCAATTTCAAGACGCGCACAATAATCGATTATTTTTTTATGAGCATTAAAAGATGCTCGCTCTTGTTCTTTTATATTATCTACTGCTTGCATTGTGTGTCTTGTTTGAGGGTCTCGTGCACTGATATAGTTTTTCAAACTTATAAGTTGGGTGTCTTGATTGGTATTTGCTTCTGGGATCCATTGTGGAAAATCATCACGCAGCGTACGCTTCAAGTTATCCATTTTAATTTCTTCTTCAATTCTTGCTTGTACTAATGCACGCCATTCAAGTCGTAATTTGGATGATGCAGGTTGCCATTCTGATCTCCCGGCAACATTCAAAGTTAAAGCCTGTTGAATTTCTGGCGCTAGTTTCTCACGCATTTCTACTCTGTCCATTAAAGCCATAAGGCATCTTACAACTTGAGTACGAGTTGTTTGAAGTGCATTGAATGCACAATTGCCTTCACTGCCATCTACTTGTTCTTCTGTAAAAGTGAGTTCTACTCCATTAGGTAATATGCCAGAAAGATAAATGTGATGGTGATCAGAGCGTTGCGTTTCAAGTGCTTTCTCTAATTTTACAAAATGAACTCCATCGTAGCCAATCTTCCGAATTGGCCTAGCATATTTTGAGAGTTTTTTAGTGCAATAAAACTTATATTCCGGAGAGAGTATTTCATACGTAACAGAAGTTTGATTACGAAACCAACCTTGCTTAATCGCAAATTCGGTGGAATATTCGCCGTTTTCTAATAAAATAATAATTTGAGTTTGTAGAAATCGTGCAGCAATATCGATCATTGAAGTATTCTTGTTTTGTTCTTCTGCTGGAAATGGTTCGGGTACTTTAGGATGGTAACAGGTAAACCAGCCTTCTTGTCCATAATAATATTGTACATATTCTCTGTAAACAGGCTCAGTGCTGCATGCATCAAATAAAGTTTTTTTCCCTTGCAAAAAGTAAGTACGTAGCTGCGAAAAAGTATTATATAATTCTTTAAACTCTTTAACCTCTGGCCGATCAAATGCTTTAGCGTAGTTTTTCACTACATCATTGGCTACCGCAATTAAATTATTTCGGCTAGCCATTTTAATAGGCAGCATGTTTGGAACAACACGTTGTTCGAGCAAATCCCAAGCTGAATTTGGTGTAGAAATTGATTTTATTTCTAAGACAATGTCCTTGTTTTCAGTGTGTTGACTGTTAGCTTCATGTAAATTTCTGTTTTTTTTATCCGCCAAATATAACATTGTATAATAAGCAGCAGTAGCAATTTCTGGTGCTAATAAATTTCTGAATTCTTCTGAGTTAGAATTTTGTAGTGCATATTGAATAAAGCGATCTCTTGGCAGCCGAGTGACAACATCAAAATGGTTCCAACCTATAAATGGAGTGGATTCTAATAACGATTTTTTATGGTCTTGCGCAAAACGGGTCAGCCTATTCAGCATAATAGATGTCCTTTTTTATGGATATTCAGAGAATTCTGAAAAATTTACTATAAATATAATATTTGTCTTGATAAACGTTATCTAAGAAGAGTTTTTAACTCTATACTCAATTGATACTCTCAAACAAGCTTATTAATGCTTTTTTATCCTGGCATAAAACCGAAACAGCTGCATAGAGAGGATAAGAATATATGTTATCAAATATAGAATAATTGTGCACTGAAAAACGTATGCCGTAAGAAGATGAGTGTGTTTTTAAAAAAGTATGCAAGCTTTTTAAACTTCTTCCTTCGCCGCTTTTTACTTCAATTGGTATCACTTTGTTATCGATAGCCATCACATAATCAATTTCAGCTTGGCTTATCCGCGACTCCTGTTGCCAATAATATAAATAAGGCAAACGATGCGGATCATGATACGCAAGCATTTCTTGTCCGATAAAAGACTCAATTAAATTTCCTTTATTAATAAACTCAACGTCAGGATCTAAAAACCATTTTTTCACATCAAGTCCAAGCATATTTTGAACAAGCGCAATATCAAGAAAAATTAATTTAAATTTTTCTAAATTGCTCTCAGCTCCTAAGGGTATACCATTCCCTGAAGTTTGTATTACTTTATGAGTTACGTTTGCCTTGATTAATGAATCAAGACAAGGCTCAAGTTCTCTTTTACGGTATTCATTAGAAAAATAAGTATATTTTATAGTTTTCCCAATCAAATGAGGAATTTTATTAAAAATTGACTCTATATATTTCAATTGAAATTTTTTAGCATACTTTTGAAAATCTTGAATATAAGCAGAAGTTATTATTTCATGAACTTTTGCGCATTCCGAGATATCATTCGATTTTACCCAAGACTTTACAGCTTGTGGCATGCCCCCAATTGCAATATATTCACCTAGCAAATTAAGTGCTTTACTATGAATGACCTCATCAAATGGATTATTAAATGAAATATTTAATATTTCGCGTGCCAGTATTTTTTCATCTATCGCTAATAAAAACTCAATAAATGACATCGGGTGCTGATATAAAAATTGCACCCTTCCCACAGGAACTCCCACTTGTTCAATCGCAAAGTCTAACAACGAACCCGCGGCTATAACATGGAGATCTGGCATTTTTTCATAAAAATAACGCAACGCTATAAGCGATCTGGGAGCTTCCTGCGCTTCATCTAAAAACAATAATGTTTTTCCAGGAATAATTTTTTTACCAGTCAAAATAGTGAGATCTCTTACTATTCTGTCGACATTCAAGTCTTTTTCAAAAATTGCACCTGCTTCTGTTAATTCTTCAAAATTAACTTCAACCAGATTTTCAAATAACTTACCCAATTCGCGAATGCTATGAGTTTTGCCTACTTGCCGAGCGCCCCTTAATATCAATGGCTTTCGATTTGAATCCTGGATCCAAGCTCGTAAATAATAAAAAATCATTCTTTTCATATAGTTAATGTCTTGTAAGGTTGTAAATCAGGTATATTTTATTATATTTATGGCTGTAATTCAACTATATTTTTCAATGTTAATGGTTGCAAATCGCCCTTGTTATTACCCTCGTCATTGCGAGCGGGCGTTGTTGCGTAATTCACTGATATTTCGTGCCCGTGTGCGTGCCCATGCCCGTCTTTTCTTTGCTTTTATCAAGAATATTTGCCTTATTTAAAAGCTAAGAAAAGACGGGCACGGGCACGCACACGGGCGCGGGCACGTAAAAGCAGTGAATTACGCAACAATGCCCGCTCGCAATGACAGGGTGAGTAGTTACTATTAAATATTAATGCTGCTTTGAAACTTCATTTAGATCTTCTCATTTGATTACCAAGGGCCATCTCTGGCTCTTCGTATCGAGATGCTTCTTTTGACGGCGGTTTAACAAAAAAATGGTTGGTCTGATGTAATGCATGGCGAGCGAGTTGTTTGATAGTATGTATAACAGTGACCTGTCGATAATATTCGCCTATTGGAATAAGATGGATGATATCATCCCAGAATTTTTTTTCTTTTCCCTCTGGCAACTCATGCTGCATCTTTAATAATAAAAAATAAAACCTATCTTCTACTGACGCGCCTATTTTTTCAAATTCAACTTTCCCAAAAGGATATAATGATTCAGCATTGTTATTACCGAATGCTCTGGAACAATAAAGGATAAGCCTATCATCACCACAAAATTCTGAGACGTTTGATAAATTAAAATCTACTGCTTTTTCTATCGTTTTTTTAATCTTATCCATCAATTCTTTATCGTTATGCTGTTCTGCTATTTTAAATAAAGATTCTAATGTGGGAATAAAGCAATTGAATAGCATTTCTCTTTCACTAGGCAATAACATGCTTCCTCCAATCGTATGGAAGAGATCATGAAGAATCGCATGAAAAAAACCGCATCGCCGTCCATGTACATTAGTCACATTAGATTTGACGTGCAAGGCAGACAATGCAACGGGATGCTTTCCTTGTTCATGCATTTTTCGTAATGTGCCAATATTTATCGAACCCAAAATAGGTACCATCCTGATGGGTTTATCCGATATTTTTTGCAGCAAATAATTGATGACTGAAAACGAAGGAAGCCAAAAAAGACCTTTGCCATTTGGATCGAACACATATCGGCAGAAAGGAATATTGGCTAATACTACTTCCAGAAGTGAGGCATTATTTTGAAAATTATGGACGCTCCATGAATAAACATAGGGAATTTTTATCAGCCATTGTTCAACCGGTGGAAGAGTTAAAATAAATTTTTTTAACTCTGAAGGATCGAGAGAATAGTTAAGATCTTTAAACTGTTGTTGTAAAAAAACAATAAATTTTTCTCCTTCATTAGTAAATTGATTTTGTCTAACCATCACATCAATTGTTGCATCTGGCACAAATCGGGTTTTTTCATTTTCCTGGTTCATGGCTTGTGGTTCACTGAATTGCATACGCGCCATGAGATAAACATAGACTGTAATGCATTGCCAAAAAAAATCTTGTTCTGGTTCTGTTTTCATTAAATAAAGAAGATATAAATAACAATCAGGATCTTGAAATATCTTAGCGTTTGCATCGCCTGATTGAATAGCTGTAAGCAATGTTTGTGCTTTTGGATGGTCAGAGGAGAGATTAGATAAGAAATTGGGAATGACCGTATTTTTCTTTATAAATTGAAAGAGCTCGTCAAATGGGCGTTGGCTGCTTATGTTATGAATAAGAGGTGACGATACTTTTAAATCTGATGACCGGCTGATTGTGCTTAGGTTTCTTGCAATCAATCGACGGAAGGATGTTTTTGCCGGCTTTAACGCATTAACAATCAATGTAGATGAAAAAAAACGACGCAGCATATTATTTTACTGTTTTATTATTATTGTTTTAATTGCTTTTTCATTCGCTGAACTGCTCGTATTTGTGCGATAGCTTCTGCAAGTTCAGCGCTTGCTTTAGCAAAATCAATTTCAGAAGCGGTGGATGCTAATGCTTGTTCTGCACGGGCTTTGGCCTCGAGCGCTGCTGCTTCATCAATATCATGCGCACGTACGACAGTATCGGCCAACACAGTGACAACAAAAGGCTGTACTTCTAACATACCGCCTTTGACATAAAATACTTCTTCTTTTTTTGCATCAGGCAAAATAACGCGAATGTCCCCCGGTTTGAGCGCCGTAATCAAAGGTGCATGACCAGGCGCAATGCCTAACTCGCCCATAATGCCCGTCGCAAAGACCATTTCCACCTCACCAGAAAAAATGGCCTCTTCAGCACTGACGATATCTAAACGTAATGTCACTCGCGTATTTACCATAAATTATTACTTCATTGTTTTCGCTTTTTCTATTGCTTCTTCAATCGTGCCTACCATATAAAAAGCCTGCTCAGGCAAATGGTCATAAGCGCCTTCCACAATGCCTTTAAATGCACGAATTGTTTCTTTTATAGGAACATAACGTCCTGGCACACCCGTAAAGACTTCTGCAACAAAGAAAGGCTGTGACAAGAAACGCTGCACTTTACGCGCTCGCATAACAGTCAAACGATCCTCTTCCGATAATTCATCCATGCCCAAAATAGCAATGATGTCTTTGAGTTCTTTATAACGTTGCAACGTATGCTGCACGGCCAACGCCACATCATAATGCTCTTGGCCTACCACTAAGGGATCTAACTGACGACTGGTAGAATCCAACGGATCAATGGCTGGATAAATACCCATTTCCGCGATTTGTCTGGACAATACGACGGTTGCATCCAGGTGTGCAAAAGTCGTGGCAGGAGAGGGATCTGTTAAATCATCTGCCGGTACATAAACTGCTTGCACGGAAGTAATAGACCCTGTTTTAGTTGAGGTAATACGTTCCTGCAATAAACCCATTTCTTCGGCCAATGTCGGTTGATAGCCTACTGCAGAAGGAATACGGCCTAATAATGCAGACACTTCAACACCGGCTAAGGTGTAACGGAAAATATTATCAATGAAAAGCAAGACATCACGGCCCTCGTCACGGAAACTTTCCGCCACCGTCAAACCCGTCAAGGCAACACGTAAACGGTTACCAGGTGGCTCATTCATTTGACCATAAACCAACGATACTTTATCCAATACTTTGGATTCTTTCATTTCTAAATAAAAATCGTTTCCTTCGCGTGTTCTTTCACCCACGCCTGCAAAGACAGAAAACCCGCTATGTTCAATAGCAATGTTACGTATCAGCTCTAACATATTGACGGTTTTGCCCACACCTGCGCCGCCGAACAAGCCTACTTTACCGCCCTTAGCGAAAGGGCAAACCAAGTCAATGACTTTGATGCCTGTTTCAAGTAATTCTTCTGACACCGCTTGATCAGCAAAAGAGGGAGGTGGACGATGAATGGGGAGGCGTTTTTTAGTTGCAATAGGGCCGACTTCATCAATAGGATCGCCTAAAACATCCATAATGCGTCCCAATGTTTCCTGGCCGACAGGTACCATGATAGGTTCACCCGTATTAACGACTTTCAGTCCGCGCTGCAATCCATCGGTAGTGCCCATTGCAATGGTACGGACAACGCCATCACCTAATTGCTGCTGCACTTCCAACACCAATTCTTTTTCTTCAACCTTCAATGCATGAAAAATATTAGGAACAGCGTGTTGTGGAAATTCCACGTCGACGACTGCGCCGATGATTTCTACCACTTTACCAGTATTTGTAGCCATGCTCATTTAGGTTACCTCTATCTATTTCTACAATTCTATGCAGATTGCTATACTACCGCAGCGCCCGCAACAATTTCAGTTAACTCTCGCGTAATCGCCGCCTGCCGTGCTTTGTGATATACCAACTGCAAATCATTAATCAATTCATCCGCATTATCAGTCGCATTATTCATCGCAATCATTCGGGCCGCTTGTTCACACGCAATATTTTCAATCACTCCGCGATACAACTGTGATTCAATATAACGACTCAACAAAATATCCAGCAATTCTTTTGCATTATCAGGCTCATAAATATAATCCCAATAATGTTCTAGTTGCACCTCGGTGGAAGGCACAATAGGCAGCATTTGCTGCACAGTGGGTTCTTGTCTCATCGTATTGACAAATTCATTGGAACATAAAAACAATGCATCAATTTGATTGTCTGTATAAGCCGATAACATGACTTTTACAATGCCCACCAAATCTGCAAGCTTAGGCGCATCCCCTAAGTGGTCTGCATGTGCCAGCACTCTTCCGCCGATACGTTTGAAAAAGTTTTCCCCTTTAGTGCCCACCAAACACAAACTGATTTCTGCGCCTTTGTCTTTCCATTGCTTAATTTGCTGCAGCGAGTGCTTTAATAAGTTCGAATTAAGTCCGCCACATAATCCTCGATCTGTGGTCACTACAATAAATCCAACTCGTTTTATTTCACGTTCTTGTAAATAAGGATGACGATACTCGGGATGGCCCTTCGCCAAATGACCAATGACTTGTAAAATTTTACGAGCATATGGCTGCGCACGGCGCATACGGTCCTGGGCCTTACGCATTTTACTCGCTGCCACCATTCCCATGGCACGCGTAATTTTCTGCGTATTTTTGATGCTCCGAATTTTAGTGCGGACCTCTTTCGCTACCGTCATGACGCATGCCTTTATATATAATTTTCTTTAAATGCAGTGATAATCGTTTTCAACGTATCAACGATTTCATTACTGTAATCACCGGTTTTATTAACTTTTTCCATAAAATCAGCGTAATTATCGCGCGCAAACCCCAGAATACCGTCTTCAAAATCTGCGATCTTAATCAGCGGCAAATCATCAAGATAACCTTCGCTGGCGGCGTAAAGAATTAATGCCATTTCAGCCACGGAAAGCGGATGATATTGTTTTTGTTTCATCACTTCAGTAATGCGTTGGCCGCGTTCTAATTGTTTGCGTGTCGCATCATCTAAGTCCGACAAAAATTGCGAAAATGCCGCTAATTCACGATATTGGGCCAATGCAATACGAATACCGCCCACCAATTTCTTGATGATTTTAGTTTGTGCCGCACCGCCCACGCGTGAAACAGATAAACCTGCGTTGATCGCAGGGCGTATGCCTGAGTTGAATAAATCCGTTTCCAAGAAAATTTGGCCATCGGTAATCGAAATAACGTTCGTGGAAACGAAAGCAGAAACGTCACCCGCTTGCGTTTCAATGATAGGCAGTGCTGTCAATGAGCCTGTCTTTCCTTTGACTTTGCCCTGTGTCAACTTTTCTACATACTCTGCATTGACACGCGATGCACGTTCTAATAAGCGTGAATGCAAATAGAAAATATCACCCGGATAGGCTTCACGACCAGGCGGACGACGCAATAATAAAGAAATTTGCCTATAGGCCCATGCTTGTTTGGTCAAATCATCGTAAATAATCAACGCATCTTGGCCGCGATCACGGAAGTATTCCCCCATCGTACAGCCTGCATAGGGCGCAATGTATTGCAACGCAGCGGCAGTAGCGGCAGGCGCAGCCACCACAATGGTATAACTCATGGCACCCTGTTCTTCTAACTTGCGTACCACAGAAGCGATAGAAGATGCTTTTTGGCCGATCGCCACATAGACACAGATCACGCCTGTACCGCGCTGGTTAATGATCGTATCAATTGCAACTGCCGTTTTACCTGTTTGTCTATCGCCAATGATTAATTCACGCTGACCACGGCCAATAGGTACCATGGAATCAATCGCTTTGAGTCCTGTTTGTAACGGCTGTGAAACAGGTTGACGAAAGATAACGCCCGGCGCCACTTTTTCAACAGGCGCGGTCTCTGTTGCATGGATAGGCCCTTTGCCATCAATAGGGACTCCTAACGCATCAACCACACGGCCCAATAACGCCTCGCCTACCGGCACTTCTAAAATGCGTCCGGTACATTTTGCAATTTGGCCTTCAGAGAGATGGTCTGTGCTGCCTAAGACGACTGCACCCACATAATCACGTTCGAGATTGAGTGCTAGCGCATACGTATTCCCCGGCAACTCAATCGTTTCCCCCTGCATGACGGCCGCTAAACCATAAATACGCACGATACCGTCTTTAATACTGACAATTCTGCCTTCCGTCCGCACTTCCGCACTCACATCAAATTGCGCAATACGTGTTTTGATTAACTCACTGATTTCGACTGGACTCAATTGCGTTTGCATAATTCACTACCTTAAAGAGATTCGTATAATCGATTTAATTTGCCCCGGATAGAACCATCAATAACATCATCGCCTGCTTTAACAATAATGCCACCCAATAAAGACGGATCAATCGTACATTGCAATGAAACTTGTTTCTGCCATCGTTTGGCCAAAGCAGCCGCTAATTTTTGTTTATAAGGTTCGTCTAACATGACAGTAGATATCACCTGCACCGTCACTGTTTTTTCCTCTTCTGCACGATAAGCTGTAAACAATTTTGCAATATCCGGCAAAATAGGCAGCCTATTCTTTTCTGCTAATAAACGGATAAAATTCCGTTTTTCGGTGTCCAATACCGAAGACAACACACTACAAGAAAAATCAGCCAGCTTCTGTTTGGTCACAGCAGGGTCTGATAATAAAAGACATACCCTTTTGTCCTCGGCCCACAAGGCCGCGCTTTGTAACATATCGTCCCAAGCGGCCAATGCTTTTTTTTGTAAAGCAACGCTGAAAGCTGCTGCTGCATAAGGTCTTGCTAACGTCGTCCTATTTGCCATTAGAGTTCAGCCACAAATTCATCTAACAATGTTTTTTGCAAAGAAGCATCTAAATTATGTTTAATAATTTTCTCCGCCCCTTGTACGGCAAGTTCTGATAATTGTTTACGTAAAACCGTTTTTGCTTGAATCACTTCACGTCCAATTTCATCTTTTGCCAGCGCAATAATGCGCTCGCCTTCTTCGCGCGCTGTTTCTTTTGCATCCTCAAGAATTTGCGCGGAACGTTTATGGGCAGATTCAATGACATGAGTCGCATCACGTTTAGCATCGTGAATGATAGATAATGCTTTATGCTGGGCTGCATCCAGCTCATGCTTAGCACGTTCAGCGGCTTCCAGGCCCGCTGCAATCACTTTTTCACGCTCTTGCATCGCTTTGGTGATCGGCGGCCAAACATATTTCATGATAAACCACACTAAGATCGCAAAAGTGATCAGCTGGCCGATTAAAGTTGCATTAATCTCCATTCTCTATTCCTCACGCCCCGCTGGCTTGTTTAGCTATTTCTACCACGTAAGAAACAAAGGTACCATTGACAAAAAATAACAATAGCCCCATTACGATAGAAATGACGGCAAATGCATCGACCAATGCAGACATAATTAATACGCGCACCATTAAAAGATTCGATAACTCTGGCTGACGAGCAACGCCTTCCACAAATTTTCCACCTAAAATGCCAAAGCCAATTGCCGTTCCCAACGATGCAAGGCCTATCAATAGTCCTGCTGCAATTGCTTTAAAACTTTGTACTTGTGCCACTAAACTCGCGATTTCCACCATTGTATTTCCCCTAACCTAAATTAAAAAACTAATGTACATCATGCGCCATGCTAAGATAAACAATCGTTAGCATCATAAAAATAAACGCTTGGACCGTAATAATTAAAATATGAAAAATGGCCCATATACCACCCGGCAGCCACTGAGACCACCACGGAAGCATAGCAATCAATACAAAAATAAGCTCTCCTGCAAACATATTGCCAAAAAGTCGCAATGCTAACGAGAACGGCTTGACGAATTCTTCTAATAACCGGAAAAAAATATTCACCGGAAATAACCAAGGGCCAAAAGGCGAAGTCAGCACTTCTTTGCCCAGCTTCCATCCTTTTACTGTAAAATTATAAAAAAGAATCAAGAAAAACACGGTGATAGACATACTAAACGTCATATTCACATCTGCCGTAGGCACAATTTTAAAGTGCTCAACTCCCGCCATGCTCAGCAAAGATGGTATAAAATCCACCGGCACCAAGTCCAGTGTATTCATCAAAAATATCCACAAAAAAAGCGTCAAAGCCAAAGGCGCAATCAATTGGCTTTTCCCATGATAGGTTTCACGGACTGTGCGATCAACAAACCCAATCGCGACCTCTACCACATTTTGCAAATGGCCAGGTCTTCCCACCTGCATATTGACTGCCACGTAACGAGTGACAGCGCCAATCAATACTGCGGTCATCAACCCCACAATAAAAGTGTCTAAATTAAGCGTCCAAAATCCGCCGCTGCCAATGGTAAAATTAGTTAAATTCAACTGAAGGTGCTGTAAATGGTGTTCAATATAATTGGGCGCTGTGCTCATTATGTGCCTCTCCTGCAAAGACAAACCACAGAAGCCACCCAAAAGGCTACAATCGCTGCCAACAGTCCAAAGACCGCATCAACCAGCTGCACAGGCAAATATAAAATGGCTAAGATGAATAACATGCCGCAGAGCACTAATTTACAAACTTCCCCAGCAAAAAAAGTCAGCATAAAACGCTTCACTCGATGCGCGCCAGCACAGGTTGCCACACTGCAAGTAAAAATCAATGTCGGCAGCCAATAAGCCATGCCCCCCGTTAAAGCAGAACCCGCGCTTTTCACGCCTTTGACTGTCAATAACACCAACACGAACGCCGTCACTATCATCGCCTGATAAAAAATGATACGGCGCATCGTGCGCGTGACAGATTGTGTTAATGCAACAGCCAATATAGAATTCTCCAAAGAAATGACCCACTTGCGAAAGTCCGGCCGAGTATAATGATTTTTTGCAGGTACTGCAATAAGAACCCATTTATATAAAATTGTCGATCAGGTAATTAAAACTGAGATCCCCCGTGAATATTGAACAACAAGGTCATGAGGTCATGCTTGTTATGGCCAAACCTAAAAATAAGCTAGCCAATTTACACAAGCATCCAGATACCATTATTGGGAATCCGGATGATATTGTTCATATCGATTGGCTATCCGGCTGTCTGCAGCGAACCATTCATACAAACCCGGTGTGATTGAAACAATTGTTATCTAATTTTACTTGATATGTACCCTAAATAGGGTACAATTAGGCTAGCAAAAGGAAATCAGTTTGGATATTTTTAAAGCTATATTAACAAAACCGGCAAAACGTGATTTATTAAAAGTGCCTCTACATATTGTGCGCAAATTGCAAGCATGGATTGATGATGTTGAAGATGCAGGGTTACATGAAGTGCGGAAAATATCCGGATATCATGATGAGCCATTGAAAGGAAACAGAACAGGGCAAAGATCGATTCGGCTAAGCAAGGCTTATCGAGCGATCTACATAATAGATCAACAAGACAAAATTGAAATTGTTAAGCTGCTGGAGGTTAATAAACATGACTATTAAGAACAAAAGTGATGCAATGAAATTTATGGAAAAATTGGCAGGTAAGCTAACACTACCAGGGTTATTAATAGCGATTCGTCAAGGTGAAGAAATGTCTCAAGTTGAATTTGCTGAATTATTAGGTGTATCCAGACAATATCTATGTGATATTGAGCATGATCGACGAACGATCAGTCCAAAAGTAGCAGCAATATTTGCTAAAAAGCTGGGATACTCCCCTAAACAATTTGTCAGACTCTGTTTGCAAGATTTGATTAATCGCAATGGATTGAAATTAAAAATTGATGTACAAGATGCTGCATAACTGTTAGGCGCTTTTAACCGGTAACCGAGTACTACTTGATAGTATTGTATTTGCGCCTGTATCTATAATTTCTTGTAGTTTGTAAGTTGCATATCCATCAGTAATTCCTACTAAGTTTTTAAATAACTGAATTGAATTTGTTTCCTTTGGCTGAAATAAATAATAAAACGAACCAGCTAAACAAGATTTACTTGTACGCCTCTGTATTTTTAATGTTTCAAATGGATTTTCGTTATTATTTTCTACTTTGTATGCCTCTACCCAGTTTGCAATAATACCCAATTTTGACAAATTATTCTTTTTATCTGAAATACATCTATGGTAATACCGCCAAAAATCTTTATGAAATGCTTACCTCTCTTTGGATAGTCTTAGTTTTAAATATTTTAAAGGTATTGTAATAATTAACGGACGATGCATTATTGTGGGAGACCAATCGAAACGCTAAAATTTAATCTGCCCCCTACCAACAAAAGATAAAACTTCATCAACAATTACCGCTGGAAGACGAGCCTCTTTAGCAATTTCTTTTCTTTGCTTCCATGCGTCATTTTTAAAAAATAACCCATTGGAAAAAATCGGTTGTGCTGTCTCATAAATAGATTTATTTGGATTTAAATAGTTATACAGATCGTCCCATGCGGATTGCGCTCTTTGTGCAAGGTTGGTTGCACCCCAATATGCCCCATACATTGCGCCTACAAGGGCGGAACCGACAAAAGCCACTTTCCAAAATAGAAGACTGCTAGGCAGGAATTGCCCATCCAGAAATCCATATATTACACCAACAATCAACAAGCCTACCCCGCCAACAGCTCCTAAAGGAATGCCTAGTAAAAAACCTGTCAAACCACCTAACACATAAGCAGCGGGCGATATCACATTATTATTTACTTGATCTTCTATTGGCTGACATTTAGCGGCTGCTTCGATTGCAGCATCAATTGCTTCCTGCGCTTGATCAATACCAATATTGCCAACATTCATTACAGCCGCAGTAGCTTCATTAAATTTTCTAACAAAATCCTCAATATTCTTTTTTTCAGCCTCTGTAGCCATAGACCCAGAATAACGACGCCTTATCGAGGACTTCAATTGTTCCAAAGCTCTTAAAAAAGTGCGGGCGCCTGGATCGTTGCGTACGAACACACTGTTTTTAATGATTGTTATCGATTGATCAAAAGAATCTACAAGTCTCTCACATTCACTCTGTGGTTCTGCAGATTTTTGTTCATTCTGATTATCATTGGATTTCGGCATACGCTCAACTCTCTCGACTTGTTAGCAAGGCTCGCAGTGTATCAAAATGTCAATAAAATGTCCATAAAAGCAACATGATGTTGGATAATCCACAACTAAACCGCTGTTTATCCGGATAATCAACGACAGTATCGCTGTTTATCCGGATAAACAGCGATACTGTTGTTGATTATCCGGATAAAACACGGTAGTATAGTTGTTATGCCCGACTTTAAACGACAACTCCAGCTGCTCCCTCTCCTGCACAAAAAGTCCTTCTTTTTGCTAGGACCGCGGGCTACAGGGAAAAGTTTTTTAATCCACGAAGAACTCAAAGACTCTGCCATCGTCTTTAATTTATTACGTTCTGATCTCTATTTGCGGCTTGCATCTGCCCCCTGGGACCTAGGGCCACTGATAGACGCACAATTAGCGCATAAAAAAACAAACTACATCGTCATTGATGAAATTCAAAAAACCCCTCAACTCCTCGATGAAGTACACCGCCTAATAGAAGAAAAAAAATATCGCTTTTTACTCACAGGTAGCAGCGCAAGAAAGCTAAAAAAAAATCACGCTAATTTATTGGCAGGACGTGCATGGACTGCCCATCTATATCCATTGAGCTTCAGCGAAATACCTCACTTTAATCTTGAAAAATATTTAAGGTTCGGCGGCCTGCCTGCTATTTACAACAGCGAAGATCCTGCTGAAGAACTGCATGCTTATGTCCAAACGTATTTATACGAAGAAATTCAATCAGAGGGGTTGGTGCGTAAATTACCTCAATTTTCTCGCTTTCTAACAACTGCAGCTCTCTCAAATGGACAAATGCTTAATTTCGCCCAGGTTGCTAACGACACAGGCGTTCCCGCGTCCACCATTCGTGAATATTATTCTATTTTAGAAGACACCCTCATTGGCTTTATGTTAACGCCTTGGGCAAAATCTAAAAAACGCAAAGCGATTTCTACTGCTAAGTTTTACCTATTTGACACAGGCGTCTGCCATGCTTTAGCGCAGACAAAAACACTGGATCGAAACTCTGATTTATATGGCCGTAGTTTTGAACACTGGGTAGGCATGGAATTAAAAG